>NZ_JBQCCN010000021.1:0-34825 GCF_051962185.1 Sphingomonas sp.
ATCGTAGCCGGCGACATAGGTCACCCGTACCGGCCGGTCGTACGGCATCCGCGACCCGATCAGGATCAAGCTGCGTCCGTCGGTCGCGACGCCCGACGCGTTGCCGACGGCGTCGACCGCATTGTCGATCCGCGTCTCGCCCCATTCGACCGCAAGCACCGACTGGACCGGCCAGTTCCGCAGCAGGAAGCGCGATCCGCCGGTACCGCGATAGGTCTCGACATGCGTGGCGGTCAGGATGCTGCGCTGGATGCTGTTCTCGACGAACGCCGAGACCTGGCCGATCAGATCGCTCAGCAAGGCGTCGTCATTGTCGCTCGAAATGTTCAGCCAGCGTTTGACCGCCGGCAAATTGGTGAGGTCGCCTGCTGCCATCGCCTCACTCCGCCACGAAGCCGAAGCCGTGCTCGATCAGCTCGGCCGCCGCGGCAACCGGCACGGTCACGATGCCGTTGGCATCGGCCACGAAAGATCGGCCGCGCCAGCTGCATCCGGCGCCGTCCTCGTGACGCATCGCGACGGTATCGCCGGGGGCCGCTTTGGGCGCGCGGCGCGGGGAAGGATTGTCGGCCATGCGCTATCTCCTGATCGGAAACGAAATGGCCCCGCCGGTCGTCGCGGCGGGGCCCAGGATTCCCGGGAGCAAGGGGTGGGCGCCCGGGCAGGGGGAGGGGATCAGCCGTTGGCGATATTGGCGATCACGCCCATCGCGAACGGCGCGTAGACCGCCAGCGTCTCCTCGACGTAGACGCCCGACATCTCGGCGCGCGTCGTGATCGGCCAGTCGATCTGGTAATAGTCGCGGCGCACCTTCATCTCCGCGACATTGGGCACCTCGCTCGACTGGTATTGGACCGGCAGATCGCCCGCCCAGCCCAGGATCGTCCCCGCCGACACGTTCGGGTGCAGGCGGATCGGTATCTTCTTGTTGAGGTACGGATTGTAATAATATTCGACCACGCCGCCGGCGGTCAGCGCGACTTCGCCCGCCTTCGGATCCTGGAAGTAGTTGAGCAGCGAGGCGGTGCCCGAGGCGAGCACCTTCTTGGTGATGTTCCTTTGCTCCTGGCTGTTCACGTAAAGCACGTCGACCGAGCATTGGTAATTGTCCCACATCGACTGCATCATCGCGTCGATCTCGGTCACCGATCCCTGGCCCGACGAGGTCAGCGTCGTGCCCGCGCCCGGCGTGCCGGTGGCGAGATAATTGACATAGGCGCCCGACCCCGGCTTCAGCGCGGTGGTCAGCAGGCCGTCGAACGCGGTCGAGTTGGTCGAGCAATCGGCGCTGACCGCGCTCGCCGCCTGGCCGGTACCCGCGAGCGGCTTCGAGAACACCACGCTGTTGGTCGAACTGATCGCCTCGAGCTTCTCGCTGCCCGCCGTCCCGACGAACCAGGCATAGCCGGCCGCGCCCTGGATGACGGGGACGCTGCACGACAAGGCCTGGCCCGACGTCGTCGCCTGGCTCGCCGCCGCCGACTTCATCGACGACCCGCCGTTGATCGTGAAGCTCTTGCCGTCGGCGCCGGTCACCGACTTCGACGTCGCGACGCCGCCCGACAGCGAGCTGTTGCGCATCCCTTCCATCGTCAGCGCGACGACGATCACCGAATAGGTCACCGATCCTGGCAGGGTCGATCCGGTGCCGCCCGCACTCAGCGTCGGTGCCGACGGCGTGCCGAGCGCCAGCGAGGCGTTGCCGAAGATCACTCCGGCTTCTTCCTTCAGCATCGTCTTCTGCAGCAGCCGCTGCGTCATCCTTGCCTTGATGTCCTCGAACGTGCGGCCGGCTGAGATCGCCTCGAACGTCGCCTGGTCTTCCTCGCCCAGCGTGCGATAGGGCGCGGCGCGGTCGGCGGTGGTGTACGCCATCTGCCCGGCGCGCTGGCCCTCGGGCACCCAGGGCGTGTTGTCGAAGCCCGATCCGGTCAGCGCGGTCACCGATTTCCAGTTGGTCGCGGTGCCGCCCCCGCCGCCGACGCGCGGCAGCGATTTGATGATCGGCGTGTTGACCGGATACAGATTCTTGGCCGGCGCCTGCAGGTCATAGGCGACCAGGCCGGTGCCGGTGGAGATCGCCTTTTCGACCATGTCGGGGCGTCCGCCGGCCATCAGCATGATGGCGCGCGAGATATTCTCGTCGGGGTTGGACAAGCTGGTGACGAGCGACTTCTTGATCTCGTCGGGAGAGAGATTGGTCATTGCTATCCGTCCTTTGGATAGGCGCAAGGAAAGGCGCCGCGCCGCCGCGATGGCGGTGGCGCGGGCGAGCGTTCAGGCGACTGCGCGGGCCGCGTGAACCAGGGTCGGGTTGGACAAGGCGACGCGCAGCAGGAATTGCCCGCGCTCATGCTCGGGCAGGCTGTCGATCGCCTTCTTCAGGTCATCGCCGCTGATCGGCCCGGCGCCGGTGGCGGAATTGGGCGAGGCGTCCTCGGTCTTGGTCACCGCCCGTAACGGCCCGGCGGCGGTGCGCGGAGCGGCCGGTTCCGCTTCGACCTGGGCGAGCCGCTTGCTCAGATCGCCGATCGTCGCGTTCAGCGTAGCGATCGTCTCGCCAAATCTCTTGGCCAGGTCGGCCATCTCGGTCTCGCCCAATCCGCCGGCGCGTCGAGCCTTGGTCGTGTCCTCGTCTGGATCGGCCGGCGCGGTTCGGGCAGCGGGCGGGATGGCATCGGCGGGCGGCGCCGGACTCGCATCGGCGCAATTATCAGCGCAACAAACCGCGCCCAGCGCGACGAGATGGTCGTGCGCCGCCTGGAGGCGATCGGCATCGGCCGAACTGTCCTCGGCGGCGTCGATATCCTGGTCTTGCGCGCCGGCGGCGTCATCACCCATCGCCGATCGCCGCACCGATTCCCGGTCCTTGGCGGTCGGCGTCGGCTTGCCTTTTGGCTTGGGCGGCGACGCGTCCTCATCCGCGTCGACGGGCGCGTCATCCTCTCGCTGAGCGGCGGCATCGTCCTCATCGGTACCCGCTTGCGGGTCTGCGGGCTCGGGCTTTGCCTTCGGCTTGGCAGCCGGCTGGTCGCCGGGCTTGGGGCGGGCAGGGGGCTGCTGGCGGGCCGCCGGTTTGTCCCCGGTCTTGGCCGGCGGTTGCTTGGCCTGATCGTCCGGCTCGCCACCGTCCGGGTCGGCGGGAGGTCGATCGCCGTCATCGCCCTCGTCAGCTCCAGCGTCCGGGTCGCGATCTTTGTCCTCGTCCTCGTTATCCTCCTCGGCCTGGCTCGCCATCGCCGCGGCGATCAGGCGTTCGCGCGCCTTGAACAGGAAATCCTTGTAGCGGTGCGATCCGGCCTGCTCGGCCAGGACTCGCGCCGCCGCCACCACTTCGTTCCCGCTCGGGGTGTAATCGCGCATATCGGCCTTCCACATGTTGATGACGGCGTCGGGATTGCAGGGGCTATCGACCAGGCTGATCTCGACCAGCCGTAACGCGGTCACCACGCTGCGATCGGCGGGATCGCGCTTCAGCACCTTCCCTCCGATCGAGAAGCCGGCATAGACGCCCGCACGGACCTTCGTGATCGCCAGCGGGTCGACGACGTGCGCGCAGATCTGGGTGACACCATGATCGTCGACCTCGGCCTCGATCACCCGCCCCGCGGCGCTCGGCTCGTGCATCTCGCGCAGCGCCGGGAAGCGGCCGTAATCGGGAAGCGCAGCCTTCATCGCGGCGGCGGTGATCGTCTCGCCTTCATGGTCGCGTGCCTCGGAAGAAGCGACGCCCCACACTTTGATGCTGCCGTCTTCCTGGTCCTCGATCTTGGTAATCGCGCCGAATTGGCGAAACCGCGTCATGCGATGGCTGTCCTTTCGATGGATGTGGGGACCGCGCCGCATGACTGCGGGCGATGGGGAGGGTCGACGGTCGGGAGGAGCACCGGTCGGCAGGCCGGGGCGGATCGACGGTCTAATTGCTGACGGTCTGCCCGATCAGCAGCGGCACGCGCAGCAGCGCGATCAACACGTTCAGGCCGTACAGGCAGCCCATGAGAAACGCCGCGGCCATCAATCCATGCAACGCGTCGCCCAGAATCGCGACGACCGTTCCGCCCAGACAGGCGGCAAACAGACAGAGCAGGAAAATGTGCAAGCTGCGCAGGTCGTACCGAACCCGATCGCCGTCCACCCAGAACCGGCCGCGCTCGTACATCACGAACGCGCGCCAGTTTCGCCAGAAGTCGATCTCGCCGCGGGAATTGTCGAACACCAGTTCGACGGGGCTACGCGCCGTCACTGCCTTGCGCTGGTGTCGGAGCAAGTTGCTCAGCCGGAACATGGCATCGCCCGCCCGTACCTGATCGAGGGCGACCGAGCCGCGGAGGTGCCACAGGGCGTCGTACACGATAGCCAGTCTATGCCGGAGTATCGGGCTCGGCAATCGCTGCGCCTGTGGTCACATCCTCCATCAGCACCGCACCCTGTGTCGTGTAGATCATCGGCTTCGCGCCCAGCCCATCGGCGAGCGGATCGTCGCCTCGCGCATGCCTGACCTCGTCGATCGTCCGGGAGCCGTTGCGCAGATCGCGGTCGTCGATCTCCGACTGCACCTGCGGGTCGATGCTGGTCGCCTTGACGAAGGAGAATTCCAGGTCGGGGTAACCGAACTCGATCTGGATCACGTCGTCGATCCAGCGCTTCATCCACAATTGCAGCGGCTCGAGCCCTTCCTCCAGCGAGCGCTCCTGATCCTCGGTCGCGGTCGATTTGTTCATTTGCCGCACGAACGGGGTAGGGGGCAGCGAAAAGGCGAAGGCGACGATCCGCGCCAGCCATTCGTCGAACTCGTCCTTGATCGGCGCCGCCTTGAACGCGGTGAATTGCGATCCGTGCGGCCCCCAGATCAGCTTGTTCTGCTCGGCGGCGTTACCGGCGATGCGGTCGTCGAACCATTGCTGCAATTCCTGGATCTTCGCCGCGTCCCACCCCTCCGGCGCGTTGAGCAGCCCCGCCGGTACATTGCCTTCGGTGAAATAGCTCAATTGCGCCGCCTGGCGCCGCAGGATGGTGTTGACCGTGACGATGATCTGCTCGACCGGCCCGAAGCCATAGAGATGGTGCGGCCGCACGTTGCGCGGCACGTAGAGCAGGTCGCGGTTGGTCAGGTTCGCCCAGACCACGCCCTTGATCACTTGCTGATAGGCGATGTCGGTCACGCCGCGCGGCCGCCGCCCGGTATCGTCGACCATCGGATGGATCGTATCGCCCGGCACGATCTCCAGCGCGATCAGCTTGCCGCCGCGATTGCGCCGTTTCTCGAACGCCGGCGCGTCGAGCGTCAGCAAATCCTCCAGGCTCGATCGCATGAAGGTCGCGAACGGCGTCACCCCATCGGGCTTGCCCCAGAAGGCGGTCAGCTCGGCGATACGCGGATCGTCCGCGATCTTCGGGGCGCCATCGACCGGCTTGATCTGCCAGTCGAGCCGCTCGACCTGATCCTTGCGCGTCTCGATCGCCAGTCGCACCAGCTCGACATTGGCAAAGGCGCGCAGCGCCGGGAACCCGGTCTGCTCATAGGCGCGCGGCTGCAGCGTCGCGTTGATATTGGGCTTGAAGTCGTAGCCGCGCACCGGCTGCTGCACGACCGGCATGAGGGGAAAGCCGGGCGAGAAGGGTCCCCAGGCATTCTCGTTGCTCGAATTGC
This sequence comes from Sphingomonas sp., assembly GCF_051962185.1. Lineage (GTDB taxonomy): Bacteria > Pseudomonadota > Alphaproteobacteria > Sphingomonadales > Sphingomonadaceae > Sphingomonas. Next base: position 5,651 of record NZ_JBQCCN010000021.1, read on the forward strand.
CCCAGCTATAGGTGATGTTGGTCTGCACGCCGCCTTTGGGCATTTGTTTCTCCTTTTGGCGGCGCGCGACGGCACCGGTTTTCAGCTGGGGATGGAAAGTGAAGTCGCCGCGGCGTAGGGCCGGACGGCCATGTCCGATCGCAATCGCTGGATCCTGCACATCAAGAACCTGCGCGCGGAGCATCGTATCGGGCTGCCGGAGGCGGAACGTCTCGCTTTGGCCGATCCCTCCTGGCGGCGCTGGGTCGAGCACCAGATCAACGCCGACGGGCAATGCCGGCGCACGGCCCTTCGTCACATCAGGGAACGCGGCGCCGAGGCGCTGATCGCCCTGGACCGTGATCGGTTATACGTGTGCGATGGCCGGGCGTGACGGTCGATGCGCGTCACGGCAACTGATGCGTTTCTCGATCGGGAAGGCAGCCGCCGCGGGCGACTCTGCCGCCGCCCCGACGGGCTGTGGATGTTCGTCACCGAATATTTGACCGACGAAACCGAGGAATTCTTGCCGTATTGGATCAATAATTATCCACCGTCGGGCCTCTATCTGTCGCGCGACGACGCAGCCGTGGCGCTGCTCGCGGTGCTCGGCGACATGATCGCGATCAAGGGCGCATGGCCGGTCGCGTTCGATACCGACCACGGACCCTATCCCGAACCTTCGATCTGACCCGCGATCGCCTGGCCGCCATTGTCGCGATCGATCGACGCTCCGCTCCCGGCGGCATTTGCCGCACGCACCAGATCGAGGAATCCGGCGGAGGCCAGCATCTCCTCCGCCGGCCAGAACGCCATCACCAGCGCATCCGCCTTGTTGGGCGACCGCGTCCCCTCGGGCTTCTTGTCGACCACCAGCTTCAGCGCGCCATTCACCGCGCGCGTCGGCTGGCTCAATTCCTTCCGCAACGAGGCGAGGCCCGGCATCTCGCGCGGCAGGCTGATCAGGTCGGCCGGATCATAGACGTCGCCCGCGGTCACTGCCTTGTGCGTCCGCTCGAACCGCAGGCGCAATTGCCACCAGGCCTGCGCTTTCAGATTGGCGTAGAAATCGCCGTTGAGCGGCGTCTCGCGGTCCCCCGCGACGACAGGATCGCGCGGCCGCAACGGTGCGGCGCCGGCGTTCCACGGCTGGAACGTGATCCCGGCCGGAAGCAGGGAATGGCCGTCGGCATCGGTGCCGTCGCGCAGCCGGTTGGCTTCCGCTTTCACCCCCGCGCCGACGCCGATGCTGTCATATTGCAGCGTCACCGTCCGTCCGCGCAGCCTATCGATCGCGCGCCGCGTCGCGGCGCCGACATCGCCTTGGCCCCAATCCTCGACAGCGTGCACGACCGACCCCTTGGCGATCGCCAGCGCGTGCAAGTCGCCGCCCTCGTCGGCCGGATCCAATCCCGCCCGCCACGCGCCGTCGTCGTCAAAGCCGAGCACGCGATGGGCGTCGATCGCGCTCGCCACCCATTCACCGGGAATGATGATGCCGGCGACCGCCGCCGAATAGTCGCGATCGACTTCCTGCGCGAACACATGGAGCAGCCCGTCGGCTTCCGCCTTGGCGCGCCGCCGGGCGTACCAGCCGCCGTCCTTCGCCGGATGATCGCGCCAGTCCATCACGAACACGTTGGCGCGGTCGATCGCGAGCGGTGCGCCCGGCGTCCATTCGATCCCGCTCTCGCGCCGCCGGTGGAACACGTTGCCCGGGCCGTTGACCGAACTGATGTCGATCTGGACATTGGTCGTGTCGGCCAGTGCCGCCTCGATCTTCTCGGGCCGCTCGTAATGCGCGCTTTCGTCCTTGAAATAGACCAGCTTGCGCCCGCCGCGGCCGATATTGTCGCCCGATTCCCCGGTGATCGTCGCGCCGGTCGCGCGGTTGACGATCTTCATGCTCGGCATGTCGTCGCGCGGGTCGAAGCCGGCGGGCAGCATCAGCCGGGGCAAGTGCCGGATGATGATCCGCATCTTCTCGAAAATGCTGTCGGGATCGCCGATCTTGTCGACCAATTGTTCCTTGCGGCTGCCCCATCCGACCGCCGCTCCCGGCCAGAACAGCCATAGCCAGACCGAGAAAGCGCAGCAAATCCAGGTCGCGCCCATGTCACGCGCCTTCTCGATCAACCCGCTCTGCTGCGCCTCGACACAGGCATGCAGAAAGCTCACCATCTCGACCTGGCGAGGAAACAGCACGAACGGCATGACCGTCGGCGCGTCGGTCGCCACGTGGCGCGGATCATAGGTTACCGCCCAATGCGCAATCCACGCGGCGGGATCGTCACGATAGCGCCCGGCTAGCCCCGCTCGTAACCCGGCGTCCGTCTTCAGCCGCCGGAGCCGGAATTGCCGGGTCATCAACTCGGCGACATAGTCCGGCGGCCACGGAGTGGCAGGGTCGGTCGAGGACCGGGCATCCAGGGCCCTGTCGCCGCCCGTCGCGTCAAGGCTCATCCCAATTCCTCGCGATAGCGTTCGGCCGCCTCTCGCGCCGACATGCCGCGGTCGATCAGCCCCTGGATCGCCCGCGTGCCGATGCCGGCGGGGTCGCTCCCGCCGCTGTCGCGGCGGCCGGCCCGGGTCTTCTCCCACCACAGCATCGCGGTGGTGTTCCCGCTCATCGCGGTCTCGAACAAGGTCAGTGCGATCCGAGCATTGGCGACCTCGACGCCGGCATCGAGCTCGGCCCGGCATCGTCGCCGGAGCGTGGAAACGCTGAGACCGACGATCCGGGCGATGATCGCGTGCGGCACGCCGATCTCGGCGAACCGTCGCACGTCGCCACGCATCGCTTCGCCGATCTCGATGCGACGCCCCTTACTCGGAGACGCCGCTGATGACGTCTCCGTGGCGGGCGAGGGCGCCACCGGGTTCGCCCTGCCTGGCTGCCCGGGTAGCGCCTTCTTCCCCGCCATTCATTCTCCATGCTATCGAATCCGGCGGCGCAGCGCTGGTGGCCGACGAACCATGTTCGTCAGCAGCGCGATTTCCGATCGGCGACTTGCTGTGAAAACCCGCGAGCCGCTCTCTCGGTGAGACGCAACATCGGATGATTGCTTCATACACATATTTTCGTGGCAGTCAAGATATTTTCACCTTTTGTTCTCATTTTTCGGCGCGCCGATGTCCGCCGGGATCGCGCTCCCGCTCGTCTGCGTGGGCACCAGCAATTCGCCCGTTCCGAGCCGCGCATACAGCGCTTCGACCTCGTCCCGCGTCACGTCGCGCCGCGCCGCCGCGGCCATGTCGGGCCACAGCCGAAGCGCGGTGATCAGGCGTTTGCGCGCCGTTCGCCATTGCAACCCGTGCTTGCGCGCCAGCCGCACGAACGACTGATTGGTCGTGATCATGTCGAGGATCATCGCCTTGGGTCCGGGGATGGCCTGTCGCCACGCGCGATAGGCCATTTCGGCGCGCACCCGCCCGAGCGATTCGATCAATGTGTCGCGTCCCGAATTGACGTAGTCGACCCGCGTTTCGTGCGACGCCGACCGAATCGACCCGGCACGGCCGATCCGTTCGACGACGGCGGCAATGTCCTCCGCCGCGGCCCGCTCGTCGGCGCTGATCTTGCCCAGGCGCTCCATCCGGTGCAGCGGCGATTGCCGCCGCCGCTCGGGCAGAGCATCGATCTTGTCGTGCGTCTCGGGCGTGCCTTGGTGCTTGTGCCGCCAGCGCGCGATTTTCGCCTCGCGCTGCGCTTCCGACTCCTCGCGCCGGTGCAGCGCGGCGGCAAGCCGCTCCTCGGCGGTCGGCCGGTCGGCGGGGGACGACAGGGCGGCTAACCGCCGCGCCGCGCTCGCCCGGATCATCGCCAGCCGTTCGGCCGGATTGCTATTGGCGATATGGTTGCCCGGCGCACGGGCGGGCGCGGCATTGCCTTCGGTCATCTTCTTTCTCCAGCTGAAAATGTCGGCGCGATGGCGCCGCGGACTCATGCGGCCAAAGCGTCCCCGGACACGCGAGCAAGCAGCGCCTCGTCGGTGTCGAGCGCGACCGGGACGATCCCGGCATAGATCGGATCGGGATGCTCGCAGATCGCGCGCCCGCAAAGGGCGCAACCGCTATCGGGCGCCGCTCCGTCTGCGGGAGCCGCGGCCACCTCGTCGTGGAAGCTATGCATCTGCTGACAAGTTGGACAAAATGTCCAACAAAGCAAGTGCGGACCAGGGCTTGCGCTCGATCGGTGTTGTGGTACGATTTGTCCCATGTCGACACCGATCACACCGCAGGAATTCGATGCGCTCTACATCGCTCGCGTCAAGGCATTACGGCAGCTCAAGGGTCTGACTTCGGGCCAGATGGCGACGTTGCTCGGGATACCGGCGGAACGCTATCGCAAATATGAATCGCGGACCCCCATGCCGCATGCGCTGATCGAACAATTCTCCTTGATTACCGGGGTTTCCGTCGAGTTCCTGGTGACGGGACGGCGTGTGGCGGGGAAGGGGAACTATCCCGATGTGCCCGGCCCGCACATGATCGATCAGTGGCGCGCCGCTCATGGCCCGGCTGGCACCGGGAAGGAGAGCGTCTCGAGATCTTGAATTGGCCGTATCGTCCCGCCGACATGGTCGGGTCCATGGGACCCCGTCGGCGACGCCTTCTGGAAATGTTGGACAATATGTCCCATATTTATGCGGCCGCCGATCCACGGCGCTGGAGGAAAGCGTGTCCGCCATCGCTCGTCAGTCACCACCTTGCCTCCATCCCGAAACATGTCGCCTGCTTGCCGCCGATTGCTGGACCGCCGATCCCGCGGTCGCGCCATTGCTCTCCGCGATCGCCGCATTGATCCCGATCGGCGAGCAACTTCGCCTCCTTTCCACGCACCGGCCGTCGATCGACCGCCTGATCGCCGACGAGATCGGATCGCTCGACAGCGTGACGATAGAGACCGGGCGCCTCAACATCAGGCAGCGCGATCTGCGCCCCAATGGCGTGATCAGCCTGATCTGGACCGAGCTGGAAGCGCTGCGCAGCCGCTGGATCACGGCCCGGCTGGCGGCGGACGGGCTCGACGGCGATGCCATCGACATCGCCCCTTGGTACGACCGGCGCCAGGAACTCGAGGACGAAGCACCCAGCCTCGCGCAACTCTGGGCGGCAACGAATCGCGTCTAGGGGATGAGGCGCTATCTCGATTCGAGCGCGATGGCGCGCCAACGGCTTCCGGGCCGCTGCGTCAGCTCCCGCCCGCATCTCTTGCACTCGGTCACTTCGAAGCCTGAACCCGAAGCCGAATTGCCCCAATGCTTACGCTCGAGGTCGGGCAAGTGGAAACCCCACGAGCATCGTAGGTGTTCGAACAAGGGGCACCGCCGGTTTCGAGTGGTGACCGTGATACTCGCGCAGCGCAGAATAGTTCCGGGGCCGCGAGGACATTGACACGTTGTAATGTCGCGATCGCTTCAATGCGTCGCTGGAAGCGCATGCTCCACTACGACGTCCGCGAGTTTGCCGGACGTTCGGTCCGGCCCCGGAGCGGCTGGTGGAGCTGAGGGGAATCGAACCCCTGACCTCTGCAGTGCGATTGCAGCGCTCTCCCATCTGAGCTACAGCCCCGCTCCACGCCGCAAGGGCGCTTCCGCCCTTGGGAGCGCGAGCCTCTAGCGACCATTTTCGGGCTTTGCAACACGCCGTTTGTCGTGTCGGCGAAACAGTTCGCGCCGATCCGCCGGACAGGGTCGCTAACTTGCGTCAAGTCGTTGGACCACGCCGGAACTGCTTGGCTTCGCACACCGTTTATCGGTGCAGGCGGACGCGGTTTCTCCCCTTTATCGCGTCCGCCGTCCAGACTTGGATGAGAGGATCCGTGCGATGGCATATGAACGTTACCCCCGCGGCAATTCGCTACAGGGCGATTACTACGGCCAGGCCGAAGACGACGCGCGTCGTCATGGGGCGGACCAACGCTATGTATCGAGTGCGCGCGACTATGAAGCCGCCGGCATGATCGGGCCGCGCCGCGGCGCCGACCGCTATCGCGGCGACTATGATCGCGGCTATTACAGCCAGGGCCGCAACGCAGACTTTGTCGATAGAGGCTATAGCGAACCCTATCGCGGCAGCTACACGTCCGACGGCCACCGCTTCACCGAGGTCGGCGATCGCCGCGACGATGGCGATCGCGATTACGGCCGCTCCGACATGTACCGCGGCCGGCGCTCGTTCGAGCGCGATCCGCGCGACTATAGTTACGAGGATCGCACCTTCTTCGCTCGTGCCGGCGACGAAGTTCGCTCGTGGTTCGGCGACGAGGACGCGGAACGTCGGCGCGTGGCCGATCAGCGCTACGACCAACGCTATGGCGGCGATCGCTTCTCCGGCCATCGCAGCGACAGCGACTATCATACCTGGCGCGCTGGCCAGATGGCGGCGCTCGATCGCGACTACGACGAATATCGCCGCGAGAATCAGCAGAAATTCTCGAACGAGTTCGGCTCGTGGCGCAATGAGCGCCAGACGCAACGCTCGAGCCTCGCTCGTGTGACCGAGCATATGGACGTCGTCGGCTCGGACGGCGAGCATATCGGTACCGTCGACAAGGTGCGCGGCGATCGCATCCTGCTGACCAAGAGCGATCCCGACGCCGGCGGCCGGCACCATTCGATCCCCTCGCGCTGGATCGAGCGCGTCGACGACAAGGTGACGGTGCGCAAGACCGCCGACGAGGCCAAGGCGCATTGGCGCGACGAAGAACGGAGCGCTTTCTTCGGCGGTGACAGCGCGGGTCGCGACCAGGAAGACGAAGGCGACGGCCGCATCCTCAACCGCAGCTTCTCCGGCACCTACTGACGAGAGGCTTGGGGGCGGGGTCCGGATGACGCGATCCGGACCCCCATTCGTCCGCGACGACCGATAGCGCACGCCGGTGTCAGCCGTGGCCGTCCGCAGCTAGTCCGACATACCGGGCCCGTGGCCGGATCGCGGCGCCGCTAGCCGATTGCTCCATGGCATGGGCTGTCCAGCCGACGGTGCGTGCGATGGCGAACAGACGGAAGGGCACGTCGGCGGGCAGGCCCTTGGACTTCGCGACCGCGAGCAGCGCGAAGTCGATATTGGGCAAGGCTTCGGTCGTCTCGACCACCGCGTCGCGCAATTCGGCCAAAGCGGGATCAAGGCTCACCAGCGGCAGCAAGGCCGCGGCGCGCGGATCGCCATGCGGGTAAAGCGGGTGCCCGAACCCCGGCAGCCCATGTCCTGCGGCCAACCACCGCGCCACCGCCGCGTCGACGCCGCTGGCGCGCGCTTCCGCCGCCAGCGCCGCGAGCGCCGCGCCGGCACCGCCATGTTTCGGCCCCGACAGAGTCGCGAGCCCCGCCATCAGGCATGCCGCCATCGGCGCCCCGGTCGACGCCGCGACTCGCGCCGCGAAGGTGGAGGGATTGAGCTCGTGATCGGCGAGCAACAAGAGCGCACGCCGCAACAGGTCGCTGCCGGCGGAGTCGAGCGACCAGCCGCGCGCTAGCCGTTGATGGATCGGCCCGTCTCCCGCCGCTCCCAAGGCGCCGGCGATGGAGGCGGTCGCGATCGCCGCTTCGCGTGCCAGTTTCGCCGGTGCCCGCCCGACGATCGGTCGCCCGCCATCGATCAACACTGACAGGGCCGTGAACGGATTAGCGTGGTTCTCGTCGACCGTGGGAAACGCCACTTCCGATTGTTCCCATAATAACGCCGCGACTTTCTCCAGCGTCGCCGTTTCCGCCAGCTCCACCGCCGGCCGCCCGCGGAAAATCAATTGTCCGTGCGCTACCGTCGAGATCCGCGTCGGGATGATCGGCTCGCCCCAGGCGATCGCGCTCGCCGCGATTGAGGCGGTGCGGCGGCCGCGCGCACGGCGCCTGGTCAGCGCCGCGATGTCGTCGGCGCGATATTCGCTGCGTCTCGGATCATCAGCGTCCGCGCGTCGCTCGATCAGTCCACGGCTGACATAGGCGTAGAGCGTCTGCGGTCTCACGCCCAAAGCAGCCAGCGCTTCTTCCCGCGACACCCATTGCTGCATGATTGATTCACTTGATCAAGATTGATTGGATCTTCCAGTCCGACCATGTGCCGCGTGTCACGTCAAGGGAGTTCGGTCGATGAACAGCGGTCTGGAAGATATCGTCGCGGCGGAGACTGTGCTGTCAGATGTCGATGGCGAAGCGGGGCGGCTGACCATCCGCGGCCATCCGCTGTCGGCGCTGGCGGGTCGCAAGACGTTCGAGGAAGTCGTTCATCTCCTTTTCCAGGGCTTTTTCGACGATCTGCCCGACCCCGATCGGTTGACCGCGATATTGGGCCAAGCGCGTGCCGAGGCGTTCGACCGCGCTCTCCCGCTGTTGCCGTTGCTCGCGCCCCTGCCCGTCTATGATGGCATGCGCGCGGCGCTGGCGGCGATGCCCGACGGTGTGACGCTCGACGATGCGTTGCGCCTGGTCGCGGCCCCCGCCGTGCTGATCCCCGCGTTGATCCGCCAGGCCCGGAACGAAGAGCCGGTAGCACCCGATCCCGCATGCGGCCATGCCGCCGACGTGGTCCGGATGCTCGGACGCGAAGGCGGCGGCGCGGCACTCGATGCCTATCTGGTGACGGTCAGCGATCATGGCCTCAATGCGTCGACCTTCGCGTCACGCGTTGTCGCGTCGACCCAGGCGGGGCTGACCTCCGCAGTGCTCGCGGGGCTGGGCGCGCTCAAGGGGCCGCTCCACGGCGGCGCCCCCGGTCCGGTGATCGCGATGCTCGACGAGATCGCGGCGGAAGGCGATGCGCGCGCCTGGATCGACCGCGCGCTCAACCATGGCGACCGGCTGATGGGCTTCGGCCATCGCATCTACCGCGTTCGCGATCCGCGGGCCGACGCGCTGAAGGCAGCGCTCAAGACCCTCGACCGCGCCGACGATCGCCTCGCCTTCGCCGAGGAGGTCGAGCGGATCGCGCTCGTCGCGCTTCGCCAACGCAAGCAGAGCCGGGTGATCGAGACCAATGTCGAATTCTACACGGCCTTGCTGCTCGAGGCGGCCGGCTTCCCGACGGAAAGCTTCACCGGCGTGTTCGCGATGGGTCGCGTGGTCGGCTGGATCGCCCATGCGCGCGAACAGGCGCTGACCGGCCGGCTGATCCGGCCTAAATCGCTCTATGTCGAGGAACATGCGCGCGCCGCATGACCGCCGCGCGATCGGTCAGAGGCTGATCTCGGCACGCCGCGCGGCGCTGCGCAATCCCGCGTCGAGCACTTCCATCGTGGCGATGGCCTCGCCCGGCGGTACCGGATTCGCTCCTTCGCCCCGCAGGCTGGACACGAGCGCCTGCCAGAACAGGCGATAATCGCCGCGCGCGTTGGGTACCGGCGCGGTGACCCCGTCTTCGGCGGTCGTCAGCAAGCCCTCGACGCGATCGAGCCCCCAATCGTCACCACCCGGAGCGCTTCCGGTCAGGGTCGCGGTCTCCTGCGGATCGGTGCCGTGCTTGATCCAGCTCGCGCGGGTGCCGTGGACCGCGAACCGCAATCCGAATTGCGCGGCGAGCTTGGTCGCGTGCAGTATCACTCGCCGTTGCGGATAGCGGAGCGTCGCGTGGAAATAATCGGGGGCAGGCGCGCCCTCGCGCAGCGTCGCCACGTCGAGAGTGATTCCGGCCGGCCGCCCGAACAGCACCAGCGCCTGGTCGACCAGGTGCGGCCCCAGATCGAGCCATGCCCCGCCGGCGCGTTCTTCCTTCCACAGGCCGGTGGGCTTGGGCCGCCAGCGATCGAAATGGCTCTCGAACTGGACGATCTCGCCCAGCGTGTCCTCGGCGATCAGTCGCTGCAGGGTACGGAAATCGGCGTCCCAGCGGCGGTTCTGGAACACCGTCACCGATCTGCCCGCGGCGTCGCCGGCCGCCGCGATCCGCCGTGCGTCGTCCAGGCTGGTCGCGAACGGCTTGTCGATCAGCACATGCTTGCCTGCCGCCAGTGCGGCGAGCGCGTGCTCGGCATGCAGGGCGTCGGGGCTGGCGACCACCACCAGATCGATGCCCGGCGCGGCAAGCAACGAAGCGACATCGGGCACCACGCTCGTTTCGGGCAGGTCGGCATGAACCTTTGCCGCGTCGCGCGAGACGACCGCGCGCAACGCCAAGCCGGGCGTTGCGCGGACATAGGGCGCATGGAACGCGCGACCCGCCAGTCCATAACCGATCAGCCCGACCCCGATATCCCGCATCGCCGCCTCTTTTGCTGCCGTCGCTCGTCACCGGCCTATGTCGGATCGCCGGCGCATGCTCAAGGCGGCGTGGAGCGCGCGTTCGATCGACCGCTGATCGCTCGCGTGGCCAATTCGTCCCTAACGATCGGTTAGCGCCGGAACGCGAGATCGCGCCCGCGGTTGATCCGGCATGAGACGCCGTCGTCCGAGCTATGAAGTCTTCCCCGCCCAGGCGGTGCTGGCCGGCGGACGCGTCCGCGTGGCCTGGGCATGGCAACATATCGTTCGCTCCGGCACCATCCGCCACGCCGCGCTCTACGATACGCTCGAAGATTGCCTGCACGCGATCCAGCGTCATTGCCGGGAGCGACGATCGCCGTCGGTGCGCGTCATCCTCGATCCCGCCAACGCGACGCCCGCCCACGCCTGAACGGCCGACGTCGGTCGCGAGCCTCAATCGTCTCGCGCGGCGTCTATTTCGGCCAGGCTTGCCCCGGTGCCGGCGTCCCCGTCGGCGCGGGTTGCGGCTGGATCGCCTTCTGCCATTCGGGCGACAGGTCGAGCACCGCCGGCGAGGCGGGAAACCGCGTGCGCGCGGTCGTGAACAGCGCCCGCGCGGTCGCCGCGCCGGGCGCATCCGCGGACAACCCGACCCAGCGCCAGTGCCACGGCTCCCAGGTCACGCCCTGCGCATTGCCCGGCGGGAACGACAGTTCGAACCCGAATTCGGGCGCGTGCTGCAACAGCCATTTGCCCGGCGCCGTCTCGGCGACGCAATCGCTGACGTCGCCGCAGCCGCGGGTCAGCGGCCGGATGCCGAAGTCGAGCGCATAGCCGGTGGCATGTTCGCTATACCCTGGCGGCCCCGAACTCTTGGCGCGCTCGGCCGCGTCCTTACAACGCTTGCCGGGGCCGATCTGGCCGCAAAAGATCTGGCGCTGGCGCTCGATCGTGCGGAAGCACGACACGCCGCGCAACTTGCCCTTGACTTCGGGCACCTGGTCCGCCGCGGCGAGCAAGGCGCTCATCGCCGCCGCCGCGTCGCGATGGAGTTCGCAGGGGCGACCGACACCGAAATTGCCCGGTATCACCACCATGTCGGCGGGATTGCCTTCGGGATAGGGGATATGTCCCAGCATGCGGCCGTCGGGCAGCGGCTCGATCGTCTGGCCATTGCACAAGGTGACCGGGGTCAGCGCGAAGGCGGTAGCGGGCAGGAAGAGAGTCAGGACGGCAAGCAGCCAGCGCAAGGGCATCAACACGCTCCGTGGGGGAAACAAAGCGCACAACCACTGGCACGCGCGCGGCTTGAGTGGCAAGGGGTGCGCCATGCTAGCGGACAGGGTGTTGTTCCTCGACGGTGAGGCGATGGTGATCGACAAGCCTGCGGGCCTGCCGGTGGATCCGCCGCGTCGTGGCGGGGTCAGCCTCGAAAATCATCTCGACAGCCTGACCTTCGGCTTCCGCCGTTGGCCGATGGCGGTGCATCGCCTCGACCAGGACACATCGGGCTGTCTGCTGCTGTCGCGCAACCCCAAGGCGCACGCCCGGCTGCAACAGGCGTTCGAGGCGAACCGGGTGGAGAAACGCTATCTCGCCGTGCTCGAAGGCGTGCCTGAGGGCGAAGAGGGAGTGATCGACCTGCCGCTTGCCAAGGTGTCGACGCGCGAGGAAGGGTGGCGGATGACCGGCGCCCATGACGGCAAAGCCGCGCGCACCGCATGGCGGGTGCTGCGCAGCGAGGGCGGCCGCACCTTGGTGGAGTTCCGGCCGGCGACGGGCCGCACGCACCAGATCCGCGTCCACGCGCTCGAAGGGCTGGGCGTGCCGGTGGTCGGCGACCCGATCTATGGCCGCGCCGACAAGGGAGGGATGTTGCTCCACGCCGCCGAATTGATCGTCCCGCGCAACGGCAAGCCGGCGATCGAAGCGATTGCGCCGATCCCCGAACGCTTCGTCGCGGCCGGGTTCGGCCATGAGTGAGGGCCACGCCTGGGCCGACCGGCTCGACGCCGCGATCGTCGAGGAACGCTTCCTCGCCGCCACCGGCCCGGGCGGGCAGAACGTCAACAAGGTGGCGACCGCGGTGCAATTGCGCACGAACGTGTTCGCGCTCGGCCTCGCGCCTTACGCCTATCAGCGCCTCAAGGAACTCGCCGGCAGCCGGATGACCGCGAGCGGCGAATTGCTCATCACGGCGCGCCGTTTCCGCACGCAGGAAGCGAACCGCCAGGATGCGCGCGAACGCCTTGCCGAGATGATCCGCGCGGCGCATGTCCGCCAGGCCAAGCGCGTCAAGACCAAGCCATCCAGGGCGGCCAAGGCGAGGCGCGTGGACGAGAAAAAAGGCCGCGGCGCGGTCAAGGCCGGGCGCGGCAAGGTGCGCATCGACTGAAGGCGAAGGAATTGGCCAAACCCAGCCCGAATCTGCGCCGATACACCAGTCTGCCGGTAGTGATCGACATGCTGATGAACGATCGCATCACGCTGGTCAGTCCGTCGGCCTGGGTCGACGCCAACGATCGCAAGGCGATGGCGGTCTATCAGGAGCATCTCGGCCATGGCTTCGTCGGCGCGGTCTGCCTGACCGAGGCGCCCGAGACATTCCATCATTGGCAAGTCTTCGCCGGCGGCTCGGCGGGCGTCTGCGTCCATTTCGACAAGGCACGGTTCTGCGCGATGTTCGATGGTCGTGCCGACTGCCTGATCGGGCCGGTCGACTATGTCCGCATCGCGGACATCGTGACGGTCGACGCGAGCGACATCGATCGCCTGCCGTTCATGAAGCGCGCTGGCTTCCGCGACGAAGCCGAATTCCGCGCGATCGCGTTCGGGACGGAAGAGGACGAGGTCATCCATGTCCCGCTCGACCGCGCGGCGGTGGTTCGGATCACTTTCGCCCCGACGATTCCGCCGGCGCTGGTCGACAGCACGCGGCGCCTGCTTCATCAGCTTCCCGGCTGGGAGAAGCTGCGCATCGTCCAGTCGCGCCTGACCGACAGCGTGTCCTGGCAGCGGGCGCTTGAGAAATATCCGGCGCGGCACGCCGGCGAGGCGCCGCGACCCCTCCCATAATCGCGACACCGTCGCTACATCACCGTGCATGTACGCCTTCGACATCGCCGCCGGGTCCAAGCCCGAACTCTATCGCGACCTGCTCGCCGCTTGCGACGCGATCACCGCGAATGAGCCGGACGCCATCGCCAACATGGCGAACGTCGCCGCCTTGCTGTGGGAATATCTGCCCGATCTCAATTGGGCCGGCTTCTATCGCAATGTCACCGACGAACTCGTCCTCGGGCCGTTCCAGGGCAAGGCGGCCTGCATCAGAATCCCGTTCGGCAAGGGCGTCTGCGGCGCCGCTGCCGCCACGCGCGAAACCCAGTTGGTCGCCGACGTCTATGCCTTTCCCGGCCATATCACCTGCGACGCGGCCAGCCGGTCCGAACTGGTGGTGCCGATCGTCGCCGGGGACCGCGTCGTCGCGGTGATCGACCTCGACAGCCCGTCGCCCGCACGGTTCGACGAACAGGATGCGGCGGGAATCGCGGCGATCGCCCGATTGTTGACGGACAGGGTTAACGGCTGAATCCTGATCCAGATCGGGACAAACATTCCGCTGGCGTAAAACTGGCGGAAAACCGTGCTTTTTGCTACGCCTTCCCAAGATTGACCGCGTGGCCATGGTTAATGGCCCCGCCGGGAAACAGGGAGTGTTAACCATGCGAACCCTCGTGATTGCTGCTGTTGCGGCCGCAATGGCCTTCGGCGGAGGCGTCGCCGACGCGCAGCGACTCGGCAACCGTGGTGCGCCCGCGGCGGGCTGGCGAGGTGGGCCGCCGCCCCAGGGTCAGCCGATGCCGCGCCCCAATCCGGGCCAGTGGCAGGGACAGCGTCCGGGCAACCCGGGCGGATGGAATGGTCAGCGCCCGGGCAATCCCGGCAATTGGAACGGCCAGCGTCCCGGCAATTGGAACAATGGCGGCCAATGGCGCAAGGGCTGGATCTCGAATCGCAGCCGTTGGGGCAACCGCATGGGTGGCTATTGGTGGGCCGGCGTCCAGGCGCCCGGCGGGTGGAACGGCTATACCCGCATCAAGCGCGGAAAGCGCATCCCGAATTACTGGCTGTCGGCCAATTTCATGATCGGCGATTGGCAGCTCTATGGCCTGATGGCGCCGCCCGCTGGCTATTATTGGACCCGCTATTACAACGACGCTTTGCTCGTCGACCGTTACGGCGTGGTCTATGACGGCGCTTATGGCCTCGACTGGGATCGCTACGACGACGGCTATGCCTATGACGATAGCGAGGCTTATGCCGGCGGTCCCGGCTATGCCGAGCCGATGGGCCCGCCGCCCGCTTATGGCGCGGGCTATCCGGCGCCCGGCTATGGCGACGGCAATGGCTATTATGAGGAAAGCCGCGATTATCGCGCCGCGCCGCTTCCGCCGCCGATGATGGCACCCAACATGCCCTATCGCGGCGGTTATGTCGGTACTTATTACACGCCGCCCGGCACCACGACGACGATCGTGATCCCCGGGGCGACGACGACCACCACGACCACCGAATATATCACGGAGCGCTATACTCCGCGGCCGGTGATCAAGAAGGTCTATCGCGCGCCGGTGCGCAAATGGCGTCCCAAGCCGCGCCCGTGCGGCTGCGGATGCTGCCGCTGACCTGACCAGCTCGATGGGGGGATGGCTGCCCGTCGCCGCTCATGCGGCGGCGGGCAGTAGCTTTTTGATGATATCTCGCGCGCGAATGCGTTGGACGGTGGGAACTCGTTTCGGGGGCCGAACGTTTGACAGCCGCCGCGGTATCAGGCCGCGGCGTTCGTAGGGAATGCTCCATGATCGCTAATCTGCTGATCGCCGCTGCTCTCAATGCCGCGGCACCCGGTATCCAGACCGCCGATGTTCCGCGTTGTTCGGCCACGGTGACCGACGAATGCATGGAAGTGCGCGCGCCGGCCCATCGTGGGAAAATGATGCATCACCGCAAAAAGCATCATAAGCGGTCAAAGTAATCACGTGGTCGGGAAGGCCGGTCGTCGAGCCGCCAGCGATGGGATTACCTCGCGGCGATGCTAGGCGACGGGCCTCCCGCCATAGGGCCGATAATATGTATGGACGATGGCGCCGTGATGCTGATCGGCGCCGCCCAGTGCGCGTAACTCCTTGCGATCGTAATGCGGTGCGCGCTGCAGCACGCTGCTTTCCAACTGGACGATGAAACCGCCCAGCCCGGGATCATAATGCAGCAATGGCCAGGGAATTGGGTGAAAGCGCTCGCCGATCCCCAGGAAACCGCCGAAAGACATGATCGCGAAGACCACCTGGCCGGTCGCCTTGTCTACCGACAAATCGTCGAGATGGCCGATCCGTTGACGCTTGAGATTGTACACCGGCGTGTCGAGCACGCGGCTCGACAGGATCAGCGGATGGTCCAAGGCGTCTTGTTGATCGGCAATCGTCATCGCCACTTTCTCCCGGATCGGCCGACGGCATCCAGGCGAAGGGCGCCGTCATCGGAACTAACGCGGGTGACCGCCGGCGATCAGCGCAAAGGCGATCGCCACGACCAGCCCGATAATGAAGATGGCGCGCTCGACGGTCAGGCGCAAGACGATCCGGCCGCCGCGCGCCTGTTCGGCCGTATAATGTGCTTTTCGCCGCTGGTTGGCGTCACGCACGGTGCCGATTCGTTCGGTCCGCGGCGCTCGATCCTGGACGATGCGCGCGCAATTGCAGCGCCAGTCCGCCCAAGAGCAGTCCGGCGACCAGAATGCCGGTCGCGATCGAGCGCATCGCCATCGCCGGCGCGAGCGGCAAGGCCGCGCCCGTGACGATCGCGACGAACAGCAAGGCGACGCCGCTGCCGACCAGCCAGCCGCGGCCGTGATCGTTCTCCAGCCGGAACGCCGCAAGCACGCTGGTCAATCCGCTCAATAGCGACCAGGCGGTCAGCAGGCGCAGAAACGCCGCCATCTCCATTGCCGGATAGATGACCGCCGCCGCGCCGGCCACCAACGCGACGATCGCGGTCACGGCCTGCCAGGCCCAACGCGTGCCGCTCACGGCATGATGGCTCGCCAGCACCGCCGAGCAAACGCCGTCGGCGAAACAGTAAAGAGCGAATGCGAGGACCAGCGCGCTCAGGGCGGGGGCGGGGATGGTCAGCCCGGCCACGCCGATGGCGATCGCCAACAATCCCTTGATCGCGACCAGCGGCCAATGGTTGGCGGCGCGATCGTTGAGTTGTTCGTCCGGATCCTCGTCGGGGGGTAGCCAGTCGTCGGGCGCCAGTGTGGAAAATTGCGCGAACGCGCGGTGGCCGTTGCTCGCCCAGGCCGGTGCGTCGCTCGCCGGAAACGAATCCCTCGATGCCCGATCGACGGGATCGCGCTCGATCTCGATGTCGCGTGTGTGATGCCGGTCCATGTCCCTACCTCGCTTTCGAGCGCGCGATGCACCGCGCGCGGCGCCGCTCCGGCGTTATGACGGGAAGGGCGAGCCAAGACGGGCGCCTGCTTCGCGAGCGCACGGAACGCCAGCCAGATCGGTGGTTCCGTGTCGCTCGCCATCCGCTCAGTAATGCGGTCGGCTGCCCGCGCCGGGTGTCGGCTCGTTTCTGTTCAGGACGTCGACGCGGCCGACAAAAGGACCGACCTGCGTGGTCGCGCGCAAAAACGCGCGAAAGGCCATAAGTTTCCGGATCTTGCGATAGATCGAGAAAAGCCGGCGCAGAACGGCGCCAGGAAGATTCGATCGTCTCGGCCTGGGATGCCGTGACTGCAGGGCGCCGTTCGCGATTTCCCGAGTCGCAAAACCGTCATCCGACGGTTGTTTCCCATTGGGGCTACTCCGGGGACGCTCGCGTGCCGCTCGGCGAAAGCCGAATTCCGCAGGGGGCAACATTATGATCTCGAACGGAAAAATTGAGCAGCAATCATTACTCTCCGGCCATCTTGCGGTAATGATAGTTTATGCTACCGTTATGCATCCTCACTCGAAAAAGGGGTGGTTATGCATCGTGCAGTCGGGATCGGAGTTTCGCTGGTCGCCCTGGTCTGGGCCGGGTCGGCATCGGCACAGGACAGCCAGCCCGCGGCGGCGTCCGTTTCGGCCGACGACAATGCGCCGCGGGTCGACGACATCGTCGTCACTGCTCAGAAACGCTCCGAAAATCTCCAGGACGTGCCCGTCGCGGTCACCGCGGTGACCGGCAAGACGCTCGAGAACAAGCGCATTCTCGACTTGGTCGACCTGTCCAACGCGACGCCCGGCCTGCAGATCAAGTCGGACGACAATGGTGCCAACCCGCGCATCTTCATCCGCGGCGTCGGTGTCAACGACTTCAACCCGGCGACCGCCAGCGCGGTCGGCATCTATTCCGATGGCGTCTATGTCGGCTCGCCGCTGGCACAGCGTTTTGCGTTCTTCGACCTGCAGCAGGCGGAAGTGCTGCGCGGCCCGCAAGGCACGCTCTACGGTCGCAACACGACCGGCGGCGCGATCAACATCACCAGCCGCAAACCCGGCAACGATGTCGAGGCCGATTTCCTCGGTGAATACGGCAACTTCGATTCGGTCAATCTTCAGGGCGGGGTCAGCCTGCCGGTCGCCCGGGACCTGTTGTCGATCCGCGTCGCCGGCCTCTACCAGCGCGACGACGGCTATTCGATCAATCGCCTGACAGGCCACCGCGGGAACAATGCCGATCGCTGGGCGGTGCGTGGCAGCGTGCATTTCACGCCCTCGACCGCGATCACCGATGATCTCGCGGTGACGGTCGGCAAGTCGCGCGGCGGATCGATCTGGGCCTATAATCGTGGCCTGTTTCCGGCGACCGCGGATGCGACAGGCCCGGACGGCCTGTGTGCCCCTGCTTATTACGCCACCGCCGAATGCACCAACGTCCTGGGCTATGCGAACACCAGCAAGAATCTGTACGAAGGCGATTACAGCTTCGAAGGGCAGGACAGGGTCAATCTGTTCACCGTCGCCAATACGCTGACGATCAATCTCGGTGCTGCCGATATCGTCGCGGTAACCGGCTATCAGCATGCCGATCGCAACGACCAGGAGGAGACCGACGCCAACCCGCTGCCGGTCATCACCGCCAGCTATATCGCGCGGCAGAATACGTTCAGCCAGGAATTGCGCCTGCAATCGAGCGGCAAGCCGAAGCTGCGCTACGTGCTCGGTCTCTATTACGCGCACGACGATCTCAGCAACGATTCGGCCTATGACGTGCTGAATTTCCTGCCCCCCGACTTGACCCAGGGAATCGGACGCTACGCCTGGCCGCTACGACAGAAGACCGACAGCTACGCCGCGTTCGGCCAACTCGATTACGACCTGACCCCGCAACTGACGGTGACCGCCGGCCTGCGCTACTCCGCCGACCACAAGGACTTCCATTACGTCAGCGAAGAGACTCGTCTCCCCTACACGATCTTCACGTTCGACGGCTCGAAGACGTTCGATTCGGTCTCGGGCAAGTTCGGCTTGCGCTATCGCATCACGCCCGACGTCAACGTCTATGCGAGCTACAGCCGCGGGACCAAGAGCGGCGGTTTCTTCAGCGGCCAGACCGGCAATGTCGCCGACCTCGGCCCGTACAAGGACGAAACGGTCAATGCCTATGAGGCGGGCCTGAAGAGCGAATTGCTCGACCACACGCTGCGCGCGAACCTCGCCGCTTTCTATTACGATTATCAGAACCTTCAGGTTTATACCGTGGTGACCGACGGGTTCATCACCCGCCAGCTGTTCACCAACGCCTCAGCCGCGCGGATCTACGGCGGCGAGCTCGAGCTGGAGGCGACGCCGGCGCGCGGCCTGACCATCTTCATGAACGCGGCCTATCTCAACGCCACCTATCGCAACTTCATTTCCGCGGGCGCCGATTATTCGGGCAACACCCTGCCGTCGGCGCCGCGCGTCAACATCCAGACCGGGGTCAATTACAGACAGCCGGTGTCGTTCGGCGCGCTCGTGTTCGACATCAGCTCGAGCTATCGCAGCAAGGTCTTCTTCGACACCGCCAACACGCCGCGGTTGAGCGATCAGGGCCGGGTCTATGTCGACGGCCGCTTCGGCGTGCAGTTCGCGCACGACAAGCTCGAGGTCGGCATCTGGGGCAAGAACATCTTCGGCGAGACCAACATCTCCGACATGACCCCGATCCCGACGCTCGGCTTCGACGTGATCAGCGTCGGGCCGCCGCGCACCTACGGCCTCTATCTCCGCGCGCATTATTGAGTCGGTGGAATGAGCGTGTTGCCGACCGCTGACGATCGAGGCTGGATCGGCCCGCGCCCCGCTGCGGCGCAAATCGGCGCGATCCTGTTCGTCGGGGTCGCCGGCATCCTGTTCGCGGGTGTCGGGCCGCTGCTGCTCGGCGGACTGGAAGCGTCGGGCCGGATCAGCCCGGCACAACTCGGGCAGGCGGGGACTGCCGAGCTGCTGACCATGGGTATCGCCGCCGGACTGGCCGGGCCGCTGTGGGGTTTGAGACGATTGCGTCTGCTGACCATGCTCTGCGGGTTGGCGATGGCCGTGCTCAATGCCCTGTCGATCTTCGCGGACGGCTGGGCGGTCGTCCTGGTGCGCGGCATCAACGGCATTCCCAGCGGCGCGCTGATCTGGCTGATGACCGCGATGATCGTGCGGTCGTCACGTCCGGATCGCTGGGCGGCGATCTACCTGACGGTGCAGACGCTGGCTCAGGCGGTGATCGTCTTTGCGCTGGGCGCGCTGGTCGAAGGCGCAGCCGGAGTAGGCGCCGGCTTCGCCGTCCTCGCCGCGATCGGCGCGGCGACTGCGCTCGGCGGCCTGCTGGTGCCGGGCGCGCTGTCGGTACTGCCGACCAGTGCCGACGAACCGAGCGGGCGGCCGAGCGGGCGCGGGCTGCTCGCGCTCGCGGCCGCCTTCGCGTTCAACGCCGGAATTCTCGCGGTATGGATCTATGTCGAGCCATTGTCGCGCCAGGCCGGGCATCCTGCCGGCACCGCAGGGCACGCGCTGGCGCTCTCCTTGGGCGCGCAAGTCGCCGGCGGGCTGGCCGCAACGCTGATCGCCGGACGCGTCCCGACCGCACCCGTGCTCGTCATATCGCTGCTCGGCATGGGCGGCGCGATGTTCGTGCTGGCGGCCTTGCCCGGCGTGGCGCTGTTCCTCGCCGTCTCCGCGCTGTTCGGCTTCCTATGGATGTTCGCGTCGCCGTTCTTCACGCCGCTGGTCATCGACGCCGACCCGACGCGTCGCGCCGCCATGTTCGGGTCGGGTGCGGCGCTGCTCGGGTGCAGCGCCGGGCCGTTCCTCGCCTCGCTGTTGGTGGGCGACGCCGACGTGCGGCAATGCCTGACGCTCGGCGTCGCCTTGCTCGCGACGTCGCTCGCCATCGTCATGCTGCTGTACTTTAGCCGGACCAGAAGCCACTCGTTGGCGCTATGACCAAATCAGCATCTTCCCCAAGCCCGGCTCCACGCCAAGGCGGAAAGCGGCGACGCGCCGCCATCCCGCTGTCGACCAAGCACCGCCCGATCCAGGCGCGCGGGCAGGATACGTTCGAACTGATCCTCGATGTCGCCGGCGAATTGCTGCGCGAGATCGGTTTCGAGCAACTGACCACCAACCTGATCTGCCAGCGCGCCGGGCTCACGCCTCCCGCGCTCTATCGCTATTTCCCCAACAAATACGCGGTGTTGAAGGAACTCGGTGATCGCCTGATGCGCGCGCAGGACGACGAGGTGCTCGCCTGGGTCGAGGAGGGCGGTCTGTCCGGCGCGACGTTCGAGGAACGACTGGCCAAGAGCATCGCCATCCAGGAACGGATGGTCGCGATCCACCGCGAGTTCCCAGGCGGTATCGCGATCGGCCGCGCATTGCGCGCGGTACCCCTGTTGAACGATCTGCGCATCAAGTCGCGCGACATGGTCGCCGGCACCTTCGCCGACATGCTGCGCCGGCAATACCCGAATACCAGCGAGCAACGGCTGCAGGTCGCCTGCCGGCTGATCGTCGAGCTCGGTTATTCGGCGAGCGAGATGGTGGTCGAGGAACCGGATCGCGACGCCGACCTGATCAACCGAGAGGTGTGCGTGATGTTCGCGCAATATCTCGAGCATTTCGACTGACCCATAACGGAGGCTGACGGCATGGAATGGCGCAATTGGTCCGGCAGTGTCGACGCCCGGCCCCGGCGGATCGAGCGGCCCAAAACCCGCGCCGATCTCGCCGCCCTGGTCCAGACCGCCGACAAGGTGCGCGTGACCGGTGCCGGCCATTCCTTCATGCCCTTGTGCGAGACGCCGGGTACGTTGCTCAGCATGGCCGACTATGAAGGCGGCATCGATATCGCGCCCGACCGCCGCACCGCCTGGGTTCCCGCCGGCTGGGGGCTCGACCGCCTAACCGAGGCGCTTTGGGCGCAAGGCCTGTCGCTGATCAACCAGGGCGACATCAACCCCCAGTCGCTGGCCGGCGCGACCGCCACCGGTACCCATGGCACCGGCGCCGATCTCGGGAGCCTCTCGACCCAGGCCTGCGGATTCGAGCTGATGCTGGCCGACGGCAGCCTGGTCGAATGTGGCCCCGACACGAATCCGGACCTTTATGAGGCACAGCGCCTGTCGCTAGGCCTGTTCGGCGTCACCACGCGGATCCGGATCAATGTGTTGCCGGCTTATTATCTCGAGGAGCGGATCGAGCGCCGCCCGCTCGCCGAAATGGCCGAGCGTTGGGAAGAACTCGGCGCCGCCACGCGCCATTTCGAATTCTTCGTCTTCCCCTATGCCGATCACGTGATCTTCAAGACGCTGCATCCGGTCGAGGGCAGCGGCGACCTGAAGCACACCACCGACATAGACGAATCGATCTTCCGCAACGTGTGCGAGATCGGCCGGCGCGTGCCGAAGCTCATCCCGTCGCTCCAGCGTTTCATGATGAAGATGAGCGGCAAGACGACCGCCCGCATCGGGCCGGCCTGGCGCATCTTCCCGTCCGACCGCACCATTCGCTTCGAGGAAATGGAATATGAGGTGCCGCGCGCGGCCGGCCTGCCGACGCTGATGGAAGCGATTTCCTATATTCGCCGCCGCAAGCTGCCCGTTGCCTTCCCGTTCGAATTCCGCCTGACCGCGGCCGACGACATCTGGATGAGCCCCTTCCACGCCGGTCCGGCCGCCTCGATCTCGTTCCACCAATATGCGAAGATGCCGTGGCGCGACCTGTTCACCGAGATGGAAGCGGTACTGCGCAGCTCGGGCGGGCGACCGCATTGGGCCAAGCGCCACACGCTGACGGCGGACGACGTCGCACGCCTCTATCCGCGCACCGGCGATTTCCTGCGCGTGCGTGAAACGGTCGACCCGGGACAGAAATTCGTCAATGACGACCTGGCCCGCTTGTTCGGCCTGACCTCTCCCGCCCGGAGCTGACACCCGTGAACGACCAGCAACTGCATGCCCATCTGATCGGCCGACAGGGCTCGCGCCGCGACCTCAACACGCCGGTGCTCGTGCTCGACCTCGACCGCCTCGATCGCAACATCGCCACCATGGCCGGGTTCGCCGCGTCGCACGGCCTCCAGCTCCGTCCCCATGCCAAGACGCACAAGAGCGTCGACATCGCGAAACGCCAGCTCGCGGCCGGTGCGATCGGTCTGTGCTGTGCCAAACTGGGCGAGGCGGAGGCGCTGGCCGACGGCGGGATCACCGGGCTGCACATCACCTCGCCGGTCGTGCCGGCACCGGCGGTAGAGCGGCTCGCCGCGCTCAACCTGCGCTCGGCGGGGTTGATGACCGTGGTCGACAATCCCGACAACGCTCGCGCCATTGCGCGCGCGGTCGAGCGAGCCGGCGACGCCACGCTGTCGGTGATCATCGACGTCGATCCCGGCATCCACCGCACCGGCGTCGCCTCGGCCGACGCGGCGGTCGAGTTGCTCGATGCGATCCGCGCGCTTCCCGCGCTGGTCTATCGCGGCGTGCAATTCTATTGCGGCTCGCACCAGCACATCCATTCCTATGCCGAGCGCGAGGCGGCGATGCGCGAGCGCGCCGATTATCTCCGCACCGTCATCGCCGCGCTGACCGACGCCGGCGGTGCGCCGGAGATCGTGACCGGCGGCGGCACGGGCACGCATCGCATCGATGCCGGCCTGGGCCTGTTTACCGAACTCCAGGTCGGTTCCTATGTCTTCATGGACGACGAATATCGCGCCTGCGACCTGACCGGAGAGGAAGGCGCGCCGATCCCGTTCGAAACCTCGCTGATGATCGACACCTGCGTGATCAGCGCCAACACGCCGGGCCTGTTCACGCTCGACGCCGGCATCAAGTCGATGGCGACCGACGGCCCGCTGCCCACGGTGGAAACCGGCGCCAGCGAGGAAGCGCGCTTCTTCCTGATGGGCGACGAGCATGGCGCGCTGATGACCCAGCCCGGCGCACTCGCGCTCGGTGATCGCATCTCACTTCGCGCCCCGCATTGCGACCCGACGGTCAATCTCTACGACAATTACCACGCCGTGCGCGGCCAGACGCTCGACGCGATCTGGCCGGTATCGGGGCGGGGACGGTCGCGTTAGCCGGTTGATCGGGTTGCGCAGACAACCGGCCGGATTATGGTCGTTGAATGGCGCCGATCATCCCCAGCGACGTTCCCTATGTGATCGGCTTCGTCGTTCTGGCGATCCTGCTCATATGGTTGGTGGGCTTGCTGGGACAGCGCGGTTTGTCGAACAGCCGCTGGCGTGCGCTGCTCCTGGGTCCGCTCTGTCTCTACTTCGTCTACGAAGCCATACGGCAGTTCGCTCTCCGGGATTGGCGCGGCGCGGCCCTTGCCGGGTTGATCGGCGTCATCACCGCGCACACTATCTGGCTCGCTTGGCGCGAGGAGCGCGCTCGCCGCGTGCGTAGCTGAAGCCTGCTATCGCCGCGGCGCGGGGCCGGCGAACGTCACCAGGCTTTCCGATCCGTCCGCCGCCACTGCCGATACGCCGACGAAATTGTCATCGATCGGCACGTTCTTGAGCAATAGTTCGGTCGCGCCGCCGACGTCGCGGCTCATCGACCAATTCTGCGTATCGGCGCGCCGCCAATGCACGCGATATTTCGTCGCGCCGGCGACCGGCTGCCAGCGCACCATGGTGTCGCGCGACAGCGCGCCCGCGACCGTCACGCCCTCGGGCGCGGCGGGGGCGGCGGCGAGCCGGCGGATGCTCTCCACGTTGATCGCCGTGACCTTGGCCAGATAGACGAAGTCCATCTTGTCGATCGTATCGCCATAAGCGACGCCATTTTCGGTGCGGATATTCTGGTGTTGCGCGTCCCAGCGCTCGGCGGCGACGGTGAAGCGCACCGCGGGATAGCCCAAGGCTAGAAACGGCAAATGGTCGCCGCCGCGCCCGAACCGGTCGGGACGGCGCACGATGAAAGCGTCGAGGCCGCCCGGGATGCCGGCGGCGACGCGATCGATCGCCTTGGCCAGCGCGCGGCTCGGGCCGTCGTCTTCGCCGCCATTCTGGCGCCTGGCGAGATCGGCCTTCAGATCCTCGCTGTCGCGAATGCCTTCGGAAAAGACGCGGACGGTCTTGTCGGCGACCACGCCGTCCTTGCCGATCGAATTGCCGACGATGTCGTTGTTGAGCATCGCCGTGACGCGCCAGCCGCGCGCCTTGGCGGTGTCGGCGAGCAATGTGCTGCCATACAATCCCTGTTCCTCGCCGGAGAAGGCGGCATAGACGATCGTCGCGCGGAATTTGTGCTTGGACAGGATGCGCGCGGCTTCCAGCACCAGCGCGACGCCCGATGCGTCGTCATTGGCGCCCGGCGCATCGGCCTTTGCATCCATCTCGTCGCTGTTCCGCGAATCGATATGGCCACCTACGATCACCACGCGGTCGGGCTCGCTGCCTTTCTGGATGCCCAGCACGTCTACGATCCTGACGCCGTTCGGCGCGCGTGGCCCGGTGAAGTCGCGGGCGATCGTCTCGCTGGTCAGGCACCCGCCGCAGGCCGCGCCGATCGCGTCGAACTGCGCGTTCGCCCAGGCCCGTGCCGCGCCGATCCCGCGTTTGGGGTCATTGGGGTCGGACAGCGAATGGCGCGTCCCGAATCCGACCAGCGCGGTGACCGTCGCCTTGAGCCGCGCGGGGGAGGGGCGTTCGGCGGGCGGCGCTGCGGACACCAGCAGGAGAGAGGCGACCGTCAGCATCTTGCGCATGTTACTTCCCCTGTTTTGGCGCCGCAGAGTGCGATGTGCGCGCGCACCTGGCAATGGCTCTCGTCGGCGTTGTTCTTCCGAATAATGCGCTACGCTGCTGTAACAATTGGCACTAATTCGCGCCGAGTACGTTCGTTTTCCCAACAGGAGGTACGCGTCATGGTGGTCGAGCGCGTAGTTGCGTTCGGTTTTCTGACCGGGCGCGATCTCGAATTGCTGGGTCGTGGATTCAATCGCCACATCCCAATAGATAATGACGACTTGTTCGCCGATCTGATTGAACAATTGGATCGTGTCGAGGTCGAGCCGCACGGTCGCGGCGTGATTATTCGTCCGTCCAACGAATAACGGGCCTGCAGTCCGATCGGTCAGCTCAGGCGATCGATCGCCTCGCGATCCAGGCTGCCGGGGATGATCATGATCGGGATGGGCAGCTTGCCGGCATCGCTTCCGGCGAAATGGCTGACCAGCGGGCCCGGCGACCCGCTCGCGGCGGCACCCAGCACCAGCGCCGCGATCTCGGGATTATTCTCGATCGCTTCGCTGATCACCTTGGGCGCGTCGCCCTGCCGCAGCGTGATCGCCGGTTTCAGGCCCGATTCCTCGAACAGCGTGCCGGCGGCGCCGGCGATGATCGCTTCGGCATGCTGGCGCGCCTCGGCCTCGATCGTCGCCTGCACGCCGCCGAACGCGATGAATTCCTGCGGCGGCAGGATGGAGAGGATCTCGACGCCGCCCCCGGTCTTGACCGCGCGCCGCGCCGCGAAGCGCAATGCGACCTCCGCCTCGGGACTGTCGTCCACCACCACCAGATAGATGCGCATGTGGTCCGGCCCCTCCCGTTTCGGCAGATAGGTGGCGCGGAACGTACCGTCGTGCAAGCTCACGCTCTTGACCCGAAGCAAGACGGGCGCAAAGGAGCCGGTTCACACTCCGCCTCCCCAGGCTGCCCCGAGAGGACGCAGAATGCCGATCGAGATCAAGATGCCCGCTTTGTCACCGACGATGGAGGAGGGCACGCTGGCGAAATGGCTGGTCAAGGCCGGCGACGCCGTCAAGTCGGGCGACCTGATGGCGGAAATCGAAACCGACAAGGCGACGATGGAATTCGAGGCGGTCGACGAAGGCGTGATCGCCGAGATCGTCGTTCCCGAAGGCACCGACAATGTGAAGGTCGGCCAGGTCATCGCGATCCTCGCGGCCGAAGGCGAGGACGCCTCCGCCGCCAAGGCCGCCTCCAAGGCCGAGGCGCCGAAGGCTGAGGCGCCCAAGGCGGAAGCGGCACCAGCTCCGGCGTCTTCGCCCACCCTGGCTCCGGCTCCTGCCGCGCCGGCACCGGCGCCCGCGGCGTCGGGCGACCGAGTCAAGGCGAGCCCGCTGGCGCGCCGCGTCGCTGCCGAGAAGGGCGTGGACCTCGCCTCGGTGAGCGGCTCGGGCCCGAACGGCCGCATCGTCCGCGCCGATGTCGAGCGCGCCAAGCCCGGCGCCGTGGCACCGACTACTGCTGCCGCGTCGGCCGAGGCTGGCGTTGCGCCCGCGCCGGCCAAGCCTGCCGCGATCCCCGACATCCCGCACGAGGCGACCAAGCTGTCGAACGTCCGCAAGACGATCGCGCGCCGCCTGACCGAATCGAAGCAGCAGGTCCCGCACATCTATTTGACCGTCGACGTCCGGCTCGACGCGCTGCTCAAACTGCGCGCCGACCTCAACAAGAGCCTCGAGCCGCGCGGCGTGAAGCTGTCGGTCAACGACCTCCTGATCAAGGCGCTTGCCGCCTCGCTGATCCAGGTGCCGAAATGCAACGTGATGTTCACGCCCGACCAGCTGATCAGCTTCCAGCGCGCCGACATCTCGGTAGCGGTCTCGACTCCGTCGGGGCTGATCACGCCGATCATCACCCATGCCGATACCAAGGGTGTCGCCGCCATCTCGACCGAGATGAAGGATCTCGCCACTCGCGCCCGTGACAACAAGCTCAAGCCAGAGGAATATCAGGGCGGCACCGCCTCGATCTCGAACATGGGCATGTTCGGCATCAAGCAGTTCGAGGCGGTGATCAACCCGCCCCAGGGCATGATCATGGCGATCGGCGCGGGTGAGAAGCGTCCCTACATCGTCGAGGACGCGCTCGGCGTTGCGACCGTGATGTCGGCGACCGGCAGCTTCGACCATCGCGCGATCGATGGCGCTGACGGCGCCGAGCTGATGCAGGCGTTCAAGGCGCTGATCGAAGCGCCCTTGGGCATGCTCGCCTGAGGCGATGCCGATGTCCGCGCGGACCCTTGCCGAGGCTTGCTACATGGTCGCCAGCGCGATCGTGACCTATCTGATCACGGCGATGGCGGCCTGGGGCTATCCGCAGGGCGGCGACACGATCTGGCCGATCGGCCTGGTCTCGACCGCGTTCGTCGTCGGCTTCGGATTCAAGCCGTTCCTGCTGTCGTGGCGCGCCGACCGCGCGGGACGACGCGACGCGTGAACGAGGAACCGACGACGCCTCCGGCGCACGAGCCGGCGATCCGCGTCACGGCCATGCCGGCGGACGCCAATGCCTATGGCGATATCTTCGGCGGCTGGCTGATGAGCCTGATGGACTCCGCCGCCGGCCTTGTCGCCGCGCGCCACTCGCACGGCCGCGCCGTCACCATCGCGATGGACGGCATGCAATTCCACTCCCCGGTCCATATCGGCGACGAGGTGTCGGTCTATGCCGAGCTGGCCAGGGTCGGCCGCACTTCGATGACGATCGACGTCGAATGCTGGGCGCGCGACCGCCATCGCGACGACCATCGCCGCGTGACCGAGGCACGCTTCACCTTCGTCGCGATCGACCAGGATCGCAAACCGCGTCCGGTGATGGCCGAATGAACGCGTCGCTCGCGCCGCCCGAGCGGATGCCCGACATTCGCGTGACAGTAATGGCCGCCGACGCCAATCCTTACGGCACTGCCTTTGTCGGCTGGCTGTTCGGCCAGATGTCGCTCGCGGGCGGCAGCCTCGCCTCTCGCCGCACCGGCAAGCGCGCGCCGGTGGTCGCCGCCGATGGCTTCAAGTTCCTCAATCCTGCCGACATCGGCGACGAACTCTCGGTGTGGGCCGAGGTTGTGGGCGAGGGGCGTACGTCGCTCACCATCGCCACCGAAGCCTGGAAACGCGACCGCCACGGCGAGGCGATAGCCAAGGTCGCGGAAGGGCGTTTCGTGTTCGTTGGGCTGGATCGATGACGACGCAACCCCCTTCACCCTCCCCCTCTACGGGGGAGGGAGGGGCCCGCCGCCGCAAGGCGGTGGGAGGGAGAGGGCGCGCGCTCGCCAGAGCGCGCGAAATGCGCCGCAACCCGACCGAGGCTGAAGCGGCGTTATGGCGTCTGCTGCGCGCCAAACGCCTGGCTGGCTGGAAATTCCGCCAGCAGCAGCGCCTGGACCAATACATCGTCGATTTCGTATGTTTCGAAGCACGGTTGATTGTCGAGGCGGATGGCTCGCAGCATATCGACAACGACTACGACGCTGAACGTGACGCCTATCTTCGAGCTCAAGGCTTTCGCATCGTCCGCTACTACAACAACGATATCTTGGCGCGGCGTGAGGCCGTGCTCACATCTATTCTCGACGTGCTGAATAGCGGTGAGGCGGGCATCGAGCCCGCCTCGCCGCTGGCCCCTCTCCCCAACCCCTCCCCCGCAAGGGGGGAGGGGCTCTAGAAGGACACCTCCCCAGTGGCTGAAACTTATGACCTCATCGTCCTCGGCTCAGGCCCCGGCGGCTATGTCGCGG
>NZ_JBQCCN010000022.1:0-25928 GCF_051962185.1 Sphingomonas sp.
GCGGCCCCCCCCCCCCCCCCCCCCCCCCCTTTACCTCCCTTGTTTGGGGTGTGGGTGGGGGGCCCGCCCCGGCACCGCAACCGTTTCAGCTTTGCTGAAACCGAATCAATGAGAGGAGAAGGTCATGCAGCTTCGTCACAATACCCTGGTCGTCGTCGCCGATGGGCGCAAGGCGCTCTTCCTGCGCAACGAGGGCGACGGCGTGCATCCCAATCTGGTGGTCGATCATGCCGAGGACCGGATCAACCCCGCCGATCGCGACCAGAAGACCGACGCGCCCGGGAGCACCGCCGCCTCGGTCGGATCGGCTCGAAGTTCGATGGACGAGGTCGATTTCCATCGCCTCGAGGAGGATCGCTTCGCCGCCGATATCGGCGCGATGCTGAAGGAGCGGGCGCTCGCCAACGAATTCGAATCGCTGATCATCGCCGCGCCGCCCCACACGCTGGGCGAGCTGCGCAAACATTATCATGTCGAAGTCGCCAACAGATTGGCCGGCGAAGTCCCGAAGGACCTCACCGGCCATCCCATTCCCGATATCGAAAAGGCGCTGAGCGCGGCTTAAGCCTCGGTCGTCTCGTCGCGTTTTTGGGCGAAGCGCTTGCGTGCGACCATCGCCGCCGCGGCACCGCCGAACAGCAGGATCATCGGCGGCGCCGGGACCGGGGCGGGCGTGCCGCCGGTCGACCCGGTCGAGCCGCTGCTGCCGCTGGTCGAACTCCAACCCCCGTTCGACGACCAGCCGCCGTTCGAGCTCCAGCCCTTGGACGACGAACCGTAGCTCGACGACGAAGACGAAGAAGAGCTCGAGCTGGCCGACGAATTGGACGAACTCGATCCGTTGGACGACGAGGAGGTCGAGGAGGACGAGCCGTTGGACGAGCTCGAGGTGGACGAGGACGTCGAGGACGAGACATTGCCCGACGACGAGGAGGACGACGACACGTTGCCGCTCGACGAAGACGAGACGTTGCCGGACGATGACGACGAGGTGCTGCCCGAGGAGAAGCCGCCGGTCGAGGACGAGGTCGAGCTCGATCCGCCGGAGCTGGACGAGGTCGACGAGATCGCGATGCCGCCGGAGCCGCCGCCGCTGCCGCCGAAAAAGCCGCCGGCGAAGAAACCGCCGCCACCGCCCCAACCGCCACTACCGCCGACGACAGGCACTTCGCCGCTCGAACCGGTGAAGGCGGGAGGCATCGGCACCGGCGCACCGCCGGCCACCGTCACCACTGCGGGCGGACAGGTCGTGGTGGTGGTCACCACCTTGCGAACCCGCGAACGGGCGACGCTCGCGACCCGGGCGCGCACGACGCGCTTCTTGTAGGTCTTGGCATATGCCGGGCGCGCCTTGGGCGCCTCCGCCACCTTGACGGCTCCGCCGCCGAGAATCGCGCCCCCACATGCGCAGGCGCAAAGTTTAGCCATCGCCATCCGCACAGACATCGCGTCTACTCTCTGTTAGCGGTCGCCCAAGTCCCCGGCGACGCTGGTGATCCATTGCAGTTGCTCTGCGACTACTCGGATAGTGCAAAACAAAGAATTAAGCGCAATTCCGTTAACCAATAATAATCCCTGGATTTCGTCTTTATCTCTCGTTGCACGGGACCGCCTTTGGTTAACGTGTCATTGTGATACGCCAGAAGTTAATTTTTGGCGGTTCCGGCGACCCTCCATGGCGAGTGTCGTCATCGGCGGGGCGCATGGCGCTCGTATGAAGGCGCGGTTCACGTCTCGGTCAGCGTCGCCGTGCCAGGTGCGCGGGAATGTCGCCCGGTAGTTATTCCGTCTGTCGTCAATCGCTTGTGGAGCCGCTTCCACGCCGCTATAGGCCCGCTCGTCATTGGGGGTCCGACAGGCACACGGGAACAGTGTTCCAAGGGCCGAACGGAGAGTGGGGATGGCAACGGCTTTGAATCGCGTGGATGATTCCAGTTTCAACGTACCGGCCAACGATGGCGACGGTTATCGACCGAGCCCCGACGAGCCGTTCATGAATCCCCGCCAGCAGGAATATTTTCGCGACAAGTTGCTGCGCTGGAAGGACGCGATCCTGAAAGAAGCGGAAGCGACCTTGTCGCAGCTCCAGGTCGAACCGTTGCGTGAGGCCGATCTGACCGACCGCGCGTCGAGCGAGACCGACTGGTCGATCGAGTTGCGCACGCGCGATCGCCAGCGCAAGCTGATCTCCAAGATCGACGCCGCGCTCCGCCGACTCGACGAAGGCGAATATGGCTATTGCGAGGTGAGCGGGGAGCCGATCTCGTTGGGTCGACTCGAGGCGCGGCCGATCGCGACCATGACGGTCGAAGCGCAGGAACGACACGAACGCAACGAAAAGGTCTCGCGCGAGGATTGATCCGGGCCGATTTGGACCGGATTTTTCATAAGCGGCGTTTTTGGCGAGCGACGGGGTTTAACCCTTTCGACAATCTTTGGTCCTATGCGTGCGCAAGCGGGATGACACCGTTCTTGGCAGGTATATGGACCAGTTTTCGCACGACCCTCTCGCCGACCACGGCTCGGACGATCCGGCGGCGCAGCGCATCGATAGCCGCGACAGCCTGCTGCTCGTCGCGCAATTTCGCGTAGCGGGGCAGAGCGAAACGATTCAGGTCCGCGTGCGCAACCTGTCGGCCGGCGGCCTGATGGCCGAAGTGCCCAAGCCGATCGATATCGGAACGATGGTCGAAGTCGATGTTCGGGGTCTCGGATGGGTGACCGGCCGTATCGCCTGGGTGGCCGCGGGGCGCGTCGGCGTGGCGTTCGACCATCTGATCGACCCGCAAGCCGCGCGCAGGCCGGTGGTGAACGCCAGGGGGCCGGTCAAGGACAAGCCGATCAAGCCGCTGTTCTGACGGCGAGACTGCCCAGCCGATAAATATGAACCCGGACGCCATGCGCCCGGGTTTTCATCGCGGCGTCAGATCGCCGCGATCGCTTCCTTCACTCGCAATTTCTGCTTCTTGAGGTCCGCGAGGATGCGCGTGTCGGGCGCAGGTCGTTGGCTTTCGGCGATGATCTGCCGGTCCAGCACCAGGTGTTTCGCCTCAAGAGCCGAAAGGTGCGAATTCTGCATGGGAGCGACCTCCTTCAACAAGGTGGGGAAACGAGTAGAACACGAGTCGGGCGATTTGTCGCCATCGATTTCGCTTGCGATTCGACGCGGCGCATCGTTTTGACGACAATTGGTTTTTGCGTGCCAAAGGCTGGAGGGGATGGACGAAGCGCAGATCCACAAGCGGCTGGAAGCCATCCGGACCGAGCATCGCGACCTCGACTCGGCGATCGATGCGTTGCGGACGCTCGGGTCGAGCGATCAGATCCAGATCGCGCGGCTGAAGAAGCGCAAGTTGATGTTGAAGGATGAGATCGCGGCGCTCGAGGACCAATTGATTCCCGACATCATCGCCTAGGGCCGGGGCTGCCCTACGGCCGGGTGGTTTCGCCGGCGCTGCGCCGTCGTCGGTAGCGCGCTTTCTATCGTTGCATATGGTCGTTCGAACGAACGATATAGATTCGGCCTGAAAGGCTGATCCTGATCAAAATCGGGACTGTAGCGAGCCGTTTCGCCGCTTGCGGGCCAGCGCATTTGTGGCAATCGTGTTGCGCATGAGAGGGGCTGTCACCGACGCGCGGATTCACCGCAAGCTGATCGACTCGCTATATGTCGAGGCGATGGTGCTGGCCGATGAAGCGCGGGGCTATTTCGACCAGGGCGCGCGGCTCGAACGAGAAGCGCTGGACCCGCTGGGTCGCGTCACGTTCTCCTGTGAATCGCTCAAGGTGACGACACGCCTGATGCACGTCATCGCCTGGCTGCTGACCCAGCGCGCGGTCGATTCGGGCGAATTGTCGACGCGCGACGCGCTCGACCCGGCGCGTCGCCTTGGGGAAGCGCCGGTCACCGAAGAGGCGGTGATCGAGCAGATGCCCGCCGACGCGCGCGCGCTGATCAGCGCGAGCATCGACTTGCATCGCCGCGTCGCGCGGCTCGACGACGCGCAGATCGAATCGCAACCGGCCGACAGTCCGGTCCAGTGGATGCAGGCACGGCTGGCGATGGCCTTCTAGAGCGGCCTCAGGCCGGTCCCAGCAATTCGACGATCAGCTTGCCGATCGCGGCGTGAACGGGGTTTCGCGCCAGTGCGTCGCCGCCCGGCCCGCCGGTGACGAAGGCGGTCACGAACAGCGGGCGTGCGGGTGGCCGTCCGGCCGGCCAGATCAAGCCGATATCGTTGTTGCTGTTGTGCCCGCCGGCGCCGGTACGGTCGCCGATTGCCCAGTCGGCGGGCAATCCCTTGCGCAGTTTGTCCGCGCCGGTGACGGTGTTGGCCATCCAGAAGAGCAATTGCTTGCGTGACGCGGGCGCCAGGACCTGGCCGACGGTCAGCCGTCGCATCGTGTCGAGCATCGCCGCCGGCGTGCTGGTGTCGCGCGGATCGCCTGGCGCACCCTCGTTGAGCGCGGTTTCGAACCGGTCGAGCCGCGTCACCGCGTCGCCGGTCGAACGCAGGAACCGGGTCAGCGCCGCCGGCCCGCCGACACTTTCCAGCAACAGATTGGCGGCGGTATTGTCGCTTTGCGTCATCGCCGCGGCGCACAGCTCGCGTACCGGCAGCCTGCCGCCGGCATGGTCGCGCGTCGCGGGCGAGTTAGGGAAGGTCGTGGCCGGGATCGCGACGTCGCGCGCCGGATGCTCGATCCCGCGATCGATACGCTGCAGCACTTGGCCGACCAGCAACAGCTTGAACGTGCTGCACATCGGGAAGCGCTCGGCGGCGCGCCAGGCGGCATTGCGGCCGGTGACCGGGTCGATCAATTGCACCCCGATCCTCGCGTCGCCGCCGATGCCGCGCTCGAGCTTGCGAATGCCCGCGACGAAGCGCGCCTTGGGATCGCGCGGCGCTAGCGCGGGTAGGGCGAGGGCGGCCGCCCCGGCCAGCACCGCCTCGCGGCGCGTCAGCGTCACAGCGCGGCGATCCGCGCCTTCGCCGCTCTATATTCGGCCTCCAACCGGTCGACCCGCGCGGCGACGGATTCGACCTTGTCGACCACGCCGATGCCCTGGCCCGACCCCCAGATGTCCTTCCACGCCTTGGCTTCGCGATTGCCGCCGAAATTCATCGTGCTGAGATCGCCTTCGGGCAGATTGTCAGGGTCCATTCCGGCCGCGACGATCGAGCCGCGCAGGTAATTGCCATGCACGCCGGTGAACAGATTCGAATAGACGATGTCGGCCGCCTTGCCCTCGACGATGCCCTGCTTGTAGGCCGGGACCGCATTGGCTTCCTCGGTCGCGATGAACGGCGAGCCGATATAGGCCAGGTCGGCGCCCATCGCCTGGGCCGCGAGCACCGCGCCGCCGGTCGCGATCGCGCCCGACAAGGCGATCGGCCCGGTGAACCACTGGCGGATTTCCTGGACGTTGGCGAAAGGCGACAGCCGCCCGGCGTGCCCGCCGGCGCCGGCAGCGACCGCGATCAGGCCGTCGGCGCCCTTCTCGATCGCCTTGCGCGCGAAACGGTCGTCGATGATGTCGTGGAGCGTGATCCCACCCCAATTGTGCACCGCCTGATTGAGTTCCTCGCGCGCACCCAGCGACGTGATGGTGATCGGCACTTGCCACTTTTCGCAGATCGCCAGGTCGCCTTCGAGCCGGTCGTTCGATTTGTGGACGATCTGGTTGACCGCGAAGGGCGCCGCCGGGCGATCGGGATTGTCGCGGTTCCAGGCCGCGAGCTCCTCGGTGATCCGATGCAGCCATTCGTCGAGCAGGCTCTGCGGCCGCGCGTTGAGCGCCGGGAACGACCCGACGATCCCGGCCTTGCATTGCGCGAGGACGAGATCGGGCCCGGAGATGATGAACAGCGGCGACCCGATCACGGGCAGGCGCAGGCGATCGAAGATTTTCGGCAGGCTCATGCCGATTTCATAGCGCAACCGAAACCGTAGAAAAGTCTTTTCGAATTGACGGTACGGAATGCGTGGGCTGCGATTCAATTCCTCCTCATTCATGGGGAGGGGGACCAAGACGCGTAGCGGCTTGGTGGAGGGGGCGCGCCGCAAATGACGTAGATGAGGAAATCCCCCTCCACCACGCGGCTTGCGCCGCGCGGTCCCCCTCCCCGTGAACGGGGAGGATCTTGCGCCCTCATTTGCCATTCATCGTAAAGCCGTTATGGCGCGGCAATACACCATAGCACTTGGGTCAGAGGAATCGCATGAAGTTCGCCACCACCGCCGCCGCCTTGCTGCTCGCCGCCGTGTCCACCCCGGCGCTCGCGGCCGGGCAATTGCCGACCGACGTGGTGCCGGTCTCGTACGACATCACGGTCAATCCCGATGCGCAGAAACTGACCTTCACCGGGACCGAGACGGTCAACGTCATGGTCAAGAAGGGGACCAGCACGATCGTCCTCAACGCCGCGGACATGACGATCAGCCGCGCGACGATCGACGGCAAAGGGGTGCCGTTCAAGCTCGACAACGACGCGCAGCAATTGACCCTTACCCTGCCGACGGCGGCCAAGGTGGGCGGCCATGTCGTGACCTTCGCCTGGACCGGCAAGATCAACGAATCGGCCGCCGGTTTCTTCGCGATCGACTATACCAATTCCGACGGGTCGAAGGCGCGGATGCTCGCCACCCAGTTCGAAGCGCCCGACGCGCGCCGCTTCGCGCCGATGTGGGACGAGCCGAGCTTCAAGGCCAAGTTCAAGCTGTCGGCGGTGGCGCCCAAGGGGCAGCTCGCCTTTTCCAACATGCCGGCAACCGTGGCCAGTCGCGCCGACGGGACCCAACTCTACAGCTTCCAGCAGACCCCGACCATGTCGAGCTACCTCCTGTTCCTCGGCATGGGGGACATGGAGCGCAAGACGGTGAT
Organism: Sphingomonas sp.; assembly: GCF_051962185.1. GTDB lineage: Bacteria > Pseudomonadota > Alphaproteobacteria > Sphingomonadales > Sphingomonadaceae > Sphingomonas. The sequence goes on from NZ_JBQCCN010000022.1 coordinate 6,887, forward strand.
GGCCGGCAAGACCGAGATCGGCGTCATCACGCGCAAGGGCGTAAAGGACCAGGGAGATTACGCGCTCGCCTCGGCCAAGCGCCTGCTGACCTATTATAACGACTATTTCGGCCAGCCTTATCCGCTGCCCAAGCTCGATATGATCGCCGGGCCCGGCTCGTCGCAATTCTTCGGCGCGATGGAGAATTGGGGCGCGATCTTCTATTTCGAGCCCGAGCTACTGTTCGACGCCAAGCGCGCGACCGAAAGCGACAAGCAGCGCATCTTCGTCGTCGTCGCACACGAAATGGCGCATCAATGGTTCGGCGACCTCGTCACGATGAACTGGTGGGACGACCTCTGGCTGAACGAGGGCTTCGCTTCGTGGATGGAGAACAAGACCTCCGCCGACCTCAATCCCGACTGGTTCGCGCGTGAATCGGCGGTGGCGTTCGATCGCGAGGGCGCGATCGCGACCGACGCGACCAGCGCGACCCACCCGATCATCCGCCATGTCCAGACCGTCGACCAGATCGGCGAGGCGTTCGACAGCATCACCTATCAAAAGGGCCAGGCGGTCATCACGATGATCGAGTCGACGCTCGGCCCCGACAAGTTCCGCGACGGCATCCGCCGCTACATGGCCAAGTACAAATACGGCAACACCTCGACCGACATGCTGTGGGACGAGCTGGAAGCGGCGTCGGGCGTCAAGATCAAGGACAGCGCCCACGACTTCACGCTGCAGGGCGGCGTGCCGATGGTGACGGTGACGTCGAGCACATGCGTCAACGGCCAGACCGTCGCGACGCTGGCGCAAGGACGGTTCGGACTGGACGAGGCGTCGAAGGTGGCGACGACCTGGCGCGTGCCGCTCAGGGTCGGCACGGTCGGCGGCGCGCCGGCCAGTGTCGTGGCGACCGGTGCCGCGACCAATGTCACGGTGCCCGGCTGTGGCCCGGTGGTGCTCAATGTCGGCAAGGGCAGTTACATGCGCGCGCGCTATTCCGCCGATGCGCATGCCGCGCTGGTTGACGATTACGCCAAGCTGGCGCTGGCCGATCGCGTCGGCATGCTCGGCGACGATTACGCGCTGGCGCGGTCGGGGGACCAGGATTTCTCGACCTGGGCGGCGACCTATGCGGCGGTGCCCAGTGATGCCAGCCCGCTCGAATGGTCGGTGGTGTCGGGCGAACTCGGCTCGATCGCCGGCCTCTACGAAGGCAGCCCGCTGCACGATCAGGTCAGCGCGCTGACGATCAAGCGGTTGGGGCCGGTGCTGGCCGCGATCGGCTATGACGCCAAGCCCGGCGAATCGCCGCTGGTCACCAACCTGCGCGAGGATCTCGTCGGGCGGCTCGGGAGCGCCGGCGATCCCGACGTGCTGAGCCGCGCCCGGGCTTATTTCGCGAAGCTCCGCACCGACACCGGCGCGATCCCGCCGGCGATCCGTGCGCCGATCCTCGGCACCTTCGCGCGCAACGCGTCGCCGGCCGATTGGGACGCCTTGCTCGCGCTGACCAAGGCGGAGACCAACCCGGTGGTCAAGAACGGCTATGTCCGGCTGCTCGGCCAAGCACGCGACCCGGCGCTGGCGCAGCGCGCGCTCGACCTGCTCAAGACCGATGTGCTGACCGCGCAGCAGAAGCCGGTCATCCTGCGCGCGGTGGCGAGCGCGCATCCGGATCTGGCGTTCGACTATGCGGTCGCCAATGCCGATATGGTCAACGGATTCCTCGAAGCCAGCACGCGCGCGGGCTTCATCGTCAGCCTGGGCGCGGGATCGAACGATCCGGCGATGCCGGGCAAGATCGCGGCCTATGCCGAAAAGAACCTGCCCGAAGGATCGCGCGGCGGCATGAAGCGCGCATTGGCGGTGATCGCGGTACGCAAGGCGGTCGCCGACCGGTTGCGGGCAGGGGTGACTGCCTGGGTTGGGAAGAACTGAGGGGATCTCGCGCTTGCTAAATCCTCCCTGCGCGCGAAGCGCGTGGGGAGGGGGACCATCGCGCAGCGATGGTGGAGGGGAAGTGCCGCGTCCTCGCGGCTACGCCGCTGCGGCCCCTCCACGGTCCGCTTTGCGGCAGGTCCCCCCCATGCTCCGCATAGGGAGGATTTGAGTTAGCCGACCCGCTTCAACCCCTTCGCGAAACGGTGCGCGTTGGCGATGTAATGCTCGGCCGACGCCTTGAGGAATGCGCGCTTGTCCGGATCGAGAGTCTTCATCGCCCGCGCCGGTGCGCCGACGATCAGGCTGCCGGCCTCGAAGCTTTTTCCCTCGGTGACCAAGGCGTTGGCGCCGATCACGCATTCGTCGCCGATCACCGCCTGGTTGAGCACGGTCGCGCCCATCCCGACCAGCACGCGATCACCCACGGTACAGCCGTGCAGGATGGCATGATGCCCGATCGTGCAGTCCTCGCCGATCGTCAGCGGCACGCCGTAGTCGGAATGCAGCATCGTCCCGTCCTGGACATTGGTCCCGGTGCCGACCGTGATCAGCGAGGTATCGCCGCGGATCACCGTGCCGACCCATATGCCGACATCGTCGCCGAGCACGACTTCTCCGATGACATGCGCGTCGGGCGCGATCCACACGCTGCTGCCGATGACCGGGACTTTGCCGTCGAGTTCGTAGATGGGCATTCGTCACTCCGAACGTGAGGGAAGGGGCCGCCCTATGGCCGGAAAATTCCCGAACGCAGGACATCGGCGAATTGGCCGACGGCGTCCGTCAGCTCGAGCGGTTCGGCCCAGCGACGCAGCGACGCCGCGGCGTCGAGCGCGGCGATCAGCGCATGGCCGGCGATCTCCGGATCGACCGCGCGGATCGACCGGTCGGCGATGCCGTCGGCGATCGTTCCGGCGATATGGCGGGTGACCTGGTCGGTTCGCTGCAACATGCGCTCGCGCAAGTCGACCGGCAGCGCTTGATAGGCGCTCATCCGCAGCAAGGGACTCTCGCCCGCGAATTGCAGCGCGACCAGGCTCGATACCATGATCGCGAGCCGTTCGCCGCCGTCCGGGTGTAGTGCATCGGCGCGCCGCTGGGCCGCGTCGAGCAAGGCATGGCTGCGATCGAAACAGGCGACGACCAGGTCGTCCTTGTTTTCCAGGTGATGATAGAAGCTGCCCGTCGACACCCCGAGTTCGGCGGCGATCTTCTCGACGCTCGCGCCGATATAGCCTTCGCGGTTGATCAGGTTGGTGGCGGCATGGAGAAAGCGCGTCTGCGCCTCGCCACCGCCCGGCGGGTCGAGCGGCGCCACGTCGATCGGCCAGTCGCCACGGGCGCCGAGCCCGCGATCGAGGATGTCGAACAACCGCGCTTCGGCGCGATCGAGGTCGCGCTCGAGATAATGCGGCAGCCAGGCCGGCATCCAATGGACGTTATGGATCAGGACCGCGGCGGCGATCGCCGCGCGCGGCGAGCGCTCGGGCGTTTCGCCGGCCGTGAAGAAGCCGCGGACCAGCTGCGCCATTTCCGCGTAGAGGTCGTCGAGTGGTCCGCGTATCTCCGCATCGAGCGCGCGCATGTCGGACAGCAATGCCAATCGTGGGACGCGCGGGTCGCGCTGCTGACGATGCCGCTCGAACTGGTCGTGCAGGAAAGCGCGAACGCGGGCGCGGGCATCGGGTAGCGGCGCCGCCGCGACAGCGCTGTCGCGAAGCCAGACCAGCGTGCGTTCGAGGCAGGCGGCGGCCAGCAGGTCCTTGCGTTTGAAATAATAGGTGACGCTCGACGTATCGAGTCCGAGCGCCTGGGCCACGGCAGTCAGCGTCATGCCGCGCGTGCCATGCAGATTGATCAGATTGGACGCGACGTCGAGAATCTCGCCACGCCGACGCGCAAAGCGGGCTGTCTGGCGAGGAGGGGCGGTCGTCACCGGGGCCACTATAACCGTCGATGCCGCCGAGACAATCGTCGCCGCGCCACCGGTCCGGGTTTCCGATATTGCGCGAACCGCTTCGCCTTATTTTTTGAGGAGCGCTCATCAAGTAATTGTATCAAAGGAAATTATTTGAACTGCGGACCGAACCATCGATTGGAAAAATTGACAAGTGCGGGATTATTTCCAAAATCGACTATGGATGGCGAGTCGGTCGACGCGTCGCTCGGGAGATTGCCGCATGACGAGTACCGCCACCGCGACCGAGGCGCAGGAAAGCCCGGCACAGGCCGACATCGCGTTCGACCCCGCAGCGCTCAAGGCCAAATACTTAGCGGAGCGCGACAAGCGCCTGCGTGCCGACGCCAACGAGCAATATGTCGAGATGGCGGGCAAGTTCGCCCATTATCTCGAAGACCCGTATATCGATGCGCCGATCGAGCGCGCGCCACTGGCGGACGAGAAGGAGGTGGTGGTCATCGGCGGTGGCTTCGGCGGCCTGCTGGCGGGGGCGCGGCTGCGCGATGCCGGGATCGACGATATCCGGATCATCGAGAAAGGCGGCGAGTTCGGCGGCACTTGGTATTGGAATCGCTATCCCGGCGCGGCGTGCGATATCGAGAGCTATGTCTATCTGCCGCTGCTCGAGGAAACGGGCTTCATGCCCGAGCGCAAATATTCGCAAGGGCCAGAGATCCGCGACTATACCAAGCGGCTGGCAGCGCATTACGACCTCTATCGCGACGTGCTGTTCCAGACCGAGGTCACCGACCTCGCCTGGGACGAGGCGAGCGGCCGCTGGACCATCGCGACCAACCGGGGCGACGCGATCCGCGCGCGCTTCGTGATCATGGCCAACGGCCCGCTCCATAAACCCAAACTGCCGGGCATTCCCGGCGTCGAGGATTTCCAGGGCCACACTTTCCACACCAGCCGCTGGGATTATACGTACACCGGCGGCGATACCAATGGCGGGCTGACCGGCCTGCGTGACAAGGTCGTCGGCATCATCGGCACCGGCGCGACCGCGGTGCAGGCGGTGCCGCATCTCGGCGCCGGCGCGAAGGAGCTTTACGTGTTCCAGCGCACGCCCTCGTCGATCGACGTGCGCGGCGACCGGCCGACCGATCCCGATTGGGCGGCCACGCTCCAGCCCGGCTGGCACCAGTACCGGATGGAGAATTTCAACGCCCTGGTCTCGGGCGGCTGGGCGGAGGAGGAGCTCGTCGCCGACGGCTGGACCGACATCATCCGCAACCTGGGGGTGATCGCCCGGTTACGTGCCAACAAGGAAGCCAAGGACAAGAAAGTCGATCCGGGCGAACTGGTCCAGCTCGCCGATTTCCAGAAGATGGAATCGATCCGCCATCGCGTCGACAGCGTGATCGAGGACAAGGCGACCGCCGAGGCGCTCAAGCCCTATTACAACCAGTTCTGCAAGCGACCGTGCTTCCACGACGATTATCTGGCGACCTTCAACCGACCCAACGTCCATCTCGTCGACACCGACGGCAAGGGCGTCGAGCGGATCACCGACACGGGTGTCGTGGTGGCGGGCAAGGAATATCCGCTCGACTGCCTGATCTTCGCCACCGGGTTCGAGGTCGGGACGAGCTATGCGCGGCGCGCGGGCTATCAGATCCATGGCCGCGGCGGCACCACGCTCGAGGAGAAATGGGGCAAGGCCGGCGCCCGCACGCTCCACGGCATGATGAGCCACGATTTCCCCAATTGCTTCATCTTCTCGGTGATCCAGTCGGGCTTCACCGCTAATTATCCGCACGCGCTGGCCGAGCAATCGACCCAGGCGGCGTACATCATCCGGGCGGCGCTCGATCGCGGGAAGACGCGGGTCGAACCGACCGTCGCGGCGGAGGAGGAGTGGACGCGGCAAGTGCTCGACGCGGTACTCGATCGCCGCAAGTTCCAGGAAGAATGCACGCCGGGCTATTACAATGGCGAGGGCGGCAAGCCGAACCCGCTGGCGGCGAGCTACAGCCCTTATGGCAAGGGGTCGGTGGCGTTCTTCAAATTGCTGAAGGACTGGCGCGAAGCGGGGACGTGCGAGGGGCTGGCGTTCGGCTGACCTTCAAATCCTCCCTACACGAAGCGTGGGGAGGGGGACCATTCGCGCGAGCATGGTGGAGGGTCGCAGCCGCGAAGCGGCGAGGATTCCACCCGCTTCGAGATCGCTCTAGGCGACCGTCGCCTTCAGGGCTTGGCGCACCGCGCTCACCAACTCCGGTCGGCAGATCAGCAAATCCGGCACCCAGGTCTCGGCGCAATTGTAGACGAACGGCGTGCCGTCGAGCCGCGTCGCGTGCAGCCCGGCCGCCAACGCCACCGCGACCGGGGCGGCATTGTCCCATTCGTGCTGCCCGCCCGAATGCAGATAGATGTCGGCGAGCCCGCGCACTACGGCCATCGCCTTGGCCCCGGCCGAGCCCATCGGCACCAGGTCGGCGCCGATCGCTGCGGCGACCGCGATCGCTTCGGCGGCGGGGCGCGTACGGCTGACGACCATGCGCGGCGGGTGGTTGAGCGGCGGCAGGGCGGGGGGCGCGTCCGAGCGCAGCACCAGCCCGGCATCGGGCAATGCGACCACGCCCAACTCGGGCCGCCCGTCGATGCACAAGGCGACATGCACCGCCCAGTCGTCGCGCGCCTCGCCATATTCGCGCGTGCCGTCGACCGGGTCGATGATCCAGGTGCGCGACTTGGCCAGCCGGCTGCCGTCGCACTTGCGTTCCTCTGACAACAGGCCGTCGTCGGGGCGCTCGCTGGTGATCGCATGGCAGAGCAGGTCGTTCGACGCCGCGTCCCCGGCCTTGCCCAGCTCCTTCGGATCCCAATCCCCCGAAGCGCGCACTTCCTGCAGCAATTTGCCTGCGGCGGCGGCGATCTCCGCGGCAAAATCGGCGTCGGCGACGGTCCAGCTCGTGCTCACAGGTCAGGACTCCACACGCCCATGATATGCTCGACGATCCGCTCGGCCGCCGCTTCGGGCGTCTCGCGCGTGGTGTCGACATGGACTTCGGGGCGCTCGGGCCGCTCGTACGGACTGGTGATGCCGGTGAAATTGGCGATCTCGCCGCTCCGCGCCTTCTTGTAGAGGCCCTTGACGTCGCGCGCCTCCGCCACGTCGAGCGGCGTGTCGACGAACACTTCGACGAAATCCCCCTCGGGCAGCATCGAGCGCACCATGTCGCGCTCGGCGCGGAACGGCGAGATGAAGGCGGTCAGTACGATCAGCCCGGCGTCGGTCATCAGCTTGGCGACTTCCCCGACGCGGCGGATGTTCTCGATGCGGTCGGCATCGGTGAAGCCGAGATCCTTGTTGAGCCCGTGGCGGACATTGTCGCCGTCGAGCAGATAGGAGTGCCGCCCGAGCGCGTAGAGCTTCTTCTCGACCAGATTGGCGATGGTCGACTTGCCCGAGCCCGACAGGCCGGTGAACCACAGCACCTTGGGCTGCTGGCCTTTTTGCTGGGCATGCGCCTCACGGGTGACGTCGAGCGACTGCCAATGCACGTCGCGCGCGCGGCGCAACGCGAAATGCAGCATGCCCGCCGCGACGGTGGCGTTGGTCAGCTTGTCGATCAGGATGAACCCGCCGAGCTCGCGGCTGTCGCCATAGGGCTCGAACACCAAGGGTTTGTCGGTAACCAGATTGGCGACGCCGATCGCGTTGAGATCGAGCGTCTTGGCCGCGATCTGTTCGAGCGTGTTGACGTTGATCTGATATTTCGGCTGGTGGATGTTGGCGCTGACGGTCTGCGTGCCGAGCTTGAGCCAATAGCCGCGCCCGGGCAGCAATTCCTCATCCGCCATCCAGACGATCGTCGCCTCGAACTGATCGGCCGATTGCGGCGGCGCGTCGGCCGCGGCGATCACGTCGCCGCGCGAGCAATCGACTTCGTCGGATAGCGTCAGCGTGACCGACTGGCCGGCGACCGCCACGTCGAGATCGCCGTCCAGCGTGACGATACGCTCGACCCGCGTGGTCTTGCCCGAAGGCAGGATGCGCACGGCATCGCCTGGCGAAATCGTTCCTTCGGAGATCAGCCCGGCAAAGCCGCGGAAATCGAGATTGGGGCGGTTGACCCATTGCACCGCCATGCGGAACGGCTTGGCGCGATCGGCTTCGCTGTCGAGCTCGACGGTTTCGAGATGCTCCATCAGGGTCGGGCCCGCGAACCACGGTGTGTTGACTGATAGGGCGGTGATATTGTCGCCCTTGAATCCCGAGATCGGGATCGCGGTGAACTCCTCGATGCCGATGCTCGTCGCGAACGCGGCATTGTTTGCGACGATCGCGTCGTAGGTCGCCTGGTCATAGCCGACCAGGTCCATCTTGTTCACCGCCAGCACGATGTGGCGGATACCGATCAAGTGCGCGAGGTACGAATGTCGGCGCGTCTGGGTCAGCACGCCCTTGCGCGCGTCGACCAAGATGACCGCGAGGTCGGCGGTCGAGGCGCCGGTGACCATGTTGCGCGTATATTGCTCGTGGCCGGGCGTGTCGGCGACGATGAACTTGCGTTTCTCGGTCGCGAAGAAGCGATAGGCGACGTCGATCGTAATGCCCTGCTCGCGCTCGGCGGCGAGACCGTCGACCAGCAGGGCGAAGTCAATTTCCTGCCCTTGCGTGCCTACGCGCTTGCTGTCGGCCTCGAGCTGGGCGAGCTGATCGTCGAAGATCATCCGGCTGTCGTAGAGCAGCCGGCCGATCAGCGTGGACTTGCCGTCGTCGACCGACCCGCAGGTCAGGAAGCGGAGGAGGGTCTTGCGCTGGTGTTGCGCGAGATAGGAATCGATGTCCTCGGCGATGAGGGAATCGGGGCGGTAGGAGGGAGTGGTCATATGTCTATTCCGTCGCCCCGGCGGAGGCCGGGGCCGCTGGCGATCGCAAGCTTGCGCATGAGGCGCGCGACCCCGGCCTGCGCCGGGGTTGACGCTTCGTCACGCTGCGCATGACGCGGCGCGTCAAAAGTACCCCTCCTGTTTCTTCTTCTCCATGCCCGCGCCGCCGGCGTCCTTGTCGATCGCGCGGCCCTGGCGTTCGGACGTGGTGGTCAGCAGCATTTCCTGGATGATCTGCGGCAAGGTCGCCGCTTCGCTCTCGACCGCGCCGGTCAGCGGGTAGCAGCCGAGCGTGCGGAAGCGGATCGAGCGTTCCACCGGCACTTCGCCGGGATTGAGGCGGAAACGGTCGTCGTCGACCATCAGGATCAGCCCGTCGCGCTCCACCGTCGGGCGCGGCGCCGAGAAATAGAGCGGGACGATCTCGATTCCCTCAAGATGGATGTATTGCCAGATGTCGAGCTCGGTCCAATTCGACAGCGGGAAGACGCGGATGCTTTCGCCCTTGGCCTTGTGCGCGTTGTAGAGGTGCCAGAGTTCGGGGCGCTGGTTCTTGGGATCCCAGCGGTGCGAGGCCGAGCGGAACGAGAAGACGCGTTCCTTGGCCCTGCTCTTCTCCTCGTCGCGGCGCGCGCCGCCGAACGCCGCGTCGAAGCCGTATTGGTCGAGCGCCTGCTTCAGTCCCTCGGTCTTCCACAGATCGGTGTGCAGCGCGCCGTGGTCGAACGGATTGATCCCGCGCGCCATAGCGTCGGGATTGTGATGGACGAGCAATTCCATCCCCGCCTCGCGTGCGGCGCGGTCGCGAAGAGCGTACATGGCGCGGAACTTCCAGGTCGTGTCGACATGGAGCAGCGGGAAGGGCGGCGGCGCGGGATAGAAGGCCTTGCGCGCGAGGTGCAGCATGACGGCGCTGTCCTTGCCGACCGAATAGAGCATCACCGGGCGCTCGGCCTCGGCCACCACTTCGCGCAGGATGTGGATGCTTTCCGCCTCGAGCCGCTGCAGGTGCGTAAGCGGCGCTGGCTGGGGCAAATCGTCGAGGGGGGCCAACGGCCGGGTCGCCATACTTCAACACACCTTTCGGGAGCGTACGTTAGTCGCGTACGCCGGAAATGCACTATGTGTCGGCCTACATAGGGATAGCGCGCAGCGGGTCACCGCTGCGCTTTCTTTAGCGCCCAAAAGGGTCGGTTGAGTCCGGCCGCGCCGTTTTCTCGACGTATTTTCGTGGCTTCGTGTATTCGTGCGAGCCAAAAATCGGCCCAACCGGTCGGGTTGCATCGAAAATATTGCTCGCACAAAGACACGAAGCCACGAAGAAGATAGCAAGGTTTGTTCGCGCGGGAGCGCCGAGGCGCGGAGGTTTTTGGGAGTCTCGCTGTGCGAGGCTCTTCGGTCAGTTGACCCGGGCGAAGGAGATCGAGCGGTGCTCGGGGTCGGCGGTCGCGAGGCGGACGCGGATGGCGTCGCCGGGTTCGACGCCATGGGCGTCGACCCGCGCCACGACCGGATCGTCGCTCAGCTGGATGCGCGCACCGCGGTCGTCGAGATCGGTGACGACGGCGCCGAAAATCTCGCCGACATGATCCTTGAGCATCACCGCTTCGGCCAGGTCGATGACGGCGCGGTCGATCTGGCCGCCGGTCGCGTCGGCATGCGCCATCACCGTGGGCAGCTTCTCGAACGCCTGGGTGACGATGTCGGGGACCGGTTGGCCATTGGCGATGGCGAGTGTGGCGCGGACGACATAGCGGTCGGCCAGCCGGCGCAGCGGCGCGGTCGCCTGGGCATAGGTCGCCGCCATCGGTGCGTGCCACGGTACCACGCCATCGCGATAAGGCTGGTAGGAAGCACCGCCGCCGGCGCGGCGGATCGCCAGCATGAACGCGGCCTGGCGCGGGTCGTTGGGATTCAGTCCCTTTTCATAGTCCTTGAGCGCGACGCCGCTCGGCCAGTCGAGCTTGAGCGCGCGCGCGGTGTTGCGCAGGCGGCCGAGGGCGCGGTCGTCGGGTGCGGGCATCACCCGGAACAGGCCGGTATGGTGTGCCTGGAGCGCATCGGCGATCGCCAAATTGGTGGCGAGCGATAAGGCCGCGTTATTGTCCTCGGCGGCGAGGCGCGGGCGGAAATGCAGCTCGAACTTGCCGTCCGGCTGTTCCGCGACTTCCTGCTCGGGCGGATCGACGCGCGAGGCGCCGCGGGCATCCTCGGCGGCAGTGATGCGGCGCGCGAGGTCGGCGAAATCGGGCGGCACATCGCTGTCGTGGACCGAGTCATAGGCGAGCTTGGCGCGGCTCCTGATCACGGCGCGCTCGGCACCGTCGAGCTTGACCGCGCCGTCGGGCGCGACGCGCACCGAAAAGACGATCGCCGGGCGTGGGCCGTCGGGCAGCAGGCTCGCGGCGCCTTCCGCCAGTACCGGCGGGTACAGGCCGGCCTTGCCGTCGGGCAGGTACAATGTCGTGCCGCGCGTCCAGGCTTCGAGATCGATCGCGCCTCCGTCATCGACGAAGCAGGCGACGTCGGCGATCGCGTAGCGCAGCACCAGATCGTTGCCGTCGCGGTCGATCCAGAACGCCTGATCGAGATCGGTCGAGGTCGCGGGATCGAGCGTGACGAACGGTATCGCGGTACGGTCGACATGCTCGGTCGGCGTGCGCCTGGCCGCCTCCGCGGCGGCGGCGAGCACCTCCGGCGGGAAGGAGGAGGGCACCCGAAACTGGCTGCGGATGGCGGCGAGTCCCTGCGCGAGCGCATTGGACGGATCGACGAGCGTCTTCATCGCCACGAGCTATAGCGCGCTGAAAATGCCGGGAAAGCCCGTGATGACATGGATCAACGTCAAAGCCTACGCGCAGCGCTATCGTCCCGCACCCGGACAGGCTGCGTGTCGCGCCGCTTTGAACATTGAAAGAATTGGGAATATCGTGGTGTCGCAAGCCGACGGGAACTTTTTATGACGCAGCGATGTTCCACCGATGGGCCCGATGCGTCGGCTCGGATCGAAGGGGGCGGAGTGAGTAGCGGACGAGGTTTGGCCGACACGCATTCGGAAAACGAGCGATATCGGCTGCTGGTCGACGCGATCACCGATTACGCCATCTACATGCTCGATCCCGACGGGATCATCACCAATTGGAACGCCGGGGCGCAGCGGTTCAAGGGATACACCGCCGACGAGATCATCGGACAGCATTTCTCGCGTTTCTACACCGAGGAGGACCGGCGCGACGGCTTGCCCGAGTTCGCGCTGGAAACCGCCAGGACCGAAGGCAAGTTCGAGCGCGAGGGGTGGCGCGTCCGCAAGGGTGGCGAGCGGTTCTGGGCGCACGTCGTCATCGACCCGATCTGGGGCCCTGACGGCAAGCTGATCGGCTTCGCCAAGATCACGCGCGACCTGACCGAACGAAAGAAGGCGACCGAAGTCCTGCGCCAGAGCGAGGAGCAATTCCGCATCCTGGTACAGAGCGTGACCGATTACGCCATCTATCAGCTCGATGCCGAGGGTCACGTCGCCAGCTGGAATGCCGGAGCCGAGCGCATCAAGGGGTATGCGCCGGAAGAGATCATCGGCTCGCATTTCTCACGCTTCTATACCGCCGAAGACCGCGCGGCCGGCGAACCGGCGCGGGCGTTGGAGACGGCGCGCAGGGATGGTCGTTTCGCCGCCGAAGGCTGGCGCGTGCGCAAGGACGGCAGCCGTTTCCGGGCGAGCGTCGTCATCGATGCCATCTACGACGACATCGGCAAGCTGATCGGCTTCGCCAAGATCACCCGCGACGTGACCGAACGCGAGGAAGCGCAGCGTCAACTCGACATCGCGCGCGAGGCGCTGTTCCAATCGCAGAAGATGGAAGCGATCGGGCAATTGACCGGCGGCGTCGCGCACGATTTCAACAATCTGCTGATGGCGATCCTGAGCAGCCTGGCATTGCTCGACAAGCGCCTGGCGGGCGATGCCGGCGCGCAACGCCTGATCGCCAACGCGCGACAAGGCGCTGAGCGCGGTGCCGCCCTGACGCAGCGCATGCTCGCCTTCGCTCGCCGACAGGAACTCAATCCCGAACCGGTCGACGTCCCGGCGCTGGTCGGTGGCATGCGCGACCTGTTGCAGCGTACGCTGGGGCCATCGCATCCGATCCGCTTGCAATTTCCGTTGTCGTTGCCGCCGGTCCTGGCCGATTCCAACCAGCTCGAAATGGCCCTGCTCAACCTGGCCGTGAACGCGCGCGACGCCATGCCGGGCGGCGGCGAGATCGCGATCACCGCCGACGAGGCGGTGGTCGACCAGCCGCGCTCCGATGGTCTGGCGGCCGGCCGGTACGTCGTGCTGTCGGTCATCGATCAGGGGTCGGGGATGGATCCCGACACGCTCGCGCGCGCGACCGAACCGTTTTTCACCACCAAGGGGGTTGGCAAGGGGACGGGGCTCGGCCTGTCGATGATCGAGGGACTGGCGGTTCAGATGCAGGGAGCGTTGGTACTGCGCAGCGTGCTGCAAAAGGGGACCACGGCCGAATTGTGGCTCCCGGTGACGGAGGTGCGGAAGCGCGATGATAGCGAGCCCAATCCCATGACGGCGGCGGCGCCCGGCCAGCAGCGCCCGTTGCGCATCGTGGTGGTCGACGACGATAGCCTGGTGCTCATGAACACCGTCGCGCTGCTCGAGGATCTCGGCCATGAGGCGATCGAAGTCGAATCCGCCCAGCAGGCGTTGGCCCGCTTTGCCGATGATCCCGCGATCGATCTGTTGATCACCGATCAGGCGATGCCGGGCATGACCGGCGTCGAACTGATCAGGGAGGCGCGCGCGTTGATCCCCGATCTCGCCGTCATCCTGGCCACCGGCTATGGCGAGATACCGGAGGAGGCGCCGCCCAACATCGTGAAGCTCAACAAGCCGTTCGGTCAGGGGCAGCTCGCCACGGCGATCGGCGAAGTCGAGCGAAACTGGGCCGAGGGCCGGGCCGACTCGCCGGCGGCGTTCGCGCGCGAACCTTTCGACGCCCGATAGGACGCGCGTTCCCGGGCGGACTTGCGGTCGGCACGTCGGGAGTCCACCGCGCTGGCACCCCTCGTTCAAGGAATCGACACGATGTCCCGCCGCGTCCCGTGCCTGGTTCTGCTATCCTCGATTGCATGGCCTTGGGTGGCCAATGGCCAAACCGCGCCGGCCGGCCGAGACGATGGCGGCGACATCGTCGTCCTCGGGACGGGGCTCGACCTGCCGCCCGGCACGCCGGCCTATGGATCGACCGTTATCGATCGCGACCGCCTGGCAAACGATGCGTCGGGGCGAGTCGAGGATGTGTTGAACGATGTCGCCGGGTTCCAGCAATTCCGCCGCTCGGACAGCCGCTCGGCCAACCCGTCGGCGCAAGGCGCGACCTTGCGGGCGTTGGGCGGTAACGCCTCGAGCCGCACCTTGGTGTTGCTCGACGGCGTGCCGATCGCCGACCCCTTTTTCGGCTATATCCCGTTCAGCGCCCTGGTCCCCGACCGCCTAGCGGGTGTCCGCGTGACGCGCGGCGGCGGGTCGGGCGCGTTCGGCTCGGGCGCGGTCGCCGGTACGATCGAGTTGGTCAGCGCGGGACGGCGCGACTTGCCCGTCCTCGCTGGCGAAGCCTTTTACGGCAGCCGCAATTCGGAAAGCGTCTCTGCAAGCCTGTCGCCCAGCCTTGGCGGTGGTTTCGCGACCGTTTCGGGGCGGTTCGAGCGGGGTGACGGGTTCCAGACCACACCCGAAGATCAGCGCGTCGCCGCGACCGTTCCGGCGCGCTATCGCGACTGGTCGGCCGGCACCCGCGCGGTCATCCCGATCGGCGCCACCGCGGAATTGCAGGTGCGCGGGTTGCTGTTCGGCGACAACCGTACCTTGCGCTTCAAGGGCGCCGATTCGAGTTCCGAAGGCGAGGATGCCAGCGTCCGCTTCGTGTCGCGCGGCGCCTGGCAGGTCGATGCGCTGGCCTATCTCCAGGCGCGCAATTTCACCAACAAGGTGATCAGCGCGACGAGCTTCAGGCTGACGCTCGATCAGCGCAACACGCCGTCGACCGGCCTGGGCGGCAAGATCGAGTTGCGACCACCGGTCGGGCACGACCACGTCCTGCGCCTGGGTGGCGACGTTCGTGCGGCGGACGGGCAGTTGTTCGAAGACGCCTATAACGCCGCCGGGCTGGTCACCGCGCGGCGCAATGCCGGCGGGCGGACGACCGTCGCCGGGCTGTTCGTCGAGGACGATTGGACGATCGGCCGGTTGGTCGTGACCGGCGGCGTGCGCGCGGATCGCTGGGCGATCACCGACGGCTTCTTTCGCGAACGCACCGGGGCGGGCGCGCTGGCCACCGACAATCGCTTCGCCGCGCGCGACGGGACCGAGGTCACCGGGCGCGGCGGCCTGTTGTTCCATGCCGCGCGCTGGGTCGACCTGCGCGCCGCCGCCTACACCGGCTTTCGCCTGCCGACGCTCAACGAACTGTATCGGCCCTTCACCGTTTTCCCGATCACTACCCAGGCCAATGCCGATCTCGATCCCGAACGTTTGAAAGGCGTCGAGGGCGGCGTCGACCTCAAGCCGCTCCCGGGCATGGCGATCGGGCTGACCGCCTTCTACAACCGGTTGGGTGATGCGATCGCCAACATCACGATTGGACCCAATCTCCGCCGCCGCGGCAACGTCGACGCGATCGACGCGAAGGGCGTCGAGGCGACTGTCGAATGGCGCAGCGGCACGGTCACGCTGTCGGGATCCTATGCGCTGAGCGAGAGCAAGGTCCGCGCGCCCGGAATGGCGTTCGACGGCCTGGCCCCCGCGCAAAGCCCGCGCCACGCCGCCAGCGCGACCGCCGCCTGGGCGCCGCAGCCCGGCTATCTGCTGTCGCTCACCGCGCGCTACGTCGGCGATCAGTATGAGGACGACCTGCAGACCAACGTCCTGCCCGCCGCGACCACGGTCGACGCTTATGCGAAATTGCCGGTGACGCGCCGAGTGTCGATCGTCGCACGCGCGGAAAACCTGTTCGACCAGGCGGTCGAGACGCGCAACCAGGCCGGGTCGATCGACCTCGGCACGCCGCGCACCTTGTGGATCGGTGTGCGAATCGGGGGGTGAAATCCGGAAGTGGTGATGGTGGACGCACTAGGGCTCGAACCTAGGACCCGCTGATTAAGAGTCAGCTGCTCTACCAACTGAGCTATGCGTCCATTGCCGTCTGACGGCTCGCCCCGAAGAGGGGCTGTCCCCGGTCGGGGAGGGGCGCAATTACCATCGTAGTCCGGCTTTGCAACCCCTTTTTTGGCGCTTCGTCGGCGATGCCGCTACCAACGCGTCTGCTGGCGGTTCTGGCGGTCGAGCGACATCAGGATGCCGATGCACAACAGCACGGTCAGCTGCGACGATCCGCCGAAGCTGATCAGCGGCAACGGCACGCCGACCACGGGCGCCATGCCCATCACCATCGCCATGTTGATCGACACGTAGAAGAACAAGGTCGTGGCGAGCCCCGCCGCGGTCAGCCGGGCGAAGCGGCCTTCCGCTTTCAACGCGACGCCGACCGCCCACCAGATGATCGAGAACCAGGCGACGATCAGCAATACGCCGCCGACCAGCCCCCATTCCTCCATCATCGTCGCCAGCGCGAAATCGGTATGGCCCTCCGGCAGATAGTCGAGATGGCTCTGGGTCCCGTTGAGGAAGCCCTTGCCGAAGATGCCGCCCGATCCGATCGCGATCTTCGACTGGCTGATGTGATAGCCGGTGCCGAGCGGGTCGCTTTCGGGATCCATGAAGATCAGGATGCGGTTGCGCTGGTAATCGTGCAGCACGAAGTTGAACGCGATCGGCGCCATGATCGCGGCCGCCAGTCCCCCGCCGATGAACAGCCGCAGCGGAATGCCGGCCAGGAACATCACCGTGATGCCGCCCGCGGTGATCATCAGCGCGGTGCCGAGATCGGGTTGCAGCATGACGAGCCCGGCGGGAATGCCGATCAGCACGAGCGGCGGCCAGATCGCGCCGAACTTGCGGATCTCGGCGGGCGGCAGCATTTCGTAGAAACGCGCGCAGGCAAGCACGATGAACGGCTTCATCAGTTCCGACGGCTGCAATCGGATGATGCCGAGCTCCAGCCAGCGCTGGCCGCCCCCGGCGACCTTGCCGAGCACTTCGACGCCGATCAGCATCGCGATGATGACGCCATAAACCGGCAGACTGATCGAGCTCCAGGTACTCTCGCGCACCCGCGACAGCACCATCGCGCCGCCCAGCAGCACGAAGAAGCGAATGCCTTGCGACAGCGCCCAGGGGCGAACGTGGCCGCCCGCCGCCGAATAGAGCACGAGCAGGTCGAAACAGCCGATCGCCAGGACCAGCAGGATCACCTTCCACGGCAATTGCGCGAGCGGTTCGGGCACGAAGCCCAGGTTGGCGGAGGATCCCCTAGTCATTGGTCGCTTCCCGCGATCCTTCCTCGGCCGGCTGCGCCGTGTTGGCGATGGCGGCGGCCGAGGAATTGGCGGCGTCGGTCGCCGCCTCCACGGCGGGCGCATCCGTCGGCGCGGTCGCGTTGGTTTCGGTCTGTGCGGCTTGCGTCGCCGACAACTGACTCTTGTAGGCGGCGGTTTCGGCCGCCATCCGCGTCGCGATGTCGCCGCCCCAGGTCGGCTCGACTTCGGCCAGCGACTTCAGCGCGCGGTCGCGGTCGAGCAGATACGTCATGATGTCGCGGCCGATTCCCGGCGTGTCGAGGTTGGTCACCGTGTGGCCGCCGTGTTCGAGCACGATCGCCGCGGCGTAGCGCGGATTTTCGACCGGCGCGAAGCAGATGAACAAGGCATGGTCACGCATCTTGAACGGCAGCGAGGCGTTCGATCGCACGCCGCTGGCGCGCTCGGCCATGGTGATGCGGCGAACCTGCGCGGTGCCGGTCTTGGCCGCCAGCGACATGCCCGGGATATTGAGGCGCGCCCGCCCGCCGGTACCGCCCTCGTTGACCACGCCGTACATCGCGTCGCGAATATAGGCGAGATGCTGGGGGTCGATGGGCAGCGGGTTGGCGAGCGGCGCGTTGCCGTTCATCACGATGCGCGGCTGCAGCGACCGGCCCGAGGCGATGCGCGACGCCATCACCGCGAGCTGGATCGGGTTGGCCAGCACATAGCCCTGGCCGATCGAGGCGTTGAGCGAATCGGCTACGGTCCACGCGGCCTTGTACTTCCTGAGCTTCCAGGCGCTGTCGGGAACCGTGCCGTAACGCTGGGTCGAAAAGGGCAAGTCGAATTTCTGGCCCAGGCCGAGCGTCCGTGCGATCGGCGCCACACGATCATAGCCGAGGCGACGGATCATCTCGTAGAAATAGATGTCGCAACTGGCCATGATCGCCTGCTTGAGGTTGAGCGGGCCATGCCCCGACCTCTTGTGGCAGTGGAAGATGCCATTGCCGACGCGCAACGCGCCGGCGCAGCTCACCCGCTCGTCGGGACTGACCCCCGCATGCATCAGCGCCAGGCCGTTCATCGGCTTGACCGTCGATCCCGGCGGATACAGCCCCTGCAGCACCTTGTTCATCAACGGCACATGGTCGTTGTCCGACAGCATCTTCCATTCGAGATGGCTGATCCCGTCGGAAAAGCTGTTGGGGTCGTAGGCCGGCATCGACACGAACGCGAGCACGTCGCCGCTGGTCACGTCGATCACCACGGCCGAGCCCGAATTGGTACCGAGCCGGCGCGCGGCATATTCCTGCAATCCGGCGTCGATCGTCAGCCGTTGGTTATGGCCGGGGACGTCCTGCCGCGTCGCCAGCTCGCGTACCAGTTTGCCGTGCGCGGTGACCTCGACGCGCTTGGCGCCGGGTTCGCCCCGCAATTTATCTTCGAGCGCCTTTTCAAGGCCATCCTTGCCGATCTTGAAACCCGGCGTGATGTAGAGCGGATTCTTGGTCTTGCGATATTGTTCGGCCGAGGCGGCCCCGACATAACCGGTCAGGTGCGCGACGGCCGGCCCTGCCGGATAACCGCGCGAATAGCCGCGCGTCGGTGCTACGCCGGGCAGTTCGGGCAAGCGGACCTGGATCGCGGCGAACCGCTCCCAGTCGAGATTCTCGGCGACCTGGACCGGCTGAAACCCGGCGGCGCGCTTGAGGTCGGTCTCGATCCGCGCGATCTGCTCGGGCGGCAGGGTCAGCAGCTGCTGGAGCAGCTTGATCACCCGGTCGGCATCGTCCTTGGGCAAGCGGTCGGGAATGATGTCGACGCGGAAATCGGTGCGGTTGTTGGCTATCGGGTGACCATAGCGGTCGATGATCCAA
>NZ_JBQCCN010000023.1:0-30063 GCF_051962185.1 Sphingomonas sp.
AACGCCGGGGTCGCGCTTTGCCCCGCGCGCTCGATCCACTTGAGCGCTTCCTCGGTGCGCCCCTTGTCGCCCAGCATCCGCGCATGGTTGAACATGCCGCGGAAATCGCCGCCCTCCGCCGCGCGCTGATAGAGTCGCGCCGCCTTGGCGAGATCGCGCGCGACCACCCAGCCGTCCTCGTGGAAGCTGCCGACGAAATTGATCGCCTTGGCGTTACCGAGCTTGGCGGCTTTCTCGAACCAGACGAGCGCTGCTTCCTTGTCCTCGGGCACGCCGTGCCCGAGCGCGAGCAAGGTCGCGTAATTGTACATCGCCCAGTCGAGCCCGCGCTCGGCGGCGACGCGATAGCAATCGGCCGCACGTGCCTTGTCGATCGCGACTCCCCAGCCGAGGTCATAGCAACGCCCGACCATGTTGAGCGCCATCACATGGCCTTGCGTCGCGGCGCGGTTGAACCAGCCGAATCCGGCCGCTTCGTCCCGGGCAACGCCGTTCCCGTCGAGCTGCAACTGGCCATACAGCGCCTGCGCGTCC
Source organism: Sphingomonas sp. (assembly GCF_051962185.1). GTDB lineage: Bacteria > Pseudomonadota > Alphaproteobacteria > Sphingomonadales > Sphingomonadaceae > Sphingomonas. Next base: position 535 of record NZ_JBQCCN010000023.1, read on the forward strand.
GCCTCGCCCGATTCGGCGAGCGTGCGAAGAACCGCCGCGCGCTTCCCGGGACCTTCCGGCAAGCGCGCGATATCGGCGACGGCTGAGGGGGAGTCCGTCGTCAGAACTTGAACTCCAATGTGCCGAAAATCGTCCGGCCCGGGGCGATCGACGCATAATGGCTGGTATAGACCTGGCTGAAATAGACTTTGTCGGTCAGGTTCTGCGCATTGACGCTGAGCTCAATGTTCCTGGTCAATTTGTACGCGGCGCGCGCATCGAACCGCCAGTAGGACGGGATCATGCGGTAGAGAATTTTGCTCGCCGGCGTGACGGTGATGTTGCCCGCCGCGTCCTGCGAGGCCGACCGGTTGTCGGCATAGCCGCCGAACTGGCGATCCATGTAGAGCGCGCCGCCGCTGACCGAGAAGCGCTTGGTCAGCTCGACCGTGGTCCAGGCGGTGAAGGAATTCTTCGCGGTCTGCGGCACTTGCTTGCCATTGTTGACCGACGGCACGAGCACGGTCGTCGCCAGGGCCGGCCCGACTTTCGCCACCGCCAGCGACGTGAAGCCGCCGTCGATGATCTTGGGATCGAGATAGGTATAGCCGCCGAACACCGTCCAGCCGGGCAGGATGGTGCCGTTGACGGTAAGCTCCAGCCCGCGGATGCGCGTCTTGCCCAGGAATGAGGGCAACCCGTCGTCGCCGGTCACCCGGGCATTGTCGATGTCTGTCTGGAACATTGCGATGCCCAACCCGAGCCGTTCCTTGAACAGGCTCGCCTTGGCGCCGACTTCGTACGACCTGGTCTTCTGGACCTTGAGCGCGTCGAGGATCGCCACATTCTGATCGGTGACAGTGGTGGGCAGCGCATTGTCCTCACGCCCCTCGCCGAGCAGCGTATTGGGCGGCGTCGCGGCGGTCGCATAGCTTGCATAGACGCTGGTGTCGGGAGTCGGCTTGAACACCAGCCCGGCCTGCCAGTTGAACAACGTATCGGTGCGGCCGAGCCGGAACGACGCGGTCCCGGCCGCGAACGGCGGCGTCGTGACCGACTGGAAGCGATCGACGCGCGCGCCCAGGTTGAGGATCAACCGCGGCATCAAGGTGATCGAATCGAACGCGTAGAAGGACTGGGTGTTGGCGTCGTTCTGCGTTTCGGTATTGGGCGCGCCCTTGACGATCGGCGTCGCGACGCTCGACGTGTCGCTGGTGTAATTGACCCACGGATCATAGGGATTGGGGTTGAACAGACTGGTGCAATAATAACGCGAGATCGTCGCCGGGTTGCAGCGTGGCGAGATGGTCGAACCGCTCGCCGACACGAACGCCCCGCGCCGCGCCTTTTCCCAGGAAAGTTCGGCGCCGACCGCGAAACTGTGCTCGATGCCGCCGGTGTCGGCCGTGCCGTAGAGATCGATCTGATCGGTCAGCGCGTCGGAATAGCCATAACGCGTGTTGCCGCGACGCCAGACCTGGCCGCTGCCATAGACATTGCCCTGGCTGTCGTCGGGCAGCAGGAAAATATACGCCTGGGTCGAGTGCGCCCAGCGCATGGTGTTGCGGATGGTGATCGACGACGACAGGTCATGCTCGACCCGGAGCGTCGCCTGATCGGTGGTCGCGTCGCGGAAATCGCGAACGGCCAGGCCGTAGAAGGTGCTGCGGTCGACATAACCGGTCTGGCCGTTCGCCGTGGTGATCCGCCCCAGCGCAGGCTGGGTGTAGATATTGCCGGTGCCGGGCGCGTTGCCGATCGTGTAGAGATAGGGAATGCCGCTGTCGGGCAATTCGTGGCTTTCCAGCCGGTAATAGCTCGCGGTCAGCCGCGTCGACGTCCCCAGCCCGATCGTCAGCGACGGCGCGAACCCCCAGCGCCTCGCCCAGATCGCGTCGCGCCCGGCGACGTCCTGGTCGTGCCACAGCCCCTGGATGCGGAAGGCGACGGTCGGCGTGATCGCGACGTTCAGATCGCCGGTGATGCGCTTGTAATCGGCGTCGCCATAGCTCGCCGACACGCTGCCGAACGTGCCTTCCTTGGGCAGTTTCGAAATGATGTTGATCGTGCCGCCAGCCGAGCCCCGTCCGCCGAGCGTCGAATCCGACCCGCGCACGATCTGGACTGAATCGATCGCGAAGGTCTCGCGGGTCTGCGACGACAGGTCGCGCACGCCGTCGACATAGATCGATCCCTGGCTGTCGAAACCGCGGATGAAGGGACGGTCGCCGATCGGATTGCCGCCCTCGGCGGCGCCGAAGGTGATGCCGGGAACGGTACGCAACGCATCCTGGAGCGAAGCCGACCCGGTTTCCTCGATCACCTTGCTCGGGATGACGACGATCGATCTGGGCGTATCGACGACCGGCGCGACGTCCTTGGGGCCATCGGGATCGGTGACTTCCTTGATCCGCTGGCCATTGACGATGATGTCGCGGCGATGAGCCTGACCACCGTCGTCGCTGTCGTCATTGGCCGGCGCCGTATCGGGACCGCCGTTGGCGAGCGCGGGGTGGCTGGCAAAAGCGCCGACGCAGGACAAGGCCAGGAAAGCAGGCTGCGCGACGCGGCGCGCGGGGTTGTTGCGAGTCACTCTTATCTCCCTTGCTTGGGAGATCCGCTATTGAGAGTCGTTCGCAGAGTCAACGCTATTGCGAGTGATTTTCATTTCTGATCGCCTGCGCTCCGCGCATCCGCCAAAGTCCATGTACGGAGCGCGCTGGCGAGGTTGGGAGGATCGATCGCCTGAATGCGTAGGGCATCGATCTCCGCGACCAGCGCGGACAAAGGCAGCGAGCGTCGGCGTGCCGCCTCTTCGAGCGCTTGCCAGAATAGAGATTCGAGCGTGATCGACGTCTCGTGGCCGGCGATGGTGATCGATCGCTTGACCGGGCCGGCGAAACCGCCGGGGGGTGGATCGATGCTCATAGCCTCTCCCCATCAGGCGTTCCGGGTCGGCCATGCCCCCGGCATGGCCTGAACGATGCGGGGCATCGTTCACCCGGAATGGGGTTGGGAGTGGGGCAGTGCCCCAAGCCGGTCGCTGGTGGATAGGCCCCACCCCAACCCCTCCCCTGGAGGGGAGGGGCTTGAAGCAAGCCCGCGCTCAAGGCTTGTCGAACAGCGCCGCGAGCTGTTCGATGATCGCGCCGCCGAGCTGCTCGGCGTCCATGATCGTCACCGCGCGTTGATAATAACGCGTGACGTCGTGGCCGATGCCGATCGCTACCAGTTCGACCGGCGAACGGTTCTCGATCCAGTGGATGACCTGGCGCAAATGGCGTTCGAGATAGGAGCCGCTGTTCACCGACAAAGTGGAATCGTCGACCGGCGCGCCGTCGGAGATCACCATCATGATCTTGCGCTCCTCGGGCCGCCCGATCAGCCGGTTGTGCGCCCAGAGCAAAGCCTCGCCGTCGATATTCTCCTTGAGCAGCCCCTCGCGCATCATCAATCCCAGGCTGGGCTTGGCCCGGCGCCACGGCTCGTCGGCTTGCTTGTAGACGATGTGGCGGATGTCGTTGAGGCGCCCCGGCTGCGGCGGCCGGCCGGCGGCGAGCCAGCTTTCCCGCGCCTGCCCGCCTTTCCACGCCCGGGTGGTGAAACCGAGGATCTCGGTCTTGACCCCGCAACGTTCGAGCGTGCGGGCCAATATGTCGGCGCTGATCGCCGCGATCGAGATCGGCCGCCCGCGCATCGAGCCTGAATTGTCGATCAACAGGGTGACGACGGTGTCCTTGAACTCGGTGTCGCGCTCGACCTTGTACGACAGCGACTGCATCGGGTTGATCACCACCCGCGCCAGCCGCGCGGCGTCGAGCAGCCCTTCCTCCTGGTCGAAATCCCACGAGCGGTTCTGCTGCGCCATCAGCCGCCGCTGCAGCCGATTGGCGAGCTTGGTCACCGCGCCCTGGAGATGGACGAGCTGCTGGTCGAGATAGGAGCGCAGCCGCGTCAGTTCCTCGGGATCGCACAGCTCGGTCGCGGCGACGACCTCGTCATATTGCGTGGTCCAGGCCTTGTAGTCGAATTGCGGCGAGAGATCGGAGAAGGGGCGGTTGGGCCGGACGGGAAGCATCCCCTCCTCGCCTTCGTCACCGGCCTCGCCATCGGCATCGTCGAACGATTCGTCGCCCGCCTCGGCGCCATCGCCTTCGTCGCTCTCGGCCTCGGATTGTTCGCCGCGCGCCTCGACTTCACCCTGGCCCTGCTCGCCCTGGTCGTCGCCTTCCTCGCCCTGGTCCTGTTCCTCGTCGGTGCCCTCGTCGTCCGAGCCGCCGTCGTCGCTGTCCTCGGGAATCTGGTCGCCCTCGACCAGTTCGAGGTCTTCGAGCAATTTGGTCGCCAGGCTGGCGAAGGCGCGCTGGTCGTCGAGCGCGAGGCGCAGCGCGTCGAGATCGCCGCCAGCCTTCTCCTCGATCCAGTCGCGGACCAGATCGAGTCCGTCGCGCGCGATATCGGGCGCCGGCTGGCCGGTCAGCCGCTCGCGCACCATCAACTGGATCGCGGTCGACAGCGGCACTTCGTCGCGACTGCGCGCGCGCGTGATCGGATCGGAGCGCAGCCGGAGGTCGAGCGCGTGGTTCAAATTCGCCGAAATCCCGGCATAGCCGCGCGACCCAAGCGCTTCGACCCGCGCCGTTTCCGCCGCATCGAATACCGCGCGCGCGACCGCGTCGTGCGGCGCATTTCTCAGGTGGAGCGAGGCATTGTGATGCCTGAGCCGCAGCGAAAAGGAATCGGCGAATCCGCGCGCCTCGGCGACTTGGTCGGCCGGCAGGGTCCGTGCCGGCATCGGCACCTTGATATGCTTGCCCGATTGCGCCGGCGTATCGGCAGTGAACGCCAGCTCGACCTCGGGCTCGTCGGCGAGCGCGCGCGACGCGCCGCCGAGTACGGCCTTGAAGCGATCGAGGGGAGTTTCCTGCGCCACGCGCTCGCTGTTACGCCTTCGACACCACGCTCTCGGGCAGGTCGGTCCCGAATACGCGCTGGTAATATTCCGCCACCAGCGCCCGCTCCGCTTCGTCGCACTTGTTGAGGAACGACAGGCGGAAGGCGAAACCGACATCGCCGAAGATCAGCGCGTTCTGCGCCCAGGTGATGACCGTACGCGGGCTCATCACGGTCGAGATGTCGCCGTTGATGAAGCCCTTGCGGGTCAGGTCGGCGACGCGAACCATGTTGTCGACGACCTGCTTGCCGTCGGGCTTGTCATATTCGCCCGACTTGGCGAGCACGATCTGCGCCTCGACCGCGGCGGGCAGGTAATTGAGCGTGACGACGATGTTCCAGCGGTCCATCTGACCCTGGTTGATCTGTTGCGTGCCGTGGTAGAGGCCGCTGGTATCGCCGAGACCGACCGTGTTGGCGGTCGCGAACAGGCGGAACCAGGGGTTCGGGCGGATCACGCGATTCTGGTCGAGCAGGGTCAGCTTGCCCTCGGTCTCGAGCACGCGCTGGATCACGAACATCACGTCGGGCCGGCCGGCATCGTACTCGTCGAACACCAGAGCGGTCGGCGTCTGCAGCGCCCAGGGCAGCAGGCCTTCGCGGAATTCGGTGACCTGCTGGCCGTCCTTCAGGACGATCGCGTCGCGGCCGATCAGGTCGATGCGGCTGATGTGCGCGTCGAGGTTGATGCGGATGCACGGCCAGTTGAGGCGCGCCGCGACCTGCTCGATATGGGTCGACTTGCCGGTGCCGTGATAGCCCTGGACCATCACGCGGCGATTGTGCGCGAAGCCCGCCAGGATCGCGAGCGTGGTGTCGGGATCGAACACATAGGCCGGGTCGAGATCCGGCACGCGCTCGTCCGCCTCGCTGAACGCCGGCACTTCCATGTCGCTGTCGATGCCGAACAGGTCGCGGACCTTCTTCATCTGGTCGGGCGCGGCCAACAGGGTGGTTTCGCGGCTGTCGGGCTGGATGTTGGGGATATCGGTCATCGGCTTTCCTTCGCGGCGCCCTCCCTAGACGCGGGCGTACGGCTAAGTCGAGACGCGAATTACGGACCCGATGTTCGAAAATCCGCGCCCTGGAGATACCGCCCGGCTTCGTTATTCGACGAAAGCGGCCAGATTCGCGAGGGTCGAGGCCAGTCCAGTCGCGTGATCCTCGGCCGATATGCCTAGCGGTACGTCGGACGCGGTGATCGTCACCTCGGTTCCCTCCGGCACGGCGCGGAGCGACCAGGTCATGGTCATCGTGCCGCCGAACGCCGGGTCGTCCGACTCGAAATCGGCGGTCTGGACGATGCGCTTCTCAGGAATCAGCTCGACCAGGTGGCCCTGGACGGTGTCGGCATCGGCGGAGCTCTTGCCGGGAGTCGCATGCTCGCCGGTGAAGCTCAGCGTCATTCGATAGCACCCACCCGCCCACGGCTCGAACAGATCGAAATGCCCCGTCATGCCGCTCGGCGGCAACCACCGGACCTGCGCATCGGGATCGACGAACGCATCGTAGATCGCCCGCGGCGTCGCGCGGATCAGGCGACCGGCGGTATCGGTCCGACCGGGCAAGCTCTGTCCTCGGTCCATTTGGGCGGTAACGGGAAGAGCGTCACGAAGCGCTCGGCGAGCGCGCGGTCACCTTCGACCGTCACCAGACCCAGTTTCTCTCCCTCGGCGATCGGCACGCCGCCATAGGTCAAGGCGGCAATTCCCCGCGGCGTCGAGGCGAACACTACGTCCGCGCCCGTGGGCTCCGCCCGCTCGACCTGGAAAGTGCCGTTGGCGAGATGCGTCGTGAACACCTCATCGCCCAACCGGAAGCCGAGCGTCGCGACTATTCCCGCCGAGCGCTCGGGGGACAACATCGTGCGGAACGACAGCATCAGCGACGCCGCCGACAAAGGCAGCGACGGATCGTGCGCGGGCGAGCGCGTCGCCCAGCGGCCGAGTTCCTGGATCGCGGTCTCGCTCTCATAACCCCAACGGGTCAGCTCATAGACCTGGACGGAGGCGGGCGGCGGCAGCTTGCGCTTCTTGAGGATGCCCGCGGCCTCCATCCCTTCGAGCCGCTGGGTCAGCACATTGGCGCTGATCCCGTTCAACGCGCCCTTGAGTTCGCCGAAGCGGCGGCCGCCGAACATCAGCTCGCGAACGATCAGCAGCGACCAGCGCTCGCCTACCAGCTCGAGCGCCATCGCGGTGCCGCAGGCATCGTCATACCACCGTTTTTCCGCCATTTTTTCTAGCTTAGTCACTTTTTCTAACTTCATGGTTGCTTTTTATAACTTAGTCGGGCATTCAAATCAAGTCAGCCGATTCGCCAGCCCCCTGACGGCTCGGTTTCAAGGGAGAGAACAGATGACCAGGATGATCTTCGTGAACCTGCCCGTCGCCGACGTCGCCAAGTCGACCGCGTTCTACGAAGCGATCGGCTTCGAGAAGAACCCGCAGTTCAGCAACGAGCAGGCGTCGTGCATGGTGTGGTCCGACGCGATCTTCGTGATGGTGCTCGACCACGGTTTCTATTCGACCTTCACGTCGAAGGAGATCGCCGACACCCACAAGACCAGCGCCGCGCTGATCGCCTTGTCGCGCGACAGCCGGGCCGAGGTCGATGCGATCACCGATGCCGCGATCGCCGCGGGCGGCCGCCAGACGCGCGACACCCAGGACATGGGCTTCATGTACAGCCGCGCGTTCGAGGATCTCGACGGCCACACGTTCGAGCCGATGTACATGGACATGGGTGCGGCCAACGCCGCCATGGCCGATCAACATGAGGGCAGCGCGGCCTGAACGCCGCATCCCCTCTCCGCATGGGAGATTTCCGATGCCCGACCGTTTTCGCCCCTGGATCGCCGGCCTGTTCTGGTTCGCCGTCACCGGCATCGTGATCCTCGACTATCCGGCGCTCGCCGGCGTTCCCACCCTCGCCTGAAGGAGCGTCCCATGACCAAACCCGTCATCACCGCGTACAAATGGGTCCCGCCCTTCGCGCAGGGCCTGGTCCGCGACACGCGCGCGCGCTGGGCGTTCGAGGAAGTCGGGATCGACTATGAGGTCGACGTCATCGACCTTCCCTATGCCAAGTCGGAGGCCCATCGCCGTTTCCAGCCGTTCGGCCAGATTCCGACCTATTCGGACGGCAAGGTCGAGATCTTCGAGTCCGGCGCGATCGTGCTTCACATCGCCAGCCTGGCCCCCGGCCTGCTGCCCGACGATCCCGCCGGCCGCGCCCGCGCCGTGCAATGGGCGATCGCCGCGCTCAACTCGATCGAGCCATTCGTCCAGCAACTCGCGGTGGTCGACGTGTTCGAAGCGGATCGCGACTGGTCCAAGGCGCGACGTCCGAAGGTCATCGAAGACCTGAAGGGCCGCCTGACCGACCTCGAGGCCGCGCTCGGCGACGGGGAATGGCTCGACGGGGACGGGTTCACCGCCGGCGACCTAATGATGGTCTCGGTTCTCCGCGCGCTTCGTAACACCGGCGTGCTCGACGGCTTCCCCAAGCTCGCCGCCTATATCGCGCGCGGCGAGGCCCGTCCCGCGTTCAAGAAGGCGATCGCCGACCACATGGCCGTGTTCGCCGCGGCCGCCTGAGCCGCAACCGACCTTAGGAGAGACACCATGGCTACGATCTACCAAGCCGCTTCGGCGGCGCCGACGACGCGTGCCCTGCCGGTCTGGACCGGCCGCGTCCTGACCGCGCTCGTCATCCTGTTCCTCGGAATGGACGCGGCGGGCAAGCTGACCGCCCCGGCAACGATGATCGCCTACAGCCCGCCGCTCGGGCTGCCCGCGGATACCGGCTTCTATCGGCTGCTCGGCTCGATCCTGGCGATCGCCACCCTGCTTTACGCCTGGCCGCGCACGGCATTTCTCGGCGCGATCCTGCTGACCGGCTATCTCGGAGGCGCCGTGGCGACCCATTTGCGGGTCGGAAGCCCGATCTTCAGCTATACGCTGTTCGGCGTCTATCTCGGGATCATGCTATGGAGTGGCCTGTGGCTGCGCGACTCCCGCATCCGCGCGCTGCTGCCCCTGATCCGCTGACCCAAAGCATGAGAGGAGAGGCATCATGACCTATATTCAGGGCTTCATCATTCCGGTGAAGGAAGGCGACAAGCAGGCCTATCTCGACATGGCGACCAAGGCCGCGCCGGTGTTCGCCGAATATGGCGCGACATCGACCGTCGAATGCTGGGGCGACGACGTTCCCGACGGCAAGCGGACCGATATGAAGCGCGCCGTCCAGGCCGAAGCCGGCGAGCACATCGTCTTTTCCTGGGTCCGCTGGCCCGACAAGGCCACCTGCGACGCAGCGGCCGAGAAGCTGATGGCCGACGAGCGCATGCAGCCCGACGGCGAGATGCCGTTCAATCCGCAACGCATGATCTATGGCGGTTACGATCCGGTCTTCGAAGGCGGCGACGGCGGGCGGTTCGGCTATGTCGACGGCATCGTCGCGCCGACATCATCGGACAAGCCCGCGTTCGTCGACCATGCGCGACGGATTTCGACCTATTTCCTCAAAAAGGGCGCCAGCCGCATCGTCGACGGCTGGGGGACCGACGTTCCCGACGGCAAGGTCACCGACTTCAAGCGCGCGGTTGCCGCCGAGGACGGCGAGACGGTGATCTTCGGCTGGGTCGAATGGCCCGACAAGCCGACCCGCGACGCCGCTTTCGCCGGGATGATGGACGATCCAGACGTCCGGGCCGCGCCGCCCGCGTTCGACATGCAGCGCGCGATCTTCGGCGGCTTCGTGCCGATCCTCGATACCGACCACCGATAATCCCCAGGAGAGACTGACATGGCCAACCGAACCGGAATGCCGATCTGGTACGAATTGATGACCAGCGATGTCGATGCCGCCAAGAAATTCTACGGCGACATCGTCGGCTGGACCTCGACCGCTTTCCCCTCCCCCGACGGCGGCATGCAATACAACATCTTCAACGTCGACGAGACGGGCGTCGCCGGCCTCGCGGCGCTACCGGACGGGGCACCGACCGGAGGGCCCGCCTGGCTCTCCTATTTCCATGTCGCCGATGTCGATGCGAGCGTCGCCCAGGTCGAAAAGGCGGGCGGCAAGACGCACATGCCGCCGACCGATCTGCCCGGCGTCGGCCGGATCGCGATGGTCAACGACCCGCAGGGCGTCCTGTTCTACGTCATGACTCCCGACCCGACGATGGGCGACCAGGAGAATAGCTGTTTCTCGGCCACCCTGCCCGGCCGCTGCAGTTGGAACGAACTGGTGACGACCGATCAGAAGGCGGCGTTGCCCTTCTACTCCTCCCTGCTCGGCTGGACCTCGAAGGAGGCGATGCCGATGGGCGAGATGGGCGATTATACCTTCATCGACTGCGGCGACGTGCGGCTGGGCGCAATGATGGATCGCGCGAGCCCTGAGCAGCCGCTCAAATGGACCTTCTATTTCTCGATTCCCGACGTCGATGCCGCGGTCGACAAGGTCAAGGCGCATGGCGGTACCGTCATCATGGGGCCGATGGACGTTCCCGGCGGCCAGCGCATCATCCTCGCGGTCGACCCGCAGGGCGCATCGGTCGGCTTCGTTTCTGGAGAACGGCAATGAACAAGATCACCACCTGCCTGTGGTTCGACCACGGCAAAGCGCGCGAGGCCGCTGAATTCTACGCCTCGATCTTCCCCGACAGCCGGGTCGGCAGCCCGAACGCCGCGGCCTCCGACTTCCCCGGCGGCAAACAGGGCGACGAGTTGACGGTCGAGTTCACCGTGCTCGGCCAGTCGTTCGTCGGCCTGAACGGCGGTCCGACGTTCACGCCCAACGAAGCGGTCAGCTTTCAGGTCTTCACCGACGACCAGGAGGAAACCGACCGTTACTGGAACGCGATCGTCGATCATGAGGGCGCGGAGAGCGCCTGCGGCTGGTGCAAGGACCGCTGGGGGTTCTCATGGCAGATCGTGCCGCGCGCGCTGATGGCGGCGATGACCGATCCCGACCGGGCCGCCGCCAAGCGCGCGATGGATGCGATGATGAAGATGAAGAAGATCGACATCGCGACGATCGAGCGCGCCCGCGCCGGCGAGACGGCCGATGCGTAAGCTGACCGGAGGCGTGTTCCTGTCGCTCGACGGCGTGATGCAAGCGCCCGGCGGGCCGACCGAGGATTACACCGGCGGGTTCGACGAGGGCGGTTGGCTGTTCCGGTTCGGCGACGACGGGATATTCGACACGATCGGTACTCTGTTCGCCGGCGAGTACGACCTGCTGCTCGGCCGACGCACCTACGACATCTTCGCCTCCTATTGGCCGTATGTCGAAGGGCCCGAAGCGGAGATGGGCCAGGCGTTCACGCGCGCCGGCAAGCACGTCCTGACGCGCGGCGACCAGCCGCTCGACTGGGAGAACAGCCATCGCTTGAAGAGTATCGAGGAGGTAGCGGCGCTCAAGCGGAGCGATGGCCCGGATCTCGTCATCCAGGGATCGAGCACGCTCTATCCGGAATTGCTCGCGGCCGGCCTGATCGATCGCCTGGTGCTGATGATCTTCCCACTGACGCTCGGCAAGGGCAAACGCCTGTTCGGCGATGGGACGCCGGCCGGCGCGCTCAGGATGACCGACCACAAGGTCACCAGCAAGGGCACGGTCATCGCGACCTATGAACCGGACGGCGCCCTTCCCGCGGACGGGTCCTTCCCGGAACCGAGCACCAGCGCGCCCGAACGGGAGCGACAGCAGAGGATGCGGAACGGGAACTGGTGATCGCGACCAAGGTGCATCGATGTCCACAATGATCCTCCCCCGCCAGGGGAGGTGTCAGGCGCAGCCTGACGAAGGGGGAGGCGGCACGACGGCCAGTTGGTCGCTGTCCTCCCCCTGAGTCGCGTTGCGCGTTCGAGCGAGATCGCGTCCCCCCGGATGCGATCTTGGCCTGCCGGGGCAGGCAAAGCCCGAACGCTCCTCCTGGCGGGGGAGGACTTGTAAGGTTCGACGTATAGCCCGAATTGGCAACGCGCCTAACCCGACCCGAACCGCCCCGAATACCGGTTCCCACTTGTCGATCCGATGCGCTAAGCGGGCGGCAATGCCTCGCCGTTCCCGCCCGTTTCTCGTCGCGATCCTGATCGGGCTGGCAGCTGAGGCGTTGTTCTTGTGGGGCGTCACGATCCCGTCGAAGATCGTGTTCGACGAGATCCATTACGTACCCGCCGCCCGTGCCCTCCTCGCCTTGTCGGGACCGGTCAACACCGAGCATCCCCTGCTCGCCAAGGAATTCATCGCCGCCGGCATCGCCCTGTTTGGCGACAATGCGCTGGGCTGGCGTTTCTTCTCGACGGTCGCCGGCGCCGCCACGGTATCGGGCGTGTTCGCTATTCTATGGCAGCTCTATCGCCGGATGCGGCCGGCAGTGACGGGCGCGATCTTCGCGCTGCTCAACTTCACCATCTATATCGAGGCGCGGATCGCGATGATCGATCCGTTTCTCGCCGTGTTCACCATCTGGGGTATCGCGGCGATGTTGTGGGCGATGCGCGCGCCGCCCGGCAAGGTCTGGACGCGCTGGATCGTCGCGGCGATGCTGTTCGGGCTCGCGGTCGCGGCGAAATGGGCGGCGGTGCCTTATGTCGCCTGGGCCGGATTGGGGTTTGTGATCGTCCGCTGGCGCGACGCCGTGCGGGCAAGACGACCACTCGCGACCATGTTGTCGGGACGCGACCAGCCGCATTGGGCGGGTCTCCCCACGATCCCGGCATTGCTGGCGTTCGGGCTGGCGTCGGTCGCGATCTATCTTCTGACGTTCGCGCCCGCTTTTCTCTATCATGATCAGCCGCTGACGCTAGCCGACCTGCTGCCGTTCCAGATGACCATGTACCGCGAGCAGGTGCAAGTCCTGCCGCACCACACGTATCAATCCGCGTGGTGGACCTGGCCGCTGATCATTCGCCCGATCTGGTATTTCTATGAAACGTCGGACGGCGCGATGCGCGGCATCCTGATGATCGGCAATCCCGTGATCATGTGGGGAGGGCTGATCGCGGTGCTCGCCTGTGCCTGGGGCTGGCTGCGCGCGCGAGACGTCAGGCTGCTTTTCGCCGCGGGGCTATGGACGGCAAGCTATCTGATCTGGGCGATCATCCCCAAGTCGCTGGGCTTCTATTATTACTATTATCTGCCGTCGATCTTCCTGTGCATCGCGCTCGCCGCCGCGTTCGACCATTTCGCCAGAGGCAAGTTCGCGCATTGGGACGAAGGTTTTGCGATCCTGGCGTTCGGGATCGCGGTCTATTTCTTTCCGATCATCTCCGCTGCCGCCCTGCCCGGCGTCCAGGCGTTCCAGCATTGGATGTGGTTTCCGAGCTGGCCCTAGAGCGGTCTAATACCGCCCCCACACGAACTTGCTCGACAGCGCGTAATTCCACACCGCCCCGATCAGCACGCCGACCATCGCCGATACCGCCCAGCCGCTGTCGCGGAAATCGTGAAGGAAGCCGGCCACGCCGATATTGGCGATCAGCCCGACCGCGCAGACCGCGCAGAACGACACCCAGCCGTCGGCCAGTTGGCGCCAACCCTTCAACCGCCGGTCGCGATAGGTCAGCGCGTTGTTGAGGAAGAAATTCCCCGTCATCGCCGCGACCGCCGCAATGACCTGGCTGGTCAGGAAGTGAATGTTCAGCACGAACATCGCGAACGTCAGCACCGCCATGTGGACGCCGACGCCGATCGCGCCGATCGCCGAGAACATCGCGAACCGCACCGGAACGACGCGCCCGAACATGCGGTCATAGAGCGCGATCAGATATTCCATCGCGACGACGTGATCGAGCTTGCTCTCGCCCTCGGTCCGCACGCGGAAGGTATAGGGCAGTTCGCGAAAATGGAGCGGGCGCGGCGACCCGGTCATGATGTCGAGCAGGATCTTGAACCCGATCGCCGCCAGCCGCGGTGCGAGGTCGCGGACGATCGCCGTGCGGATCATGAAGAAACCGCTCATCGGGTCGCTGAGATCGGCCTCGAGCACGTGGCGCGCGAGCCGGGTCGCGAACGCCGATTTGGCGACGCGGTCCTTGTCCCACTCGCCGGTGCCGCCGCCGTCGACGAAGCGCGAGCCGATCACCACGTCGAGCGTCGCGTCGTCGCCCAATGCCCTGGCCATTGCCGGCAGGATCGTCTCGTCATGCTGGAGGTCGCCGTCGATCACCGCGACCAAGGGCGCCGCAGTCGCCAGCATCCCCTCGATACAGGCCGAGGACAGGCCGCGCCGGCCGATCCGCTGGATCACTCGCACCCGCCGGTCGAGCCTGGCCAGCTCGCGCGCCGCATCGGCAGTGCCGTCCGGACTGTCGTCGTCGACGAAGATCGCTTCCCAATCGAGTCCCTGCAGCGCCTGGTCGAGCTTCGCGATCAGCACCGGCACGTTGCGGCGCTCGTTGAAGGTCGGGATGACGACCGCGAGGTCGAGCAACTGGCTCATAGGCCGGCGAGGATCGCGTCGCCCATCGCCGTCGTCGACAGCGTCCCGCCCAGATCAGCCGTCCGGGCGCCGCCCTTGATCGCCTTGGCGAGCGCCGATTCGATACGGTTCGCCGGCTCGGCCATGTCGAGCGAATGCCGCAGCATCATTGCCGCCGACAGAATCGTCGCGCAGGGATTGGCCTTGCCCTGGCCGGCGATATCGGGCGCCGAGCCATGAATCGGCTCGTACATGCCCAGGCTCGACCGCCAGCTCGACAGCGAGGCGGACGGCAGCATGCCGATCGAGCCCGCGCACATGCTCGCCTGGTCGGACAGGATGTCGCCGAACAGATTGCCGGTGACGATGACGTCGAACTGGCCGGGATTGCGCACCAGCTGCATCGCGGCGTTGTCGACATACATATGGGTCAGCTCGACATCCTCGTAATCCCCCGAGACCGCGTTGACGATGTCGCGCCACAGCTGCGAGGTTTCGAGCACATTGGCCTTGTCGACCGAGCAGAGCTTGCGCCGGCGACGGCGCGCGGTCTCGAACCCGACGCGCGCGATGCGCTCGACCTCGGTCTCGTCGTAGCGCATCAAATCGTGGCCTTCGCGCACCCCGCCAAGCCCGACGCGCCGCCCCTTCTCGCCGAAATAGACGTCGCCGGTCAGTTCGCGGACGATGACCATGTCGATCGCGCTAGCGATCTCGGGCTTGAGCGGCGAGGCATCCTCCAGCCCGGGGGTCAGCGTGGCCGGGCGCAGATTGGCGAACAGGCCGAGTTCGCGGCGCAGGCCCAGAATCGCGGCCTCGGGCCGCAGCCGGCGTTCGAGCGCATCGAATTGCGGGTCGCCGACCGCGCCGAACAGGATCGCATCGGAGCGCTTGGCGAGATCGAGCGTCGAGGCCGGCAGCGGATTGCCCGCGCGCAGATAGGCCTGGCCGCCGACCGGCGCTTCCTCGAAGGTCAGCCCGAGATCGAGCGCCTCGAGCACGCGGCGCGCTTCCGCCACGACTTCGGGTCCGATTCCATCTCCAGGCAGCAAGGCGATCAACGGCACGCGATTTCCCTTTCTCTCGGTCCCGCCGCCTTTGCCGGGCGAAGCGCCGTCACGCAACCGCGCGCTTCAACCGCTCGATCAATCGCGCGCGCGCCGCCAGAGCCTCCGCGCGGCGATCGGTCAGCAGATGCGCCTCGATCTCGCGACCGGTGAGTGCCAAGGCGGCAAGGATCTCGGGCCAGCCGGACTCCGTGCTGACCGCCGGCGGCCGCTCGACGCCATAGCCGAGCTCGGCCAGCAGCAGATCCTCGTACCGGGCCAGCGCCACCGCCCAGCCGCGCGCCGCCGGCGCCGCCTCGATCGCTCCCAGCATCGCGTCGAGCGCGCCATAGAGCCGTGGATAGGGCTGGCTTTCGGGCAAGACGACGGCGGTCAGCGCGGTGACCCATTCGAGCGCGGCGGTGGCGAGCGGCTCCGAATAGAGCGGCGCGCGGCTATGGACGAGTTCGACGGTCAACCCGGCCAATTGGTCCTCGGTCCGCGCGCGCCACTCGCCCATCACCAGATTGGCCGGCTGCAATATCGGCCGCATCGCCCGCGACCGCCCCCCGCGAACATAGCCCGCGATCAGTCCCGCCTCGCGCGTCAGGCAGCGCACGACGGCATTGTGCTCGCCATGCTGGCGGACCGACAGGACCAGGGCTTGCGCGCGGAGGTGCATGAGGCTGGAGTAAAGCGGCTTCTACGGTCGCGCCAGCCCGGCAGCGGACGGCGATCCGGGCGGCCCGAAAGGCATCTAGGACATGCCCTGGCCGAGGGGCGATCTTCATGCCGTCGCCCGTGCCGAACCGGGGGTCAGGAATCGCCGAGCATCGCCCGTTGGATGCGATCGAACGGCTTGACGAGGTTGTTGTAGACGGTGACCGCAACGACCGCGGACGCGACCACGGCGGCGGAGGCGATCAGGCCGAATTGAACGGCACGCGAGATGGCGATGTTGCGCTCGATCGTTCGCGCCATCGCGGCATCCCGCCTGAAGCGCTCCTCGCTCCGGCGCTCGACCATACCCTGCGGCGCGTCGTTGCCGCGGCCCCCGCCCGCTTGCGCGGGATCGGCCCGCAAGGCCTGCAGATCTATCCGATCTTGCGTGCGAACGCCAAAAAACCTGTCCTTTGCCCAAACCGCCCGTCCGATGATCACGTTACGACCGCGACGGATCTCCACATAGCTCCCCGGCTTCGGCACCTCGTCAGACGCGACTAGCAGGCCGCGAGCGGACACGTTGTGGATGCACGCGTCCACCCAGGCCGCGCCCAGCCGCAATCGGGAAGGGAGGAACACCTTCGTGCGCGTCTCGCGCGCTTTGAACCCGGTTGGAACGACATTCGGCACCACGTTGCTCCTTGGTGCGATCATGCCGACGTTGGCTGTAGTAATACTTTTTTAATATTTCGACAGTCGACAGATCATCGCCAATATTACTACTCCCGAAGCTTGATAGCGTTCCTTTTCAGCTCTTCTCCGCGTCGCGACGATATTCACCGGGATCACCCCTCAGTCTCGCCGAACCGGCGAGCGCGTACCCGTCCTTCGTCCTGGTTTCGCGATTACCGACAACTTCCTCGCTGTCCTCGCGGGGATGGCGCGCCACTGGGAGTTACCGGCGACCGCTTGTCCGGCCCGACCTCTCGGTCAGCGGCGAGCCATGGATCGACACCCCCGCATTTTTCGCTTGCGCTACATTTGTAGCGCGCTACAAATGTAGCGGAGAGGTGAGTCATGCTACCGCAATTGCCCCCACGCGAACGTCAGATCGTCGACCTGCTCTATCAAGCGGGGTCGCGCACCGTGGCCGAAATCTGTGATGGGCTGCCGGACCCGCTCACCGGATCGGCGGTGCGCGCCATGCTCAAGCGACTGGAAGACAAGGGATTCGTGTCGCGCGAGGAGAGCGATCGCGGCTACGTCTATTCGCCGACCGTGTCCGACAATCAGGCGCGGCGCACCGCGCTCAGCCAGGTGGTACGGACCTTTTTCAAGGGTTCGCCAGTCAGCGCGGCCAGTGCCTTGCTCGGCATGGCGCAGGACCTCGATACGCGGGAACTCGACGAGCTCGAGGCGGCGATCGCGCGGGCGCGCCAGGCGCGGGAGAGCGGGAAATGATCGTCACCCTGCTCCTGCTCGCCGCGAAATCTTTGCTCGTGGCCGCCGTCACCCTGGCGCTGTTGCGGGTGACTCGCGCGCGCTCGGCCGCCGAGCGATCCACCGTCGCCCATCTCGGCCTGTTCGCGCTCGTCGCCCTGCCGCTCGCCAGCCTGGCGTTGCCGACCTTGGCACTCCCGATTCCCGCATCGGTCGCGCGCTTTGCCGCGACCGCTCCCGCCGCGGCTCCACAGCCCGCGCTTCCGGTCGCCAGCCAGACGACGGCAGCGGCCGACAACAATGGCTCGCGGACGGCAGCCGCCCGACCGCCGGCGGCTGGCGCGCTGACCACCATCATCGTCGGCGCGGCGCGCTACGCCTTCCTGCTCCCCACGATGCTGCTGCTCGCGCTGACGTTGGTCGCGTTGCTGCGCCTCGTCGGATTGCGGCGACGCGCCGACGTGCTGGTCGACCCCGACTGGCTGAGCGCGCTGGCCCGGGCGCAGCGGCGGATGGGATTCAAGAACGGCACCGCCTTGTTGTGGAGCGACGAACTCGGGTCGCCGGTGAGCTGGGGCCTGATGCGTCCCGTCATCCTGCTCAACAACGCCGCGGTGGCCGCCCCCGAGCAGGCCGAAGCGATCATCGCGCACGAACTGGCGCACGTCGTTCATCTGGATTGGGCCAAGCTGATCCTGGCGCGCGTCGCCACGGCCGCTTTCTGGTTCAATCCGCTGGCCTGGGTACTGGCGCGCGAGGCACACCAATTGCGCGAGGAAGCCGCCGACGACGCGGTGCTCGCCGCCAACATCGCGGGACCCGATTATGCCGAATTGCTGATCGGCGTCGCCCGTCATCAGTGTCGAGGCGCCTTGCTCGGTGCGCACGGCGTCGCGCCGTCGAAAAGCTCGCTCGGCCGCCGTGTCCGTCGCGTGCTCGACCAGAGCCCCGCACGCGGGCCGTCCGGACGGTCCTGGGTCGCCGGATTCGCGACGGGAATGCTGAGCATGGCGGTGCCGCTCGCCGCGGTCACCATCGTTCCCGGCCGCACCGCGCTCGCCACCGTCCCGACCGCCGGCGACGTCCATGAAGGAGCCGCGCGGACCGCCAAGCGCCTGGCCGCCACCATCTCGCCCAAGCCGACTGCCGGGTCGAAGGACCCGGCGACCGACGGCGCGACGGCAGTGGCGGCGACGTCCTCTTCCCCATCGTCCCCCGGTCAGGATGCCGGCTCGCGTTCGACCGACGAGAATCCGGCGATCGCGATCGACGTCCCGGGCGTCCGGGTCCGCCTGGACGGGATACCGACGACCGCCGTCAGCGACCAATATCGGCGCTCGATGGCGCAGGCGGGCTTTGCCAACCTTTCTGACGATCAACTCGCCGAAGCCCGTGGCGGCGGCGTCAGCCCGGACTATGCGCGCGCGATGCGGGCGACCGGCATGCGGCTCGGCATCGAAGACATAGTCGAGGCCCGCAACATGGGCCTCAACCCCGCGTATATCGCGGCGATGCGCCAGTTCGGGATCAAGGGCGAACTCGACGATTACCAGGGCATGCGCGCGGTCGGCGTCAGCATCGAGTTCGTCAAGAAGCTGCGGAGGCGCGGCATCAATACCACGTCGCCCGACAAGCTGACCGAACTCGCGGCAGCCGGAGCCGATCCGCAGCCCGATCCCGATCCCTGAGCCTTGACGCCCGGCCCGACGGCCGGCCTTCGCCCCCACCCCGCTTTTCGTAACGCCCACCGGCGAAAGCCCCATCGTGCCTGCCGCCCGCGCTCCATCTGCAAGCGCGGCTGGAGCGGTGCGCGCGTCGAGCCGATCCCCGCGGGCCAGACCACAGGAGTAGAGAATGCGCATTCACGACAGATCCGATCGCTGGCGGTACGCGGTGGGCATCCTCGCGCTGGCCGGCGGTCTGTGTGCGCCGGCAGCGGCGATCGCCGGTCAGGACAAGCCTGCCTCACCGGCCGGCGCCGACGCGACCGCCAGCGAAGCGGGAGTGTTCACGCCCGATTATTTCGCGCGCTTCGCGCCGCAGACCGCTTACGACATGCTGTCACAAGTGCCGGGCTTCACCATTCGCACCGCCGACGACACACGCGGGCTGGGCCAGGCGTCGGAGAACGTCCTGATCAACGGCCAGCGCGTGACCGACAAATCCGGCGGCGCGGTGGCGCGGCTGCAAAAGGTGCCGGCGGGCGACGTGTTGCGTATCGAAGTCCGCGAAGCCGCCTCGTTCGGCATCGCCGGCCTGACCGGCCAGGTCGCCAACGTGATTCTCAAGGCCGATCGCAAGGGCAGCGGCAATTTCAGCTGGAGCCCGCAGGTTCGCGCGCATTACGCCGAGCCGCGCTGGCTGGCGGGGTCGATCAGCTACAACGGCACGCTCGGCGCGCTGGATTATACGTTCTCGCTCGAAAACAAGCCGTCGCGCGGCGCGCTGGGCGGCAACGACTATCGCGTGCTGTCCCCGTCCGGCGCGCTGATCGAGCGCCGCGAACAGGTGAACTGGAACAGCAGCGACGACGCCAAGATGTCCGCCATCTTCAAATATACCGGCAAAAGCGGGCTCCAGGCCAATCTGTCGCTCGATTACGATCCCTATTGGCAGCGCGGCGCCAATGATCAGCGCCGGATCCGCGACGACGGCAACGACAATGACTGGATCAGCCTCAATCACACCTGGGGCTTCCGTTACGACGTGAATGGCGACGTCTCGCTGCCGCTCGGCCCCGGCCGGCTCAAGCTGATCGGCCTGCGCCATTTCGAGCACGCTCCCGCGTTCGTCGACCAGCGTACCGATTACGACAGCGGCGCGCCGAGCGACGGCTTGCTCTACGGCCAGGATGCCAAGACCAGCGAGACGGTCGGGCGGCTCGAATATCATTGGAAGGGCGGGCCGAACGACTGGACGATCTCGCTCGAGCGCGCCGACAACCGGTACGCGCAGATCAGCACCCTGGCCGATCTGCAGCCCGACGGCTCCTATGTCTCGATCCCCTATCCGCAAGGCAGCGGTATCGTCGCGGAGACACGCTACGAAGGAATGGTCACGCTCAGCCGCTCGCTGTCGCGCAAGCTCGACCTCCAGATCGCCGGCGGCGCCGAATATTCGGAGCTGGGCGAGCGCGGCATCGGCGAGAAGCCGCGTCGCTTCTTTCGCCCGAAAGGCAGCATCCTGCTGGCGTGGCGCCCGGCGCCGGGCTGGGACGCCAGCCTCAAATTCGAGCGCAAGGTCGGCCAGATCAGCTTTTCCGATTTCCTCGCCAACCAGGACGTCACCAACAATCGCGGCAACGACGCCAATCCCAACCTCGTCCCGCCGCAAAGCTGGGAAGCGACCGGAGAGATCGGCCGCACCTTCGGCCGCTGGGGCAAGACGCGGCTGAAGGTCTATCACTACAGGATCGAGGATATCGTCGATCATATCCCGGTCGGGATCGACGGCGACGCGGTCGGCAATCTGCCCCACGCGACGTGCACCGGCGTGGAGAGCATCAGCACGATCCAATTCGACCCGATCGGCTGGCACGGCGCGAAGCTCGACGCCGATATCGGCGTGGAACGCGCGCGCGTCCGCGACCCGCTGACCGGCCTGCCGCGCGAGATCAGCAACACGCACGATCGCTGGGCGCAGCTCACCTTGCGGCATGACGTGCCGCGCACCCAATTCGCCTGGGGCGGCAGCCTGTCGTTCGATCATTACGGCCCGGTCTGGTATCTCGACGAGATCAACCAGCAATGGGAAGGCCCCTATGTCAGCGCCTTCGTCGAGCTGAAGAACGTACGCGGCGTGAAGGTCAATTTCGAGGTCTTCAACCTTAACGACGGCCATGTCCGCTATTGGCGCGACGTCTACACCGGCCGCCGCAACGCCGCTCCGCTGGCGTTCCTCGAGCGCCAGCACCAGCGGGTCGGACCGATCTTCACCCTGACGGTCAGCGGAACGTTTTGAGAGCGAGACCCGATAAGCCCCTCCCCTGAAGGGGCGGGGCTAGACGGTCCTTATTCCGCCGCGGGCCGCAGCACCGGGCCCGTCGCGCGACGCCCAAGCTCATTCACGTCGTCGAGCGCCTGGACCAGGTCGCGATAGCGCGGCTTGCCGCGGCTCTGCTGCATCAGGGTCACGGTGTGGATGCGGCCGTTCTGGCGGCGGGTCAGGGCGCAATCGATGCCGTCCATGACATAGGGCTTTTCCGGCGACACGGTGCGACGCTCGAACCGCGCGAAGTCGAGTTCGCGCCAGATCTTGGTCACCTCCGCCCGGGTCGCGCGCGCCCGCAGCACGCCGGTCGAGCGCCGGGTGACCTTCATGATCTGGCCGTTCGACAAGATGCGGGTCTGTTCATAGCGCCCGTCAAATCCGCCGGTGCACACGCTCTCGACATAATCGACCCCGCGCGGCGCGAACGGCAGCACCGGTTGCGCACGCTGCGCGGCGGCGGGGACGGCAAATGGAACGATCAAGGCGGCAAGCAGCAAGCGGCGCATCACTATCTCCTTCGCCCGTGCCGCTAGCAATGCCCGCCTGAACCGAAGCTTGCGACAAAACGAATCGGAGCGGCGACGAGCCGCCTTGCACCCGCGACTCGCGCGGCTCTATTCTGCGATCCGCGACCGTTCGTCGCATTCTGGTGAATCGTTAACTATCTTTCTTGGTAAAGCCGCTTTTCATCACGCTCGGCACGATTCATAGTATGCCCCTGGGGCCGGATGGACCGGCGGCCGAGGGGACACATTAGTCGGTGACTGCGCCTTTTCGTTTTCCGCGCTTTTTCGTGACGTCGCCGTCGCCGTGCCCCTATTTGCCCGGCCGGCAGGAGCGAAAGGTGTTCACCGAGCTCAATGGCCCTCATGCCAGCGAATTGAACGACGCGCTCGGCCGGATCGGTTTCCGCCGCAGCCAGTCGGTGGCCTATCGGCCGAGCTGCGCGGGCTGCTCGGCCTGCGTCTCGGTCCGCGTCGTCGCGCCGGAATTCCAGCCGAATGCGACTCAGCGCAAGCTGCTGCGGCGCCATGCCGATCTCGAGATCACCGCCTGCAATCCCTGGGCGACCGACGAGCAATTCCAGTTGCTCCGCCGCTATCTCGGCACGCGTCATCCCGGCGGCGGCATGACGATGATGGACGACGGCGATTATGCCGACATGGTCGAACAGTCGCCGGTCAATTCGGTGGTGGTCGAATATCGCGAGCCGAGCGTGCATGGCGAGCGCGGCCGGCTGGTCGGCGCCTGCCTGACCGATCAGCAGGCGGACGGCCTGTCGATGATTTACAGCTTCTTCCTGGCCGACGACGAGAACCGCCCGAGCCTGGGCAATTTCATCATCATGGACCACATTCTGCGCGCCCGCGCCGCCGGCCTGCCCTACGTCTATCTCGGCTATTGGGTGAAAGGATCGTCGCGGATGGCCTACAAGACGCGCTATCGCCCGATCGAAGTGCTCGGCCCGTCGGGCTGGTCGCTGCTCGAGGACGAGGACGCGAGCTACGCCCCGCCGACGCACCCGGCCGAACAGGCGCTGGCGCTGTCGGGCGAATTGGCCTGAGGTCCAGCGGAGCGTGCGTCGCGCGCTCCCGACGCGATAAACCCTATTTCGCGATCGCCTGCTGCTTCATCATTTCCCGCTCGAAATCGGTCTGCGCTTCGGCGACGATCTTCGGCAACAGATCAGGCGCGAGCCATTTGCCGCTGGCGTGTCGTCCCATGACATCGGCGATTTCGGGATGCGCCGGCAGCACAATGTCGGCGTTGATCGCCGCCATGCGCTTGAAGCTCGCCCGGTAATCCCCGACGATCCCGGGATAGGCCTTGTTGCCGTAGAGCTTGTTGCCCGCGACCGACAGGCTGCAGGGAAAGACGACGGCCTTGGCCCCGGCTTTCAGCCGCACCGTCGTCGTCCAGGTGGTGCAACCGCGGGTATGGCCGGCGGTGAGAATGGCAGTCATCGTGACGCCACCCAGCGTCACCCGGTCGCCGTCCTTCAGTCGCCGATCGACCTTCACCGCCGGGAACGTCCCGACATAATTCTGGTCGCCGAAATGCTTGCCGTTCTCGAGCGCCCAGACATCGCCGTCCATCGCGTCGAGTTCGGCGCCGGTGTCGCGCTTCATCGCCGCGAGCCCGCCAGCATGGTCGAAATGGGCGTGGCTGTTGAGCAGGATCTTCACGTCGCGGACCTTGAAGCCGAGCGCGCGGATGTTCTTCTCGATCGCCGGGACGTTCGCTTCCATCGTCGCGTCGAGCAGGATCAGCCCCTTGGGCGTCACGATCAGATAAGAGGCGAGACCCCTGGTCCCGACATAATAGATGTTGCCGGCGATGCGGAACGGCGCGGTCGGCTGGGTCCAGGCGGCGGGATTGTCGGCGGCGGCGGGCACGGCCAGCAGGATCGCGGCGACTGCGGCGGCAAGCATCCGGGCGATCATGGCAATTCCTCCAGCAGCGACGGCGTCAGCACTTGCGGCAGCACACGAGCGTCGCCGCCGCCCGCCGGATAATAGAGATAAAGCGGCACGCCGGCACGATTATGCGCCTCGATGAAGCGTCCGAGTGCCGGATCGCCATTGGTCCAGTCGCCGACCAGCACCGCGACGTTCTTCGCCTTGAACGACGCGCGCACCGCGTCGGTATCGATCGCGACGCGCTCGTTGACCTTGCAGGTCAGACACCAGTCGGCGGTGAAATAGGCGAACACCGGCCGGCCCTGCGCGCGCAGCGCCGTGAGCCTGGCCTCGCTGAACTTCTCCTCGCCGGCGCCGACCGCCGCTGCCTGCGCCGGATGGTCACGCACCAGCCAGACGCCCGCGACCGCGATGGCCACCAGCACCGCCAGCGCGACCGGCCCGAAGCCCAGTCCCCGGGCCTGCCGCCGGCCCGCCGCCCACAGCACGATAGCCGCGCCCAGCGACACCAGCAGCGCCAGCGCCATACCGTCGACCCCCGCCTGCTTGCCGAGCACCCAGGCCAGCGCGACCGCGGTCAGCCACATGGGGATCGAGAGGATGCGGCGCAGCGTATCCATCCAAGCGCCCGGCTTGGGCAGTCGCTTGCGCAACGCCGGCACATAGCCGAGCAGCAGGAAGGGCAATGCCAGGCCTAGACCCAGCCCCGCGAAGATCGCTAGCGCGGCGGGCCAGGGCAGCACCAGCGCGGCGCCGAGCGAGGCGGCCATGAACGGGCCGGTGCACGGCGTCGCGACGAAAGCGGCGAGCGCGCCGGTGACGAACGCCCCGCCGGCGCTGCCGGTGCGATTGACGAAGGCGGGCACCGGCACTTCGAACGCGCCGGCGAGATTGAGCGCGATCGCGACCGTCAGCAGCAACAGCAGCATGACGACGCGCGGATCCTGGAGCTGGAACGCCCAGCCGATCGCGCTGCCGCCCGCCCGAAGCGCGAGGATCGCCGCGCCCAGTGCCAGGCACACCGCGACCGCGCCGCCGGTATAGGCCAGCGCCTCGTGCCGCGCGGCACGTTCCTCGCCGCCGGCGCGCGCCAGGCTCAAGGCCTTGAGGCTGAGGATCGGGAAGTCGCAGGGCATGACGTGGTGGATCAGCCCGCCGAGCACCGCGCTCAGAAAGGCGATCAGCGCGGTGGACCAGCCGCTGTCGCCGGCCGTCGCGCTCGCGGCCGGCGCCGATACGACACCCGGCGTCGCGGTCAATGCGAGCGCATGGCCGCCGACGCTCAGCACGCCCTCGATCGGACCGGGCGCGCCCTTGCCCTTGGTGGTGACGACCAGCCGGTCGCCGTCGCGCGCGACCTGTTGCGGGGCGGCATAGTCGATCGCGTCGGCGGTGATCGGATAGAAATAGGCCCCCTCGCCCACCGCGCTGGCCGGATAGGGAATCGCGAGGCGCAAGGCGCCGCCCTGCGCCTGCCAAATCGCCTTGGATCCTAGCGGCTGGGGCAAGGCGCGCATCCATTGGGCGAATTGGCCGGCGATCGCCGCGTCGGGCCGGCCGTCGCCGACCGTCAGGTCGGTCGATAGATCGGCCTGTTCCGGAACGCACAGGGTCTTGGTGCAGACCAGATATTGCAGGTGCAATTTGATCGGCAGCCTGGTGCCCGCCGCCAGACCCGACGGCACCGTCAACGGCACGATCACCGCATAAGGGTGCTCGAACACGTAATTCATCAACCCGGCGACGACCAATTGCTGCGGCGCCGGATAGCGCGGATCGCCGGCGGTCACGCCGGCTGGCAGCGTCCATTGGAATTTGGCGGGGAAGCCCGCGTCGCCGGGATTCTGCCAATAGCCGTGCCAGCCCGGTTGCGGCCGCGAATCGAGTGCGAGGTTGATCGTGGTGCCAGCCTTGGGCGTGCCGGTCTCCGCGACCAGGACGATCTTCAGGTGGGGCGGCGGATCATTGACCGGGTCGCCCTGCGCCGATGCCGGCAAGGCCCAGGCGATCATCGCCAGCATCATCGTCACGAAGGCGAAACCGAATGCGTGCATGCGACCCCTTGAACCCTGTCTCGCCGCCCCTTAGCGGTCCTTCATCGTCTCGCCCAGCGGAGTCTGCCTCGGATGCGCTTTGCCAAGTTTGCCCCGCTCGCCCTCGCCCTACTCGCCGGACCGCTCGCGGCGCGGAACGAGCCCGCTCCCGCCGCCGCGCCGGCCAAGGCGCCGCCGCCCCGGCTGGTGGTGGTGATCTCGGTCGACCAATTCTCGGCCGATCTGTTCGCGCAATATCGCAATCGGTTCACCGGCGGGTTCAAGCGACTGCTCGACGGCGCGGTGTTCCCGGCCGGGTTTCAGAGCCATGCCGCGACCGAAACCTGCCCCGGCCACTCGACGATCATGACCGGCGATCGCCCGGCGCGTACCGGGATCATCGCCAACGACTGGTACGAGTGGACCAGCCCACGGCCGGGATCGGTCTATTGCGCCGAGGATCCCTCGAAGGGCCCGGCGGGCAATTATGTCGCCTCCGACATCCACTTGCGTGTGCCGACGCTCGGCGAGCGGATGAAGGACGCCGACCCCGACGTCCGCACCGTATCGGTCGCCGGCAAGGACCGCGCCGCGATCATGATGGGCGGGCACAAGGTCGACCAGATCTGGTTCTGGCGCGACGGCAAGGGCTTCATTTCCTACGGCGGCCGCGCCGAGCCCGCCGCTGTGACTGCCGCGAATGCCGCGGCGAAGGCGGAGATCGCCAGGCCCGGCGCCGCGTTCGTCGAACCCGATTGGTGCAAGCCGATCGACCGCGCGATCGTCGCCAACGGCCAGACCGTCGGTGCCGGCAAGTTCGAGCGCCCAGCCAATAGCGAGGGCAAGTGGAAAGCCTCGCCCGCGTTCGACAGCGCCATCGTCGGCCTGGCGACCGCGATGGTCCGCGACATGAAGCTCGGCCACGGCAAGTCGACCGACGTGCTGACGATCGGTGCCTCGGCGACCGATTATGTCGGGCACACCTACGGCACCGAGGGGTCGGAGATGTGCATCCAGCTCGCCAATCTCGACCAGACGCTCGGCAAATTGTTCGCCGCGCTCGACAAGACCGGGGTCGATTATGTCGTCGCGCTGACCGCCGATCATGGCGGCAACGACATTCCCGAACGCGAGCGCGAGCGCGCCATGCCGATGGCCGAGCGCGTCGCCCTCGCCTTATCGCCAAAGACCGTCGGCGCGGGGATCGCCAAGGACATGGGGCTGAGCGGCCGCATCCTCTACGGCGTGACCAATGGCGACGTGTGGATCGATCCCAAGATCACCGGCGACCAGCGCGCCAAGGTGCTCGCTGCGGCGGTCGCGCATTATCGCGCCGATCCGCAAGTCGCGGCGGTCTTCACCCAGGCCGATATCGCCGACGTGCCGATGCCCGACGGCCCGCCCGAGACCTGGACGCTATTGCAGCGCGAACGTGCCTCGTTCGATCCCGCGCGATCGGGCGACTTCGTCGTGTTCCTGAAACCGCGCATCACCGCGATCCCGCCGGGCGATTATCCCGGCGCGGTGGCGACGCATGGCTCGCCCTGGGATTATGACCGCCGCGTGCCGATCCTCTTCTGGCGCAAGGGAATGAAAGGGTTCGAGCAACCCTTCTCGATCGAGACGGTCGACATCGCGCCGACGCTGGCCGGCGTGCTCGGCTTCGCGATCAAGCCTGGCGAGATGGATGGCCGTTGCCTCGATCTCGACAACGGCACCGGCAGCACCTGCCCATGAGCTATCAGATGCGCCGCGTGATCATCTTCACGCACAATTTCGCCGCGATGCGCGATTTCTATCGCGACATGTTCGGGCTTGAGGTCGTTGAGCAGGATGACGGCTGGGTCGACATGGCGGCGGGCGGATGCAACATCGCGATCCATGCGGCCGGGCCGAATGTCGAGATCGGGCCCGATTTCGAAGGCCCGCACAAGGTCGTGTTTCACGCCGACGATGTCGCGGCGGCGCGCGAGGATCTGGTGGCGCGGGGGGCGACGATGGATCCGGTCAAAGTGTTCGGCGAACTGCATCTGTGCGACGGCGACGATCCCGACGGCAATCGTTTCCAATTGTCGAACCGGCCGTAGAATCTACGGAAGCGGTCGCCAAACCACTACGCCTCCCCGGCGAAGGCCGGGCCCCAGCGTCGGCGCCTCGAGTTGGGACGGACAGTCCTCACCACAAACGACGGTGGAACTGGGCACCGGCCTACGCCGGGGAGGCGTGAAGATGAATGACGCGCTCAGCGCTCTTCGTACTTCCGGATGCCCGCCGCCAGCTGGTTCTCGCCCACGTCCAGCCGATCGCGGCCGACATTCGCCACGAACGCCGGGCTCTTGCCGAAATTGGGGGCGAGCGTCGCGACATTGTCGACCACTTTCAGCCCCGCCGACGAATAGGTCCGCCCTTCCGCCGCGACGACGATGAAGCCGGTCCAATTTTCCTTGTTCGGCCCGTCGGCGAAGGTGTTACGCGCGATCAGACCGGTGCCGCCCTCGCACAGGTCGATCATGTAATTGGTCTTGCGCCCCTGGCTGTCGTCGAAGCTGTTGTCGGTGATGGACAGGTTGGGCACGCGCAATTTGACGTAATGCCCGCCGGTACCGCGCTCGAAGCGCGAGCGGGTGATCGTCACGGATCCCTTGTTGGCGAGATAGATCGAGTGCGAGCAATCGACCGTCTCGTCGCACTGGCCGAGCCCCGCGAAGGTCGAACGGTCGATGACGATCTGCTGACCGGTGGGCTGACCGCCGAGAATGCCTTCCTGGCTGTCGAGGAACATCGAGTTGCGCACCGTGAGGTTGCCCATTTCCGTACGGATACCGGCGCCGTTGCCGTCCGACACGCGCATGTTACGGAACACGATGCCCTCGACCGTCGACGATAGTCCGCGCAGCACGAACGCCGCCTTGCCCTCGCACGTCTCGCCATCGAAGATCGCCTTGCCCGGCTCGACCGCCTTGAAGGTGATGTTGCCCCCCGCCTGGACGGTACATTGATGATAGACGCCCGGCGCGATCAGGATCGTCGCGGTGCCCATGCGGATCGACTGCACCGCGTCGTCGAGGTTAGCAAAGGTCTGACCGGTTTCCTGCACGGTGAAGGGCGCGGCACCCGGCTCGGCGTGGAGCGGCGTGACGGCGAGCAGTGGAAGCAGGGCGATGAGGGCGCGGCGCATGGGGGGACTCCTTCGCGCGGGGTATCTGCGCGTGTGGGACGCGGGGGTAGCGGGAATGACGGTTAATCGTCCGATCGCGCTATGGGCAGCGGCCTCAGGTATGAACGCGTAGCGACTATGCCCCAAGGAGAGACACCCTACGCCGTCATGCCGGCCTTGTGCCGGCATCCACGGAGCCGCAAGCGCTGGGGTTCGAGGCACGGTGGCCCCCGGCACAAGGCCGGGGTGACGGGGGGCTTGGGCGATGACCAAATTCCTTCTCCCCTTGTGGGAGAAGGAGGGAGCGCCGAAGGCGCGGAAGGATGAGGGGGAGTCACAGGAGATGTCGCTCGTGACTCCCCCTCACCCTTCCGCCGACTACGTCGGCTCCCTCCCTCTCCCACAA
>NZ_JBQCCN010000024.1:0-5068 GCF_051962185.1 Sphingomonas sp.
CTGGTCGAGCGGGACCTGGGCGAAGCTGATCGCCTTCTTGCCGGTGCCCGTCACGTCCTTGTAGCTGATGCAGGTGTGTTCGAGCGTGGCATGCGCGACCTCGTCCATGCCGTGCCCGGCGAGCGACTGGCCGGCATCGAGGTCGAAGCTCATCACCATCGTGTCGTCGATCGGCGTGACCGGCAAACCGTGCCGGATCAGCACGTTGATGTCGTATTTGATGTTGTGCCCGATCTTGAGCACGCCGGGATCGGTGAACAGCGGCTTGAGCAGCCGTACCACCTCGGCGAGCGGCAATTGCGGCGGGACCTCCCCGAACATGTCGTCACTGCTCTTGTGCCCGATCGGGATATAGCAGGCGCGGCCAGGCGCGGTGGCAAGGCAGATGCCGACCAGATTGGCCGCCATGCTGTCGAGCGAGTCGGTCTCGGTGTCGATCGCGATCGTGCCGCTGGCGTGGCTTTCGGCGATCCACGCCTCGAGCCGGTCGATGCTCGTCACGGTTTCATAGAGGTCGCAATTGATCGGCGGCAGTTCGATGAAATCGGGCGTCGCGACTTCCGACACCGCCACCGCCGCGGCGACCGGATCGGGCTGTTCGCGACCGGGCGCGTGCGCGGCCATGCGCGACAGCAAAGTCTTGAATCCCTGGTCTTCCAGAAACGCGCGGAGCGGCTCGGGCGGAATGCCCTCCAGCTTCAATTCGTCGAGCGTGTGCGGCAGCGTCATGTCGCAATGGAGCGCGACCAGCTTGCGCGACAGCCGGGCCATCGGCTCGTGCTCGATCAGATTGTCGCGCATCTTGCTCGGCTTCATGGCCGGCGCGGCGGCGAGTACGGCGTCGAGATTGTCATGCTCGACGATCAGTTTCGCCGCGGTCTTGGCGCCGATCCCGGGCACGCCGGGGACGTTGTCGACCGCGTCGCCCATCAACGCCAGCACGTCGCCCAGTTGGTCGGGGCGCACGCCGAACTTGGTCTGGACATAGTCCGCGCCGCGCCGCTCGTTCTTCATCGTGTCGAGCATGTCGACGCCGGGCTGGATGAGCTGCATCAGGTCCTTGTCGGAGCTGACGATGGTCACGTCCCACCCCGCCTCGACCGCGCGGCAGGTGTAGGTGGCGATGATGTCGTCGGCCTCGAATCCGTCTTCCTCGATGCACGGCAGGGAGAAGGCGCGCGTCGCCTCGCGGATCAGCGGGAATTGCGGGATCAGGTCCTCGGGCGGCGGCGGCCGCTGCGCCTTGTATTTGTCGTAGAGGTCGTTGCGGAATGTGTGCGAGCCCTTGTCGAGCACCACCGCGAGATGGGTCGGGCCCTCCGCCTTGTCGAGCGCATCGGCGAGCTTCCACAGCATCGCCGTATAGCCATAGACCGCGCCCGCCGGCGTGCCGTGCCGGTTGGTTAGCGGCGGGAGCTGGTGATAGGCGCGGAAGATATAGCCCGAGCCGTCGACGAGGTAGAGATGAGGCATCGCGGGCAGAGATAGCGTGGCACGCGTGCGGCCACAAATGGTTAGCATGGTGGGGCGGATATTCAGACGGCCGCACTACCGACCGGTCGCTCGATGCCGATGCTCCACGGCCGCCCCAAAACCTCACCCGTCACCCCGG
Organism: Sphingomonas sp.; assembly: GCF_051962185.1. GTDB lineage: Bacteria > Pseudomonadota > Alphaproteobacteria > Sphingomonadales > Sphingomonadaceae > Sphingomonas. The sequence continues at coordinate 1,613 of NZ_JBQCCN010000024.1, forward strand.
GGCTTGTCCCGGGGTTCACCGTGCCGCACGTCCAGGGCCAGAGCCTCCTGCTTCACGCTCGCTGCGCGGTGGGTCCCGGCAAAAGGCCGGGATGACGGAGTAGCGGGTCGAGCGGGCGCTCCTCCGCCAGCAATCGACAAAATGGGCGGACTACGCCGCGTCGTGGAAGATGATCCCCAGCGTATGCCGCCGCCCCGACCTGAGCGGGCTGACGCCATGGCGCATCGCCACGCGATAATCGCCGCGCGACCCGGCAACGGGGCGATGGTTGACCGCGAACACGACCGCGTCGCCCTGGCCGAGCGGCACCACCTCGACCCGCGACTGCATGCGTGGGCGTTGCTCGTTCAGGACGAGTTCGCCGCCGGTGAACTCCTCGCCGGGGCGCGACAGCAGGATGGCAGCCTGGAGCGGAAAGACATGCTCGCCGTAGAGATCCTGGTGCAGGCAATTGTAGTCGCCGGGGCCGTAGCGCAGCAGCAACGGCGTCGGGCGCCGCTGGCCCGCATCGTGGCAGCGCGTGAGGAAATCGCCATGCTCGGCGGGGAAGCGCACGGGCAGGCCCAACCGCTCGTGCCAGCGATTGGCGATCGGGGCGAGGTACGGATAGAGCGCATTACGCAAGCCCGCGATCGGATCGGGCAAGGGATAGCGATAATAGCGATACTCGCCGCGACCGAAGCCGTGGCGCGCCATCACGACATGGCTGCGGAACTGTTCGGGCGCATCATAGCCCGTGGCGATCAAGGCGCAGGTCGCGGGATCGAGCAGGCCGGGCAGCAAGGCCCAGCCGCGCGCGTCGAGCTCGGCGGCCAATGCCGCGGGATCGGGAAAGATGTCCATGAACCTGATGTGGCGATGGCGGAGCCGCCGCGCGCCCCGCGGCTTGCGGTCAAATCAGCCGCGCACGCAGTCCAGCGTATCGCCGAGCACGAGCGGGCCGCCGCGCGCGATCGACCAGTCGATCCGCATCTTTCCCGGCCCGGTCAGCGTGTAAGCGAATTGCTCGACCGGCGCGCCGCCTTCCGACCGCGACCAGGCCAATGTATCGCCTTGCCAGCCGGCGGCGCCGTACCAGCGCATGGCGCCGATGCTTGCCACCGATGCGCGGAAGCTGCCGTCGGCAAGCATGGTCCAGGTCTCGAGCGACTTGTAAGTCGTCGGCGGCAAATCGTCGTGGTGGACGATCAAGGTCGCGGTGCCCGGGTCACGGGCGATCGCCAGCCGCGACGCGAGCGGAGCGCCGCTCTTGATGAAATGGCCGTGGCACGTCCAGCTGCCGATCAGCGCATCGAACCGGTCGGCCGGCACCCCCGCCGACTGCGCCGACGCAACCAGCAACGCGAGCGCCGCGATCACCAACGGTGGTTGGTCACCACGCCCAGCACCACCGCCTGCATCAATTGCTGACGCTGGGGGATGGTCTTGGGCGTGTCGCCGATCATCACCGCGATCGCATAGGATTTGCCGTTGGGCGCGATCAGGAAGCCGACGTCGTTATAACCGGCGGTGCGCCCGCTGAAGTCCTGGCCGGTGCCGGTCTTGTGACCGAAGGTCCAGCCTTCGGGCACCGCGCCGCGCAGCCGCTGGCGCCCGGTATGCGACGATTCCATCGTCGACATGAGATATTGCGTCGACATCGGCGAAAGCAATTCGCCCTTCTTGAGGCGAGCGAGCGCGGCCACGATCGCACGCGGTGCGGCGCCGTCGGGCGGATCGGCGATATAGCGTTCGAAGGCGTCCATCCTGGTTGAAGCCGGAATCCGTGCACGCGCGACTTCGAACGAACGGCCGGTCGAATATTCGGGCTTCCATTCGAGCCCGGCGGTGAAGCTCTGCAGCAGGCGCTCACCCGGCCCGAAGCGAATGTCGGCGATTCCCTTTCTGGCGAGGAACGAGCGCACCGCGGTCGGCCCGCCGGCGAGGCGCAGCAGGCAGTCGTTGGCGGTATTGTCGCTCTGCGTCAGCGCACGCTGCAGCAATTCGCCGACCGTGGTCTTGTACCCGTCGCCCTTGACCAGCGCCGCGATCGGCTGGTGAAAGAGAGTGAGATCGTCCTTGCGGACCGTATAGGGATCGTCGAGCGACAATTTGCCCTGGTCGCGCAGGTCGAGCACGGTCATCGCGACCCACAATTTCGACACGCTCTGCTGCGGTAGCTTGAGGTCGCCGTTCGAGGTGACCGTCCAGCCGTCGTCGATGCTCATCACCGCGATGCCGACCTTGCCACCGAAATCGCGCGTCAGCGTCGGCACCAGCGCGGCGAGCGCGGCGGGCGCCAGCACGACAGGCTTGGCGGCGACCGGCTGCACGACTTCGCGCGGCGGCGCATAGACCACCGGCGGCGGCGCGGCGCGCGCCATCCTGTTCGACTGGCTGTCGGATACGCAGCCCGCGATCGCGAGCCCGACGGCTGCTCCCAACGCTATCTTACCGAAACGCTTCACAGAACGACCCATGGACCCCCGCCCGTGTTTTCATCGCCGATTGAATTATCGTACGAAATCGGTTGCGGAATCCCTGATATAGTATCTCCGCGATGAACCGCACGTGAAAAGCGGCGGAGCGAGCAACCAACCCGCTGAAAAGCGCGGACGATTCTTACGGAACCAGAACGGTATCGACCGCGACCGGCAGCGTCTCGGGATAGTCGAGCGTGTAGTGCAGCCCGCGCGATTCGTGGCGGTGCAGCGCCGAGCGCACGATCAGGTCGGAGGTCTGGAGCAGATTGCGCAGCTCGATCAGGTCGGGCGTCACGCGGAAATGTCCATAATAATCCTCGACTTCGCCGGTCAGCATCTTGATGCGATGGGCGGCGCGCTCGAGCCTTTTGGTGGTGCGGACGATGCCGACATAATTCCACATGAAGCGGCGGATCTCGGTCCAGTTCTGCTTGATGACCACTTCTTCATCCGAGTCGGTCACCCGGCTTTCGTCCCACGGCCGGATCGCGGGCGGCGGCGCGAGCTCGCTCCAATGCGCGTTGATGTGCTTGGCGCACGCTTCCCCGAACACGAAGCATTCGAGCAGCGAGTTGGAGGCCAGGCGATTGGCGCCGTGCAGCCCCGACTGGGTGCATTCGCCGGCGGCATAGAGGTGCGGCAAATCGGTGCGCCCGTCGAGGTCGATCATGATCCCGCCGCAGGTGTAGTGCTGCGCCGGCACGACCGGGATCGGCTCTTTGGTCATGTCGATGCCGAGACCCATCAATTTCTCGTAGATCGTCGGGAAGTGATGCCGGACGAACTCGGCGCCCATATGGCTGATATCGAGATGGACGTAATCGAGGCCGAGCCGCTTGATTTCATGGTCGATCGCGCGCGCCACGATGTCGCGCGGCGCGAGTTATTACCTCGGGTAGAAATAGGGCATGAAACGATAGCCGGTTTGGGGGATCGTGAGTTGCCCGCCCTCGCCGCCCACCGCCTCGGGGATCCGGAAGTTATTGACCTCGAG
>NZ_JBQCCN010000025.1:0-4059 GCF_051962185.1 Sphingomonas sp.
TCAGGGCGCCGCCGAGCAGGAATAGACGAGCTTCTCGCTATAGGTGGTCGGCAGCGCGGCGCGGATCGACTGCTGCTGGACCATCAGATTGTTGCGCATGCCGGGATCGGCCGTGCATTGGCGGAGCGGGTTCTGTGCCCGCAGCTTGCGCGCCGCGTCCATCTGCGCCGCGCTCAGGAAATAGCGATAGGCGACATAGGTCCGCGCATCGGGGTCGAATTGCAGCACCGACACGGTCTGCTCCTCGTTGGGCACCAACACGCGCGTCCATTTGCCATTGTCGTCGGCATATTGCGTGCGCTCGTTCATGCAGCCGTCCTGCCCCCAGTCGAGGTTGACGTCGCTGGTCTCCGACACCGTCACGCGGCTGCGGTCGGGCTGGAATTTGCAGATCATCTTGCCCAACGGGCGCGCGGCGGCGGCGGTCGCGGCCGGCGTCGCGGACGGGACGGCGAAACCCGGCGGCAGCATCGGCTCCTCGCTTGGTCTCAGCAGGAAGACGATGACCGCCGCCAGGATCAGCACCCCGCCGCCCGACGCCGCCCAGATCGCCTCGCGCTGCTTGCCGCGCGAATAGAGCAAGCCGCCGCCGCCCACCGCCAGCGCGCCGAGCACCAGCAACAAGGCGGCGATCGCCATGACGTTCTCGCTCGCGCGCTGCGCGTTCAGCCGCGCGTCCTCGAGTGCCTGCTGGCGGCTCGCCAGGTCGCGCGCCTGCGCGTCGCGGCGCGCGGCGTCGGCGCTTTCGCGCGCCGCGGCATCGGCGGCCTCGTCGGCGCTCAGCCGGGCTTCCAGGCTCATGCACGGGATGTCGACCGCGTTGAATGCCTGTTTGTTGTCATGCAGGAACGCGGCGAGTTCGCTCTCGGCGATCGCGAAGGCGAAATTGGCGTCGCCATCCTCGCCCTTGGTGATCGCCGAATTGACCCCCAGCACGCGGCCGCAACGGTCGAGCAGCGGCCCGCCCGAATTGCCGCGCGAGATGCTGGCGGAATGGAGCAGCACGCTCAGGCCGTCGATGTTGCGTATCGCCGACAGCGATCCTTCGGACCGCACCGGCGCCAGCGGCTTGATGTAATCGGCGGCCGATTGCGCGGTGGCGAGGTCGACATTGCCCGGATAGCCGAGCGAAACGAGCCCCATGCTGTCGTCGGGCTTGCCGGTATAGAGCGTGGCGACCGGCAGCGACCCGCCGGTGAACTCGATCAGCGCGAGGTCGCGCTTGGCGTCGATCGCGACGACGCGGCCTTGGTACGACTTGCTGCCTTCAGATGGCACCACGCCGATCACGACATTGTCCGGATATTTCTGCGCCAGTTCGACGACATGCGCGTTGGTGACGATGCGGTTGGGGCCGACCGCGAAGCCGGAGCCGTGCCCGAATCCTACCACTTCCTGGTCGACGATCGCGATCGTCACCACGCGAACGACGCTGCGCGAGGTGGCGGCGATATCGTCGGCGCGCGCCGGGATGGGGGCGAGCCAGGTCGCGACACACAGCGCCAGCACGATCGCGGCCAGCCGGTGCCGCAGGAATCCGATCATCGTGCGCATCGCCTTCATGGCGTGCGACATGGCAGAATCCGCGGCGGATAAACAGGCCTGGCGAGCGTGTCAGCGATATCAGGAGCCTTTCTTGCCGTTGTCTTTCTTGTCCTTATCCTCGGGTTTCGCGTCGAGCAGCTTGATCGCGCCAGGCACGTCGTTGGCGTCGATCGCGGCCAGCACCTTGCCGGCGCGCTCGGCCAAGCCGGGCGCCTCCGCATTGAAAGCGAGCGGCCCGATCGCGACACGCGCCTCCTTGATCTTGTTCTGTCCGAGTAGCACGCGCGTCGCCTGAGCACGCAACTCCAGGTCGAACGGCGCCAGCGCATAAGCGTAGATCAGGGCGTTTTCGGCATTGAGCGTGGGCTTGGCCTTGGCCAGGCCGAAGCTGTCATAATATTGCGCCAGCGGCTCTGGATCCTCGGTGTCGATCTTGTTGGCGAGCAGGAACCATTTGCGGATCGCCTGCCATTTGGCGGGATCGGTGACCTTTGTGCGGACCGCGATTTGCTCCTGCGCCATGCCCTTGTAGAGCAAGGCGTGAACCGATTTGGGATCTGCGGCGATCGCGCGGTCGGCCGCCGCCTCGGGGCGGGCATCGCCGGCCAGCGCGGCGGCGTCGTCCTTGGTCGAGCTCGCTGCGTCATATTCGGCCTCGGCCAGTTCGTTCTGCGCGCCGGCATCATTGGCGAAAGGGGCCGCGAGCCGGCGGGCGAGCTCGACCACCTCCGGCGCCTGTTTGTCGTCGACCCCTCGTTTCGACTGGATCAACGCGGGCATCACCGCCGCCTCGCCGTCGGTCAGCCGCCGCAAGGTGACCTCGCCGATCGGCAACTGGTCGGCGGTCAGCATTCCGGACGCGACTTTCCCCTTAGCCCAGGCATCCATCTTGAGGTCCAGCGTGTCGCTATTGCCAAAGACCTTGGCTGCTTCGTCAATCGATTTCCCACTGTTGATCGCGCCGATATAATCCGACAATTGCTTGCGCCGATCATTGCTGAAGGTCAGATAGTCCAGCAGCAGCCAACCGCGGCCATAGACCGCGTCCCGGCTCCGTCCGTCGAGTTTGTCTGATGGCTTCGCCCGCAACAGATCGGGCGCCGGCATCCACCCACTTTGACCAACCGACCATCGCCGATAGGTCGGTTGTGCGCCGAACACGACGTTGCCGTTCGGCTGGATGAGCGCGGTCGCGTGAAGTTCCGCGAATCCCTCGACGAACCAATAGGGAAAGGCGGCATCTGCCCAATTGGAGAACATCCAGTGATGGGTATATTCGTGGAACAGGATCGCTTGCGATGACAACTCGCCGTTGCCGCCGCTGCGCGGCATGAACGCGACCGGCCCGGATCCTCGCGAGATATAGAAGCCGGCCACGCCCGAATTGCCGTACAGTTTCTGCACATCGGCGACGCTGTCGACCACGAAGATCGTCACCCGGGCGGCTGGGCCGCGCTTGACCTCCTTGACGCCGTGCCAGACGCTCACCGCCTTGTCGAAGCGTTCGAGCTTTTCGGTATAGGCTTTGACACGCTCGGGGCTGTCGTTCGAATAGACTACGAAGTGCTGCGAACTAGCCTGATACCAGGCCGCGCTCGCCGCCGTGGGCAGCATCGCCGCCAAAGCGGTCGCGCCTAGCAGTACCTTGCGAAACATCGATAATTCCCCCGGACGGACCCCTGTTCTGACGCAATCCTATCGTGCCCGTCAGACAAAGCTATAGGGATCGACGTCGACGATGACGCGCACCTTGGCCGGCCAGTCGAGCGCGCCCAGCCACGCCCGGATCACGTCCTGCACGTCCAGCCCGCGCCGCGCATGGACGAGCAACCGATAGCGATGGCGTCCGCGCAGCATCGCCAGGGGAGCAGGCGCGGGGCCATAGACATCCATCCCCTCGAGACGCGGCGCGGTGCGGCCGACCAATTGGGCGATCTCGTGCGCGGCCGATTGATCCTCCGAACTGACCACGATCGCGGCGTAGCGGCCGAACGGCGGCGCGCCCGCCTCGCGCCGCGCATCGGTCTCGGCGGCGGTGAAGGCATCGACATCGCCGGAGACCAGCGCCTCCATCACCGGCGCACTGGGATCGTGGGTCTGGATGAAGACATGGCCGGGCTTTTCGCCGCGACCGGCGCGGCCGGCGACCTGCATGATCTGCTGGAACGTCCGCTCCGCCGCGCGCAGGTCGCCACCGCCCAGGCCGAGATCGGCGTCGATGACTCCCACCAGGGTCAGATTGGGGAAGTGATAGCCCTTGGTCACCAATTGCGTGCCGATGACGATGTCGATGTCGCCGGCTTCCATCCGTCCGACGAATTCGGCCGCCTTGGCCGGCGACCAGATCGTGTCGCTGGTGACGATCGCCGTACGCGCCTCTGGCCATAACGCCGCCGCTTCGTCGGCGATACGCTCGACGCCGGGGCCGCACGCGACGAGCGAATCCTCCTCATGGCATTCGGGGCATTCGCGCGGCGTCGGCATGACGTGCCCGCAATGGTGGCAGCTCAGCCG
>NZ_JBQCCN010000026.1:0-2008 GCF_051962185.1 Sphingomonas sp.
CGAGCCCTATGCCGGGACGGTCGGACCAATCGCGCCCGGGCCGGGTGGCCACCCGGCCCGGGCATCCCGCTTATGAGCGGAACCGCGCGCTTATACGATAACTCAAACAGACAATGCCGGGCTTGTCCCGGCATCCACCGGGCCGCCAGCTCGACGCTAGAGCCTCTTATCCTGGGTTTGCCGCACGGTGGACCCCGGCACAAGGCCGTGGTGACGACGGAACCTGGAAACGATCGAGAAGGTGAAACTGCCCGGTTGCGGCGGGTTGCCACCATTGAGAGCACAGGACGACCCCGATCCCGCCTCAGTGCACCGACGCGAACAGCTCCGCGAGTGAGGCGATGCCGAGCTTGCGGAAAATCTGCTTGCGATGATCCTTGACCGTGTACCGGCTGATGCCGAGCCGGAGCGCGATCGCATCGCTCGAACAGCCGATCAGCATCAGGTCGCATACGTCATTCTCGCGCGGCGACAGCCGGATGCGGCGCGACGCCGCGACGCTGCGATCCTCCCCGGCGAGCGCGCGATGCCGGTCGAACGCCGCGGCGATCGGCATCACCATCGCGGCGAGCGCGCGCAAGGTCGCGGCCGGTGCGGGGCGCTGGCCGCGTTCGCGGTACAATCCGACCTCGATCGTCCCATCCCAGCCGCGCAGATGGAGTCCCAATTCCTCCTGGCGTTCGGGCCAGCCGGCGGTGCGGAAGCCGAGCTCCTCCTCGGGCGCCGGAACCAGCCAGGGCCGCAGGGCGGCGATCCGCTCGACCGGGGTGCCGGCGAAGTCGCGCGCGCGCACCACCCCGGACAGAGCGAGCATCGGATTGATCCGATGCGTCACGCGGGCATAGGTCTCGACCGCGGCGCGGCGGCCGATACGGTCGAAATCGTCGTACAGCACGTGCGGGCAGCCGCGATCGGGATGGAGCACGATCGCGGCGAGGTCGAAGCCGGCGAACCGGCGCAAGCTGTCGGCGGTCGCCGCGACGAAATCGGGCGCACCGATCGCGCCGATCACCTCGCCGATCAAATCGTATACCGCGCGCATCCGTCAGTCCTTGATCCCGCGCCCCGCGCGCAGCCGCGCCAGCACGCCATCCAGCGCGGCGTCGAGCTCGGGCAGCACGCCGTCGCGGGTGATCGCGCGGAACACCTGCTCGTTGATCCCGCCACGCGTCTGATGCTCGTCGGCAAGCTCGGCGAAATCGCGCCCGGGCGTCGCGCGCGATGCGGTGCCCAGCCCTTCGAGCAATTGCGCGGTGAAGGCATGCGCCCTGCCGGTATCGACGCCTTCGTCGACCATCCAGGCGGCGATGGTGTGCGCGAAGGCGAAATAGGCGCCCATCGTCGCGGTCACCGAGCTGAACACGTCGAACTCGCTCTCGTCGCCGAGTTCGATCGCGGTACCGAGCCGATCGTACAATGCCTTCACCGCCGCATTGGGCGGAAACATCGCGGTCGGCCCCTGGCCGCGCGCGACCGGCGGCAGCGGGACGGCGCGGGTCACCGTGGCGGCGGGCGCGGTCACCTCGTGCAAATAATCGAGCGAGATCGTCGCGATCAGGCTGAGCACATGTTGGTCGGCGCGGAAGTGGAGCGGCCGCAGCACCTCGTCGGCGATCTGGGGGCGCACCGACAGCACGACCATGTCGCTGGCATCGACCACCGCCTGGTTGTCCGCCGCGATCGTGACGTTGGGGAAGCGCGCAGCGAGGTCCGCGGCGATGCCGGCATTGCGCGGGGAGACGATGATCGGTTCGCTGCCCGACAGCGCCAGCCCCTCGATCATCGCCGCGGCGATCGTGCCCGTGCCGACGAAGCCCAATGTTCCGACCGAAGACGCCACCTGCACCTCTCGCTTGGATTGTTCTTAATCTCACTACAGTACAATTATCACTGTGTCGATGCCGACTACTCGTCAGCAAATTCGCGAACTTTGCATCCATCCACCCAGGCGAAGGCCGGGGCCCAGTATCGAAGAACAGGCGATGGCGCTGTGCGATCGAGAGGCCAA
>NZ_JBQCCN010000027.1:0-15033 GCF_051962185.1 Sphingomonas sp.
GTCGGACTGCAGGATCATCTCGACATGCGAGGCGCCCGATGGGATCATCGGGAAGCAATTCGCCAATTGAGCGACGCGGCAGTCGACGATCACCGGGCCGTCATGCGCGAGCATGTCGGCGATGCCCGCGTCGAGCTGCGAGCGCTCCTCGATCAGGATGCCCTTCCAGCCATAAGCGTCGGCGAGCTTCACGAAATCGGGCAGGCTGTCCGAATAGCTTTCGGCATAGCGGCCCTCATAGGTCAGTTCCTGCCATTGCCGGACCATGCCCATATATTGGTTGTTGAGGATGAACACCTTGACCGGCAGGCGATATTGCGTCGCCGTCGCCATCTCCTGGATGTTCATCTGGATCGACGCTTCGCCGGCGATGTCGATGACCAGCGACTTGGGATTGCCGAGCTGCGCGCCGATCGCGGCAGGCAGGCCATAGCCCATCGTGCCGAGCCCGCCCGAGGTCAGCCATTTGTTGGGCGCCTCGAAGTCGAAATGCTGCGCCGCCCACATCTGGTGCTGCCCGACCTCGGTGGTGATGATCGGCGCCTGGTCCTTGGTCGCTTCCCACAAGGCGCGGATCGCGCGCTGCGGCATGATGTCCCTGGCCGAATCCTCGGGGAAATCGAGGCTCCTGACCGCCCGCCAGCCCTCGATCCGCCGCCACCATTCGCTGGTGTCGGGCTTGGGATGCTGGCGCGCTTTCCACACGCGGATCATGTCCTCGAGGACATGGCCGACATCGGCGACGATGCCCAGGTCGATGCGCACGGTCTTGTTGATGCTCGATCGGTCGATATCGACATGGACCTTGCGCGCATTGGGCGCGAAGGCGTCGAGCCGGCCGGTGACGCGGTCGTCGAACCGCGCGCCCAAAGCGATGATCAGGTCGGCCTGGTTCATCGCCCAATTGGCTTCATAAGTCCCGTGCATGCCGAGCATGCCGAGCCATTGCGGACTGGAGGCGGGGAAGGCGCCCAAGCCCATCAACGTCGACGTCACCGGCGCACCAGTGATCTTGGCCAGCTCGCGCAGCAGTTGCGACGCGCCGGGTCCCGAATTGATCACGCCACCGCCGGTATAGAAGATCGGGCGTTCGGCGGCGGCCAGCATGTCGACCAATTGCTCGATCACCGCCGGGTCGGCCTTGATCTGCGGGCGATAGGTCTTGTGCTGGGGCGGCCCCGGTTTGACGTATTTCGCGGTCGCGACCTGGACGTCCTTGGGGATGTCGATGACGACCGGTCCTGGCCGGCCCGAGGTCGCGATATGGAACGCCTCGTGGATCGTCGCGCCCAGCCGCGCCGGATCCTTCACCAGATAATTGTGCTTGGTGCAGTGCCGTGTAATCCCGACAGTATCGGCTTCCTGGAAAGCGTCCGAGCCGATCAGGTGGGTCGCGACCTGGCCGGTGATGACCACCATCGGGATCGAATCCATCAGTGCGTCGGTGATCCCGGTGACCGCATTGGTCGCGCCCGGCCCCGAGGTGACGAGCACGACGCCGGGCTTACCGGTCGAGCGCGCATAGCCCTCTGCGGCATGGGTCGCGGCCTGTTCATGGCGGACCAGGATGTGGCGGATGCGCTTCTGCTTGAAGATCGCGTCATAGATCGGAAGCACCGCACCGCCGGGATAGCCGAACACGACTTCCACGCCGAGATCGCACAGCGCCTCGACCAGGATATCGGCTCCACTTTTCTCGGCCACGACGGGTCCTCCTTCTTCGCATACGCAACATGATTGCAGAGGCGCGGCTCTACGTGCATGAAAACTACGCGTCAATCACAACTATGATAATCTTATTGCTAATTCGCTATCAAGTTTGAAACTATCTGTCTCTTCCATGCGCTTCCAGCTCTCGGGCGGCTGGTTGCGGAACCAGGTGTATTGCCGTTTGGCATATTGCCTGGTGGCCAGGCTGGCGCGCGCGATCGCGTCGTGAAGGGTGATCTCGCCCAATGCGGCGGCGGCGAGTTCGGGCATGCCGATGGCGCGGCGGATCGGGGCATCGAGCGGCACGTCCTCGCGCGCGATCAACGCGGAAACTTCGGTCATCGCGCCGGCGTCGACCATCGCCGCGAACCGCCGGTCGATCCGCTCGTTGAGCCAGTCTCGCGGCGGCAGCAGGATGGTGGCGACGAGATCGATCCGTTCGCCGATGCCGCCGACGCGCTCGCGGCGCCATTCGGCGATCGGGCGGCCGGTCGATCGCGCGACTTCCAGCGCGCGGCAGATGCGGCTGGTGTCGGCCGGGTTGAGCCTTGCCGCTTCTTCCCGGTCGACAGCGGTTAGTGCCGCATGAGCGTCGGCCAGGTTCATCGCGCGCACCTCGGCGCGGATCGCCGGATCGATCTCGGGCACCGGTGCGATGCCGTCGATCAGGGTGCGGAGATAGAAACCGGTGCCGCCGACCAGGATCGGCAGGCTGTTCGCGGCCAGCGCGCGGTCGATCTCGACGCGCGCCTCGGCGGCCCAGCGCGCCGCCGAATAACCGGTGTCGGCGGCATCGACATGGCCGAACAGGCGATGCGGTGCGCGCGCCTCTTCCTCCGCCGAAGGGCGGGCGGTGACGATCCTGAGGTCGCGATAGACTTGCGCACTGTCGGCGTTGACGATCGTGCCGCCATGTTTTTCGGCGAGAAGCAGCGCGAGCGCGGACTTGCCGCTCGCGGTCGGTCCTGCGATGAGCGCGACTTTCGGAAGGTCGGCCACTCTACTTCCGTTCGCCCTGAGCCTGTCGAAGGGCGTGACCATGTGCTTCGACAGGCCCAGCACGAACGGGTGAGAGAGGCAGCAATCGGAGACCCAGCTTGTTCATCGCCACCCTGATAGCCATGGATCTGCCCAAGGGCGAGGTCAGCGCCGCGCGCGACCGCCTCGACAAAGCGGGGTGCCTGCCGGTCGCTCAGGTCTGGGTCGAGCACGGTGAAGCCATCGACCTCCAGTTCGGGCGCGATCCGGCCGCCGCGCGCGCCGCGCTGGAAGGGCAGGGCTATGACGTGGTCGTCCAGCCCGCCGAGCACCGCCGCAAGAAGCTGATCGTCGCCGACATGGATTCGACGATGATCACGGTCGAATGCATCGACGAACTCGCCGACTATGCCGGGATCAAGGCGCAGATCGCCGCAGTCACCGAGGCGGCGATGCGCGGCGAGCTCGACTTCGGCGAAGCGCTCGATGCCCGCGTGGCGCTGCTCAAGGGGCTGGAGGAAAGCGTGATCGACCGCTGCCTCGCCGAGCGCGTCAAGATCATGCCCGGCGCGAAGGCGCTGGTGCGGACGATGCGCGGCTGGGGCGCGAGCGCGATCCTTGTATCGGGCGGCTTCACCCGCTTCGCCGAGCCCGTCGCCGCCGAGATCGGCTTCACCCGCGCCATCGCCAATGTGCTCGAGATCGCCGACGGTAAGTTGGCGGGGACTGTGACCAAGCCGATCGTCGATGCCTCGACCAAGCTCGCGACCTTGTCGGAAGCGGTGCTCGACCTCGGCCTGTCGCCGGCCGAGACGCTCGCGGTGGGCGACGGCGCCAACGACCTCGCGATGATCACCCAGGCGGGGCTGGGCGTCGCTTATCATGCCAAACCGGTGGTCGCCGCGGCCGCCGGCGCGCGGATCGATCATGGCGACTTGTCGGCGTTGCTGTTCGCGCAGGGTATTGCGCGGAGGGACTGGGCCGTTAGCTAGGAGCGATGTCGTTCAACCCGAGCCGTCGGAACCGCAACATCGGAACCGTCAGGCAGGGGCACGGGCAGAATAATCGTCTGGTCATCCCCGAACCCGTGCGCGCTCGCCTGACTTGGAAAGAGCGGTTGGGAGCGCACCGTCATTTGACAGCCGATGTGAATGGAAAGGCAGTCCACTTCTTCGTCGAAGAAACCAACGGCGGATGCATTCATGCCTGTTCCGTCGAGGATGTCGTCCGCTTGCTGTCAACGATCCCGGGCAGCGATTGGCCAGGTCTGGATATCGTCGTCCTGCGGCAGCCGACGCGGAAGCAACGCATTGTCGATCCCGCTTGGGGGCGGCTGCTCTATTTCGCCGAATTGGGTCGAGCCGGGCGGGCGCCCACAGCCAGCGGGCCGGCGATCCTACTCGAAGCGGTGGACCTGTCGGCGAAGCTCGAATGGCCGACCTCGTTGCAGCCCGACATGGCAGAAGAACTAGACCGGCTGCGATCGGACGGTCATGGGGTCGCGCGCATTGGGCGCCGGTATATGCTGTCTTTGAGTAAGGAATCGGTGCGGGCGACGCAACTCTACCGGACGCTGCCCCACGAGATCGGGCATTGGGCCGATTGGTTGGAGAAGGTCGAAACACCTTGCGCACGTGGGGGTGATTACGATGCACTGAGCGACGCTTATTTCGCACGCCCCCGAGCTGAGCGCGAAGCCTATGCGCATCGATATGCCGATGATCTTCGTCGGCGGCTCCAACATGAGGGAGCGATTCCGTTCTCACAAATCGTTGCGTCGGGGAACGAAACGATCGAATAGTGAACGTTCACAATTGCTGCAGGAGGGGTTCATGGACCGACGGAATGCACTAGCGGTGTTGGCGTCGGGGTTGGCCATCCCTGCCTTCGCCGCTGAAGGGCGAGCTGCCCCCGTCCCCGCCGGCTTCGCGATCGACCGCAACCGCATCGACACCGCTCTCAAGCAGATGGTTGCCGCCAATCGCGTCGCAGGCGCGTCTTGCCTGGTCTGGCAGCGCGGGGCGGAGCGCTATTTCGGGGCGTTCGGGTTCGCCGATCGCGAAGCGAAGCGGGCAATGGCGCGCGATACGCTGGTGCAGATCTTTTCGATGACCAAGCCGGTCACCGGCACCGCGCTGATGCAATTGTGGGAGCAGGGCAAGTTCGGGCTCGACGACCGGCTCGCCGATTATCTTCCGGCGTTCGGCAAGGTGAAGGTGCTGGCGGGCGGGACCGGCGCCGACGGCAACCCGTTGCTCCGCGATCCTGCACGACCGATCGTCATCCGCGACATCATGCGCCACACCGCGGGCTTTTCCTACGGAATGCGCGACACCCCCGCCGACAAGATCTTCCATGACGTCGATCCGCTCGCGCTGACCAATACGCTGGAGGAATTCGGCGCCAAGCTGGCGACCGTGCCGCTGTTGTTCGATCCGGGCGCCGAATGGAGCTACAGCACCGGCGTCGACGTCCAGGCGCTGTTGGTCGAGCATCTGACGGGGGAGGCGTTCGAGCCGCACGGCCGGCGCACGGTGCTCGAGCCATTGGGCATGAGAGACACGGCCTGGACCCAGCCGCCGGAGCGCCTGTCGCGCTTCGCCGCCGCTTATACCCAGGGGCCCGGCGGCACGCTCACGCGCTATCCCGACGACAAGACCCGCGCGCTCAATTTCGGCCCGCGCAAGCTGACGATGGGCGGGGCGGGGCTGGCCTCGACGCTCGACGATTACATGCGGTTCGCGCGGATGCTGCTCGGCCGCGGCACGCTCGACGGGATGGGCATCCTCTCACCCGATACGATCCGCGTGATGTCGACCGACCAACTCGACCCGCGCATCACCAAGCGCTTCTTCCTGCCCGAAAAGGGTTCGGTCGGGTTCGGGCTGGATTTTGCGGTGCGGATCGCGCCGCCCCGGGACGCGAAGGAGAATCGCGGCACCGTGGGCGAGTTCTTCTGGGACGGGGCGGCAACCACGCTGTTCTGGGTCGACCCGGTCAACGACCTGGCGGTGGTATTCTTCGTCCAGGTCGCGCCGTTCGACGGCACGCTCCATCATGATATCCGCCAGGCGGTGTACGGGCCGGATTATACCGGCCCGGTGTAATTCCCCCTCCCTGCAAAGGAGGGGAATCCGACGCTTACGGATTGACCGGCACGCATTCCGATCCGGCGCGCTTGACCGCACCGCAGAGGCGCGCCGCGTCGGCCTGCGAGCGGATCGGTCCGGCCTGGAGCTTGGTGATCGCGCCGACCTTGCGGAGATAGGGCTGCATGCCGGCGAGCCCGGCGACCTGGCCCTTGAGCCGAGTCCACAATGCCTTGGCATTGCCCTCGTCGCGGAACGCGCCGAACTGGACGCGCCAGTTGCCGCCGCTCGCGACCGGAACGGCCGCGGGCTCGCGCTCGGCGCGCACCGGCGCCGGCTTCGGGCGCGCGACCGGCGGCGGCGTATAGGCGGGCCCGGGAGCGGAGGGCGGTTCTTCGGAATTGTAGGCCGGTGCCGGGTTATAGGCCCGCGGCGGGTTGGCCGCGACTACGGGCGGCCTATTCCGGCCGGGCTTGCCTTTGACCGGCGCCGGATAGGTCGCGCCCGGCTGCCCGAAGCCGGGGCCTGCCGCGCTGGACGGCGGCAAGTCCATCGGCGTGATCGTCTGGCCGCCGGGGCCAGCCGGGCCGCCGCCGGTAATTTCAGGAGTGTAATTGCTGTTGCTCGCGACCTGGGCATCCATCTTGCGCGCGAGCTCGACGCCCTGCTGGCGCTGATCGGCGGGGATGTATTTGTCCATCTCGGCCAGCGTCTGCGATCCTTGCGGCAGGCCGGCGCCCGACGAGCGCGTCATCAGGGCATAAGCGCGGACCCAGTCGCGCTGCACCCCGTCGCCGTTGAACAACATGGTGCCGAGCACGAGTTCGGCGCGCGGCTCGCCGCGGGCGACCGATTTCTCCAGCCAGGGAGCGGCTTCGGCGCGCTTGCCGTCCTGGAACAGCGCGAGACCGTAATTGTCCTCAGCCTGGACATGGCCCTGCAACGCCGCCTTGCGATACCAGCTTTCCGCCATCGGCAAGTCGACCGGCACGCCGCGGCCGAGCTTATAGGCCTGGCCGAGATTGAATTGCGCGTCGGCGTCGCCGGCGATCGCCGCCTTGCGCCATTCGTCGACCGCGGCTCGGTAATCGCCGCGGTTCCACGCGTCGACGCCCGCCTTGGTATCGGCCATGGCCGGTGCCCCAAGCGCGAAAGTCGCGGTGACGGTTGCAAGGGAAAGCGCCGCAGCGCCGATCAGCGTTCGCATGTTACTCGTGTCCCGCCCAGTACGCCCTGTGTGTAATATCGCGCTGTAACGGGCGAATGGCAAAGAAAAGGTTAGCCATGCCGTCCGCGTCCCGCCTCCGCGCCGTGACTGAATAGCGCGCCGTTAACCTGTTCTTAGCTCGGGTCGTGGCACCTCGCCCTCGGAATAGCGGGGAGTAACAGGATCAATGCGCGTTCTCGCGATGGCATCGCAGAAGGGCGGATCGGGCAAGACGACGCTGTCTGGGCACCTCGCGGTGCAGGCACAGCTCGCCGGAGCCGGCCCCGTTGTGCTGATCGACATCGACCCCCAGGGATCGCTGTCGGACTGGTGGAACGAGCGTGAGACGGAGTTTCCGGCTTTCGCCCAGACCACCGTGGCGCGGCTCGCCGCCGATCTGGAGGTGCTGCGCCAGCAGGGCTTCAAGATGGCGGTGATCGATACGCCGCCCGCCATCACCATGGCGATCCAGAGCGTCATCCAGGTCGCCGAACTGATCGTCATCCCGACGCGCCCGTCGCCGCACGACCTTCGTGCCGTCGGCGCCACCGTCGATCTCTGCGAGCGCGCCGGCAAGCCGCTGATCTTCGTGGTCAACGCGGCGACGCCCAAGGCCAAGATCACCTCGGAAGCCGCGGTCGCGCTGTCGCAGCACGGCACCGTCGCGCCGATCACGATCCACCATCGCACCGATTTCGCCGCCTCAATGATCGACGGCCGCACGGTGATGGAGGTCGATCCCAAGGGCCGCTCCGCCGCCGAAGTGACGGAGCTCTGGGCCTATATTTCGGACCGTCTCGAAAAGAATTTCCGCCGCACCGTGTTCTCGGCACCGACCGCGGTGCAGCACCCGGGCTTCGGCGCTCGTCCCCAGGCCGGCGGTGGCTTCGGCCGTCGTGTGATGAGCTGAGGGGCGCGCGATGATGGGCGAACCCAAACCTTTTGCCTCGCTGTCCTCGGGCCTGCTCGCGCGCAAGGGCCAGGCGCGGCCGGCGATGCGGCCGCAAGGCTTCACCGGCGGCTATCCGTCGCTGGCCGGTCTCGAGGATCTCGGCTGGAACGACATGGGCCACGCGCCCGAGCCGATCGCCGACGTGCATCCGTTGCACCAGGACGACCAGATTCTGCCGCCGCCTGAAGGCGTGCCGCCGGTGCTGGCGCAGCGCCATGCGCTGAAGGAAGAATTCGAGCCGCCGGTGCTCGACGAGGACGTCGCCGAGGAAGCCGAGGCGGCGGTCGAAACGATGCTGGTCGCCCCGGCGCCCGCGCCGATTCCGGTGCCGACGCCGGTCGCCGATCCGTTCGAACCGCGCCCGGTGTCGGTCGCCGCGGCCAGCCGGATCGCGCGCGCCACCCAGCACAAGCACAAGGCGGCGTTCACCTTGCGCCTCGACGGGGACCGCCATCTGCGGCTGCGCCTCGCCAGCGCGGTCAGCGGCCAGTCGGCGCAACAGATCGTTACCGGGGCGCTCGACGCCTTTCTCGAATCGCTACCCGAAGTCGACGAGCTGGCGCGCCAGCTGCCGACGCGGGCCAAGAGGTGAAGTGGGGGACTTTGCGATGAAGTCGAAGGGATTGACCACGGGCTTGTCGGCGCTGGCGCTCTGCGTCGCGCTCGGCGGCGTCTATCACGGGGTGGCACTGGCCGGCTCGCAGTCGAGCGCTGTCGATGATCGCGCCGCGGCGCTGGACGTGACCAAGGCGAAGAAGGCGCTCGCGAACCGCAATGGCGAGGAAGCCGTGCGCTGGGCGGAGGCCGCCGTCGAGCTGCGACCTCAGGTCGCGGATTATCGCGCGGTACTGGGCCAGGCCTATCTGCTCGCCGGGCGTTTCGCCTCGGCGCGCACCACGTTCAACGACGCGCTGACGCTGTCGCCGGGCGACGGCAAGGTCGCGCTCAACCTCGCGCTCGCGCAGATCGCCGAGGGCGACTACGCCGGCGCCCACCAGACGCTCGACAGCAATTCGGGCTCGATCCCGGTCAGCGATCGCGGTCTGGCGATGGCACTGGCGGGCGACCCGTCGGGTGCGGTCAATCTGCTGTTGCCGGTCGCGCGCCAGCCGGGCGCCGACGCCAAGCTGCGCCAGAACCTGGCGCTCAGCCTTGCGCTCGCCGGCCGCTGGCAGGATTCCCGCCTGGTCGCGGGGATGGATCTGTCGCCGACCGACACAGACAAGCGCATGACCGAATGGGCGTCGTTCGCGCATCCCGCGTCGCGCTATGACCAGGTCGCCGCATTGCTCGGCGTGACGCCGGCCGCCGATCCGGGCCAGCCGGTCGCGCTGGCGCTCAACGCCAGCACGCCGGTCGTCGCCACGCCGGCGGCACCGGTCGAAGCCTATCTTCCCAAGGCACCCGCCGAAGTCGCGGTCAGCGCTCCCGCCGTCGAGGCCGGCAGCAGCGTTCCCGCCCCGGTCGCGGCGCCAGCGGTGACCAGCATCGTGTTCGGCCCGCGCGCCGAAGTCGTTCAGCCGCTGCCGGTTCAGCCGGTGGTCGGCAGCAAGGCGCCACTGATCAAGGCGCCGAAGACGGCCATCAAGGCCGCCGCTTTCGTCAAACCCATGGCTGCTCCTACCACCCCGGGCGCCGCCAAGGTCAGCGTGGGCAAGGGCAATTTCTATGTCCAGCTCGGTGCCTATGACAGCGCGGGCGTCGCCCGCGACGCCTGGGGCCGGGCCTCACGCGCTTATTCGGGCTTCGCCGACCATGCTCCGACGGGCATGGCGGTGACGGTCAAGGGCAAGAGCTTCTACCGCCTGTCGGTCGGCGGTTTCGACCAGAACGGCGCGAAGCAGCTCTGCGCCGCGTATCGCGCCAAGGGCGGCAATTGCTTCGTCCGCGCGAATGCCGGCGACAAGGCCGCCGACTTCAAGCGCTGAGGTTAACCGCTCGACGCGACCCAAATACCGTCGTCACCCCGGCCTTGTGCCGGGGTCTGCCGTGCCGCAAGTCAATGGCCTGGAACTTCTGACCGTGTGGCCTGCCTCCCGGCGGATCCCGGCACAAGGCCGGGATGACGGTTTGGATGATGGCCAGGTCGGTCGCATGATCGACTAGGCCGAAATCTCTTTCCCGCCCTTCCACAGCCGCAACACCTTGCCCTGAGTCGGCAGCCCGTCGAACGGCGTGTTGCCGGCCCGCGCCTTCATCGCCTCTCCCCGGATCTGCCAGGGGGCATCGGGATCGAGCAGGATCAGGTCGGCCGGCTGACCCACGGCGAGCGCGCCGGTATCGATCCCCAGCACTTTCGCCGGATTGATCGCGAGCATCGTGAACAGCCGCTCGACGGGAAGACCCAGGCCAAGACCGAGCGCCAGCAAGGTCTCGGCTCCCGACGCTCCCGGCGCGGCATCGGCGAAGGGCAGGCGCTTTTCCTCCGGTCCGCGCGGATCGTGTCCCGAGCACAGCACGTCGATCGTGCCGTCGGCCACTGCCGCCAGCGCGGTCTTGCGGTCGTCCTCCGATCGCAACGGCGGCGAGAGATGGGCAAAGGTGCGGAAATCGCTCATCGCGTTGTCGGACAGCAGCAGATGGGCAGGGGTGATGCCACACGTTACCCGCACCCCACGCCGCTTCGCCGCGCGGATCAGGTCGAAGCCGGCGGCGGTGGTGACTTGCCGGACATGGAGCCGCGCGCCGGTATCCTCGGCCAGCGCGACGTCGCGCGCGATCGCCAGCGCTTCCGCTACCGCCGGCGCCGCGCTCAGGCCGAGCCGGGTCGCGGTCTCGCCTTCGGTCGCGACGGCATTGCCGGCCAGTCCGCCGTCCTCGGCATGCGCGATCACCGTCAGGTCGAGGTCGCGCGCATCAGCGAGCACTGTGCGCATCACGCCCGAATCGGCGATCCAGCGCCGGCCGCTCGCGACGGCCCTGGCGCCGGCGTCCTGCATGATCGCCATTTCGGCGAGATCGGTGCCCTGCAATCCCTTGGTCGCCGCCGCGATCGGGTGAATCCACAGCTTGGGCTTGCCGACCAGCGATGCGCGCTGGACGATGCCGGGATCGTCGAGCACGGTCGACTGGTCGGGCATCAGTCCGACGCGGACGATGCCGCCCGCGCGGAACGCCTCGCGATCGATCGCGAACACGCCGAGGTCGACGATGCCGGGAGCGAGCAGCTTGCCGCCGCAATCGATGGCCTCGGCGCCAGGCGCATCGTCGGCGATACGGTCGTTGACGACGTACAACTCGCCCTCGGTCACTCCCTCGGGGCGGACGATCCTGGCATTGACGAAGCGGAGCGCGGTCATGCCCAGCCCTCCACCTTGCGCTCGCGTCGCGTCAGCACGTCGAGACAGGCCATGCGCACCGCGACTCCCATCTCGACCTGCTCGGTGATCGCCGAGCGATCGGGATGGTCGGCGACGCTCGAATCGATCTCGACCCCGCGGTTCATCGGCCCGGGATGCATGATCAGCGCGTCGGGCTTGGCGTGCGCCAGCCGCTCCGGCGTCAGGCCGTAGCGCAGATGGAATTCGCGGGTGGAGGGAATGAAGGCGCCGGACATGCGCTCGTTCTGCAGGCGAAGCATCATCACCACGTCGGCATCCTTGAGCGCCGCGTCGAAATCCGAATAGGGCGTCACGCCCATCCGCTCGATCGCCGCAGGCATCAGCGTGGTCGGCGCAACCACGCGGACCTCGGCGGCGAGCGCGGTCAGCGCGAGGATGTTCGAGCGCGCGACGCGGCTGTGCAGGATGTCGCCGCAGATCACGACGCGCTGTCCGGCGATATGCCCGCGCCGGCGGCGGATGGTGAGCGCGTCGAGCAGGGCCTGGGTCGGATGCTCATGGCTGCCGTCGCCGGCATTGAGCACCGGGCAATCGACCTTGTCGGCGATCAGCCGCACCGCGCCCGAGCTCGAATGGCGGATGACGATGACGTCGGCGCGCATCGCGTTGAGCGTCATCGCGGTGTCGATCAGCGTCTCGCCTTTCTTCACGCTCGACTGCGCGACCGCCATGTTGACGACATCGGCGCCGAGCCGCTTGCCGGCGATCTCGAACGACAGCAGGGTCCGCGTCGAGTTCTCGAAAAAGGCGTTGATCAGGGTCAGCCCGGCGAGGCGCTTGTCGGGCTTGGCACGATTGCGGTTCGCCTCGACCCATTGCTCCGCCTCGTCGAGCAGGAACGCGATCTCATGCGGTTGCAGGCCGGAAATGCCCGTCAAATGCCCGTGCGGGAAGACGGCGCCGCCCTCGATGAGAGCCGCGGGACGATGATCGGAAGGTTGCATTAAAGCCGTCGCCTAGACCCGCCGGGGCGGGGGCGCAAGCGCGCCGCGATGCTTGATGACGATCAACCCATTTTGGGCTTCCGCTCTGGCATCCTTTTGGACAGAATGGGCACGAGGGGAAGATATGACCGGTCCGCCAGCGACCGGTGCGCCGCCCGGCGTGCCGGACATCCGTTTCCACCTTCCGGCGGAAAATCTCCGCTCGCTCGTCACTTCCTATTATTTCCTCGAATCGACCGGGCCGCTCGCCGATTTCACGCATCCCGAATGGGCCAATATCCGATTCGCGATCCGTGGATCGTGGAGGTTCGAGGATGGCGAGGCCAAGAATGCGATCGAGCCGTCGCGAGCGGCGCTGTTCGGGCCCAGCGACCGCGCACGGCGCTTCATGACCGAGGGCGGGCTGGTGCTGGGCGTCGGGCTGACGCCGATCGGCTGGCTGACGCTGATCGGCAGCGATGCGTCGGACTTCGCCAATCTGATCGTGCCGCTCGATCGCCAATTGGGCGTGCCGGGGCCGGAGATTCTCGCGCGCCTCGTCGCGGCGGAGGACGATGCTGCGCGCGTCGCGGTGCTCGACGCCATCCTCGGCGCGCGGCCGGCCTCGCAAAGCGCCTATCGGACGATGGCGATGCGCGTGCAGGAAGCGTTGCTGTCGGGAGAGGTCGACCAGGTCGCCGATCTGGCCGAGCATCTCGGTATCGAGCAGCGCACGTTGCATCGCGTCTGCACCTCGGTGTTCGGCTTCCCGCCGGTGCGCTTGCTGCGCCGCCAGCGCTTCCTGCGCACGCTGGGCAAGGTCCGCGACCGGCTCGACCAGCCGCTCGGCCAGCTGATCGATTCGGGCTATTACGACCAGGCGCATTTCAATCGCGACTTCAAGGCGCACATGGGCATGACCCCGCTCGCTTATTTCCGCCTGCCGCGCGAGGCGCTGCGCCGCGCGGCGGTGGAGCGACACCGCGTGCTGGGCGCGCCGGTCCAGGGGCTGCACGTCCAGCGGGATCAGGGCTGAAAGTCAGGGCTGGATCGCCACCAGCCCGTCGATCGCGCCCTGCAGGATGTAGCTCGCCGCCAATTTGTCGACCCGCTCGGCACGCTTGGCGCGGCTCAGATCCTCGGTGATCATCTGGCGCTCGACCGCCTGGGTCGACCAGCGCTCGTCCCATAGCAGGATCGGCAGGCCGAGATCGGCGATGTTGCGCGCGAATGCCCGGGTCGATTGGGTGCGCGGCGAGTCGGTGCCGTCGAGATTGAGCGGCAGGCCGACGACCACGCCCTTGACCGATTGCGCCGTCGCCAGCGCCGCGAGCGCCGCCTTGTCGGCGGTGAACTTGGCGCGGCGGATCAGGTCGGCCGGGCTCGCGAAGCTCCAGCCGGCGTCGCAAAGGGCGGTGCCGATCGTCTTGGTACCGACGTCGAGGCCGAGCAGGCGACCGCCATTGGGCAGGGCGGCGCGGAAATCGGTCAGGTCGGCGGTGATCATCGGCGCCGGCTAGCGCTTGGGCGACGCGAGCGGCGCGGGCGTCGAAAAGGGGGCGGGAGTACGGGCGGGCAGGGGCTTGCCCGAGAAGGTCGCGTAGCGTCGTACCGCGTCGTTCCGAACGTTCACCCAGAACATCGAATAATCGAACACATGGTAATTGTTGCCCGGCAGCACATAGCCGCCGAGGTTCACCGGCTCGCCGATCGACAGGAAGCCGCGGCCGAAGCATTTCGCCGGCACCCCCGGCGTCGCCAGCGTGGCGCTGTTCAGATCCTTGGAGGGGATCAGCGTGCCGAGATTGTCCTTGGCCCCGGCAGCAGCGCCCGGCGTCCCGGTGATCGGGTTGGTGCAGACCATGTCGGTGCCCTTGCGCGGCTTGCCGTCGAAGCCGGTGGTGGCGTCGAACACGTCGGTGATCATCGACGGATCGGCGGGCTCGGCGAAGCTCTGCCATGACAGGATGCAATGCGCCTGGTCGGCGGTGGCGCATTCGGGCAAGCCGAGCGTGGGAAGATCGGTGGTCTTCGAGATCGGCCAGCCGACCACGTAAGCGGCGACGATCCGCTTGGCGAGCGGCTGCCCGGCGACGCGCTCGCGCAACAGCCGCTCGAGATGGAGCGCGCCCTGGCTGTGCCCGGCCAGGATGATCGGGCGGTCGGGACCGACTTCCCTGAGGAATTCGTCGAACGCGGCGAGCACGTCACCATAGGCGAAATCGAGCGCTTTCTGCGCCTCCGCCTCGCTGGTCAGGAACGCGCCGAACGTCGCTTGGCGATAGCGCGGCGCCCAGATTTCGCCGATCCCGTTAAACGCCGACGCCTGGCCACGCAGGAACACTTCGGCGGTCTTGTTGGCTTGGGCATCGTCGAGCGGTGCGTTCCAATGCGCGCGGTCGATGTATGAGGTCGGGTGGATGAAGAACACCGCGACCGGCGGCTTCTTGCCCGGTTTGTAGTTGGCGGGCGTCCACAACGCCGGGTTGTTGGGGATGTCGGGCCGCGCGAACCACATGCCGGACTTCTCATACGCCTGTTCCGTTGTGGCGGGACCGCCCTCGAACTGCGCGCTCGGAACCAGCGCGGCCTTCATCACCTCGCCGGGAAAGAGCCGATAGATGAATAGCCCCGCGATCGCGAGGAGGATGAGGAACAGAACCAGATAGACGAATTTGCGGGCCAAGATGCGCTCCGATTGCAGCCAAGGACCCGTGCCTGATCGTTGCGGCGGTTGCAATCGTGGCGGCCGCTCTGCTAGCCGCGCCTGCATGTCCGTAGACGCCGCAACCGTGAAGAAGATCGCGAGCCTGGCCCGCATCGCGATCACCGA
>NZ_JBQCCN010000028.1:0-6390 GCF_051962185.1 Sphingomonas sp.
TGTCCTCGGTGGTCGAGATCACCGCATAGGGCTTGGGCGCGGCAAGCTCGACCCAATCGGGCAAATCAAGCCCGGCGGCGATGAAGCCCGGAATGCTCTGCTCGCCATCCTGCGGGCCGGGCCCGGCAAGCAGGTGCCTGAAGTCGTTGACGTAGCAAGCCGAGGCCGCCGCCTGGACGCGGTCGTCCATCGCCGCGACGTAAGCGGTGGCGGTGCCGCCGCCCGAGCAGCCGAACGCACCGATCCTCTTGGCATCGACGTCGCGGCGCGAGACCAGATAGTCGATCCCGCGCATCTCCTCGTTGATGAAATAGCGCGCGAGGTGATCGCCGGTCAGCAGGGTCTGGAAGCCGGCGATGCTATGGTCGCCGGTCGGCCGTTCGCCGCGCGAGCGCCCGGTCATCGCGTCCCAATATTCCAGCCGTTCGCCCTCGCCGACGATGTCGTAAGCGAGCGCGACGATATGGTTGCGCGCGAAGCTGGCGGCGAAGGCGTAATTGCTGAGCTTGCCGCTCGGGCCGTGGCCGGGGGCGATGATCACCGCCGGATAGGGACCGGTGCCGCCCGTCGGCACGAACAGATTGGCGGTGATATGCTGGCCGGGCATCGCGTCGAATATCAGTTTCTCGACCCGGAAGCCCTGCCCGGCGAAACTGCCCGTCACCTTGGCGGCGAGCGGCCCGGTGCGCGGCGGCAAGCCGCCGATCCGCTTGAGGATTTCCGCCTTCACCCAGGTCTTGCGCGCTTCCGCGGCGGCGGGTGTCGCGATCCGCGCCACCTCGGCGGCGCGGGCATCGAGCCGCGCGTCCGCTGCCTTGTCGAGCGTGGCGATCAGCGCGCTGCGGCTGTCCTCTTTCGCGCCGGACGGCATCGCGGCCGTCACCGCCCCAATTGTCGCCAGTGCCGCCAGGATCAATCCCGTCCGCTTCATGCTGCCCCCTCGTTCAGAGCTTGCTGACCGGCGCGCCGTTGACGCGCACGCGGTCGAGGACCAGCCCGTTGGTGTAAGCGATCACGCTCGGGCTGGTGACGCCGTCGAAGCTGCACTCGCTCAGCCGGACACGCTCGATCGGCGCGTTGGGCAGGCCTTGCGAATCGAGCGCCATCACCGAATGCCGCGCCGTCAGACGCTCGATCGTGACGTCGCGCAGGACGGGAGTGAATCCGCCCTTCGCCCCTTCCTCGTAATTGAAGTCACAGGCGATCACCGCCTGTTTGACCTGCCCGACCGAGATGTCGCGGTAATGGAATCCCTCGAGCAGGCCGCCGCGCGTCGCGTTGTTATTGAAGCGAATCGCGAAATCGAGATTGGGGCTGTCCATCGCGCAGCGCTCGGCGAAGACGTTGCCGCAGCCGCCCGAAATCTCGCTGCCGATGGTGATGCCGCCATGGCCTTCGCGCATCGTGCAATTGCGGATGACGAAATTGCGGCTCGGCACGCCCACGCGCCGCCCATCCTCGTTGCGGCCCGATTTGACCGCGATGCAATCGTCGCCAGTGTCGAACAGGACGTTCTCGATCAGCACGTCGGTGCACGATTCGGGATCGCAGCCGTCGTTATTGGGGCCATGGCCGAGGATATCGAGGTTGCGGACGGTGACGTTGCGGCACAGCACCGGATGGACTTGCCAGAACGGCGCACCGCGCAGCTTCACTCCCTCGATCAGCACGTTCTCGCAGGCATAAGGCTCGATGAAGGTCGGGCGGAGATGGTCGGTCAGGCCGAACACGCGCTTCTCGACCGGCACCCGCCTGTCCGCCATGTCGAACAACCGCTTCCGCGCGTCGAGCTGGTTGGGCATGCCGTCGCGCCAGCCATTGTCGAGCGTGCCATGCCAGCGTCCTTTCCACGACCACCAGTTGCGATCGCTGCTCTGGCCATCGAGCGTGCCCGACCCGGTGACCGCGACATTGCGCTTGCCATGCGCATAGACCAGCGGCGACAGGCCCATCATCTCGACGCCCTCGAACCGCGTCAGCACGATCGGGAAATCGGCGGGATTGGTGCTGAACAGAATCGTCGCGCCATCGGCGACGTGCAATTCGATGTTCGAATCGAGATGGATCGGCCCGGTCAGGAAGCGCCCAGCGGGCACCACGACGCGGCCCCCGCCTTTCGCCGCCAATGCCGCGATCGCCTTTTTGAAAGCGCCGCTGTTGAGCGTGACGCCGTCGCCCTTCGCGCCATACTCGACCACGCTGACCGAACGTGGCGGGATGCGCGGCGGGCGGATGCGCGCGAGAATCTCGGCCGCACCGGCCCAGGGATCGGCCGGCCGCGCCCAACCCGGCATCGCCAGCATGGAGGCACCGGTAACGCCGGCTCCGATCAGTTCGCGTCGGTTCAGTCGCATGTGGCGCGCTCCCCTCCTGATCGCCGGTCCGGCACGCGGCGGGGAATCTTCGAACCCTCTCCAGCCGCGCTGTTGCCCGGAATGTGCGGACGCACCCGGCACGGAAGGAATTATGGGAAACCGGTGTCATTGGCAAGCGATGTTCAAGCTTGCATCGTCGATTGACACCGGTTACCATAACACTCGGTCGCCCCGCTTCGCTTGAGCCGGTCGGCCAGATTACACTTTCCTCCCCTCCGGGCGCGGCTTCGACACGAAGCGGCGCCCTTCTTTTTTGGAGCGCTGGCGCCCGCACGGACCGGCCTCTACAGGGACGGGCATGACGAGCATCAGCTTCGACGACGCCCGCCAGCGCATCATCGCGGTCGGCCGCCGACTCGACGCGCGCGGCTGGGCACCCGCCACCGCGGGCAATTATTCGGCGCGGCTGGAGGACGGTTTCGCGGTCACCGCCTCGGGCTGGCACAAGGGCCGGTTGAGCGAGGACGGCGTGCTCAAGCTCGATGCCGCGGGCAAGGTGATCGGCGCGGGCAAGTCGTCGGCGGAGACGCACCTCCATCTCTCGGTCTATCGACTGTTCCCCGAAGCGGGCGCGGTGCTCCACGGCCATTCGCCACAGGCGGTCGCCATGAGCCGTGCCTTCCGCGACCTCGACGCCTGGCGCTTCGCCGGGCACGAGATGATCAAGGTGTTCCCGGGCCACGATACGCATGAGGCCGAGATCGTCCTGCCGATCGTCGACAACAGCCAGGACATGGCGGTGATCGAGGCCGCGATCGCCCCGGCCCTCGCACGGCCCGGCGCGATCCCCGCCTATCTGATCCGCGACCATGGCCTCTACGCCTGGGGCCGGGACCTTGACGAAGCCGAGCGCGTGCTCGAAGCCGTCGAATGGCTGATCGCGGCCGAGCTTGCCGAACGGAGTTTCAGGGAGAGCCGATCATGACTCGCCTTCGCGTCTTCGCCGCCGATGACGGCGCCAATCCGGTGCTCGACACCAGCGACCCGACCTGGATCGGCGATGCCTTGAAGAAGATCGGCGTGCGCTACGAACGCTGGCCGTTGCGCGACACCCAAGGGGCAGACGCCGGCGGCGTGCTGGTCGCCTATGCGCCGGAGATCGACAAGTTGAAGGCTGAGGCCGGCTATCAATCGGTCGACGTCATCAGCCTGGCGCCCGACCATCCCGACCGCGCCGCGCTGCGCGAGAAATTCCTGTCCGAGCATCGCCATTCGGAGGACGAAGTGCGCTTCTTCGTCGCCGGCGAAGGGCTGTTCACGCTGAGGACCGACGACGACCGCGTCCATGCGATCCTGTGCACCGCCGGCGATCTGATCTCGGTACCGGCGGGGATGCGCCACTGGTTCGACATGGGGCCGGAGCCGAGCTTCACCGCGATCCGGCTATTCGAGAATCCCGACGGTTGGGTGGCGAAATTCACCGGCGACGCGATCGCCGACCGCTTCCCGCGACACGAACCGGCGGCCGCCTGAGCGGCCGTCTCGTTCCTGTCACAGGGCGGGGCAATAGCGAGCGACGCGCCGACAAGCTGGCACGAACGGAATTGGAATGACCGAAGCGCCCAAAGCGATCCTCCTCGACGTCGAGGGGACCACGACCAGCATCGCCTATGTCGCCGAGGTGCTGTTTCCTTACGCGCGCGAGCGTATTCCCGGCTGGGTGCCGATGCACCGCGAGGAGATCGCGTCGGTGCTTGCCGGCATGCCGGCGGGCGATCCTGTGACGACGTTGCTCGGCTGGATGGATGTCGACGCCAAGGAGACCGCGCTCAAGGACATCCAGGGCCGCATCTGGCGCGAAGGATACGAGGCCGGCGAGCTCAGGGGCCATGTCTATCCCGACACGCCCGAAGCGCTGAAGCGCTGGACCGACGCCGGTATCCGCGTGTGCATCTATTCGTCGGGCTCGGTCGAGGCGCAGAAGCTGATCTTCGGGCATAGCGATGCCGGCGACCTGACCCGCTATCTTTCGGGTTATTTCGACACCACGAGCGGCCCCAAGCGCGAAGCGGCATCCTACACCACCATCGCAAAGGCGCTGAAGCTCGACCCGGCCGACATCCTGTTCGTGTCGGACGTGTCGGCGGAAACCGACGCGGCCAAGGCGGCCGGCATACGCGCGCTGCTGATCGATCGCGACACCGGCAACGGCGACATCGCCAGTTTGGCGGAGGTGCTGCCATGATCCTCGAAGGCCGGCGCACGCGGTCGATCATCCCGACCGCCGACGCCAAGGGCGCTCGCATCCTCGACCAGCGCCAGCTTCCCTGGGAAGTGCGCTGGGTCGAGCTTCGTACGGAGGACCAGGCCGCGGTCGCGATTCGCGACATGTGGACGCGCGGCGCGCCGATGATCGGCGCGGTCGGCGCTCATGGCCTGGCGATGGCGCTCGACGCCGACCCGAGCGATGCCGCGCTCGACGCGGCCTATGAGCGCCTGATCGAGACGCGCCCTACCGCGATCAACCTGAAATGGGCGCTCGACGAAGTCGCCGCGGCCGTTCGTCCGCTCGCCCCCGCTGACCGCGCCGCCGCCGCCTTCGCCCGCGCCCAGGCGATCGTCGACGAGGACGAGCAGCTTTGCCGCGCGATCGGCGAGCATGGCCTCGCTTTGCTCCGCGACCTCCACGCCAGGAACCCGGGCCGCCCGCTCAACATCCTGACGCATTGCAATGCCGGCTGGCTGGCGACGGTCGATTACGGCACCGCGACCGCGCCGATCTATCTGGCGCACGATGCCGGCCTGCCGCTGCACGTCTGGGTCGACGAAACCCGCCCGCGCAACCAGGGCGCGCTGCTGACCGCGTTCGAGCTGCGCAATCACGGGGTCCCGCACACGCTGATCGCGGACAATGCCGGGGGCCTGCTGATGGCGCGCGGCCAGGTCGACGCGGTGATCGTCGGCACCGACCGCGTCACCGCCAATGGCGACGTCTGCAACAAGATCGGCACGTACCTGAAGGCACTCGCCGCGCGCGACACCGGCGTGCCCTTCTACGTCGCCTTGCCCTACACCACGTTCGACGCCGCGACGCCGAGCGGCGATGCGATCCCGATCGAGGAACGCTCGCCCGCCGAGCTGACCGAGATCAGCGGCGCCACCGCCGATGGACTCGGAACGGTGCGCCTGACCCAGTCCGACGCCTACAACCCCGCCTTCGACGTCACGCCCGCGCGGCTGGTCACCGGCTACATCACCGAACGCGGGGTGCTGGACCGGTTGCAGACTCCCTTCTAAGGAGGCGCGCAAACCTCAAAAGGGCGAGCACGAAATGAAGTTGATGACCGGCAATTCGAACCTGCCGCTGGCCAAGGCCATCGCGGCCTATCTCGAAATGCCGCTGACCGACGCCCTGGTGCGCCGCTTCGCCGACGAGGAGATCTTCGTCGAGATCAACGAGAATGTCCGCGGCGAGGACGTGTTCGTCCTGCAATCGACCGCCTTTCCGGCCAACGACAACCTCATGGAATTGCTGATCTGCATCGACGCGCTGAAGCGCGCGTCGGCCAAGAGGATCACCGCTGTCCTCCCCTATTTCGGTTACGCCCGCCAGGACCGTAAGCCCGGCCCGCGCACGCCGATCTCGGCCAAGCTCGTCGCCAATCTGATCACCGTCGCCGGCGCCAATCGCGTGCTGTCGGTCGATCTCCATGCCGGGCAGATCCAGGGATTCTTCGACATCCCGACCGACAATCTGTTCGCCGCGCCGGTCATGTCGGCGGACATCCTGGCGCGCTATTCGGGGCGCAATCTGATGGTCGTGTCGCCCGACGTCGGCGGCGTGGTCCGCGCGCGTGCGCTCGCCAAGCGGCTCGACAACGCGCCGCTGGCGATCGTCGACAAGCGCCGCGAGCGCGCCGGCGAATCGGAAGTCATGAACATCATCGGCGACGTCGAGGGGCGCTTCTGCATCTTGATCGACGACATCGTCGATTCGGCCGGCACGCTCTGCAACGCCGCCGCCGCGCTCAAGCAGGCGGGCGCCGAGGGCGTGGTCGCCTATGTCACGCACGGC
>NZ_JBQCCN010000029.1:0-3447 GCF_051962185.1 Sphingomonas sp.
GGGCGTGACCCAGGCCGGCCGTATCGCCTTCGCGTCGCGCGGTGGGAGGATCAACACCGACTTCATCGACAATTCGGCAGGCGTCGATTGCTCGGACAATGAGGTCAACATCAAGATCGCGCTCAACCGCGAGATGATCGAGGGCCGGCTGCAGTTCGAGGCGCGCAACAAGTTGCTCGTCCAGATGACCGACGACGTCGCGCATCTGGTGCTCGAGGACAACCGGCTGCAGACGCTGGCGCTGTCGACCATGGAGCAGGACGGGGCGCAGGCGCTGCCGAGCTATGTCCGGCTGATCGAGATATTCGAGGCGGCCGGCCGTCTCGATCGCGCGGTCGAGGGTCTGGCCGACAACGGCACCCTGTTGCGCCGGGCGCCCGAGGGCCGCGGGCTGACACGGCCCGAGCTGGCGGTGCTGCTCGCGACCGCCAAGCTCGCGCTGCAGGATGCGATCGAGCATTCGACGCTCGGCACCGACGATGAGACGCGGGCCGATCTCCACGCCGCTTTCCCGCCGGCGATGCGCAAGAAATTCGCCGAGGCGATCGACCAGCATCGCCTGCGCGGAGAGATCGTCGCGACCAAGCTCGCCAATCGCCTGGTCAATCGGCTGGGCGTGCTGCACCCGTTCGAACTCGCCGAGGAGGAAGGCGCGGCGATGGCCGACATCGCGGCAATGTTCGTCGTGGTCGAGCGGCTGTACGATCTCGACAAGCTCTGGGCCGATATCGAGCGCGCGCCGATGCCCGAAATGGGCCGCCTCGCCTTGTTCGACGAAGTCGCTGTCGCGGTCCGGAGCCAGATCGCCGACCTGCTTCGCGTTACCGCGCCGGGGACCAGTCCCGCCGCCGTGCTCGCGCGGCTCGGAAAGGGCGTCGCGGCGCTCGACCGCAAGACCAAGGAACTGCTGCTCGAGGAAGCCAGCGCGCAATCGGTGCGCATTTCGACCAGCCTCGAGGCCGCCGGCGCACCGTCGGCACTGGCCAAGAAAGTGGTGCGGCTGTTCGAGCTCGACGGCGCGGTCGGCCTCGCCGACCTCGGCAGCGAGCTCGGCATGGACGAGACAGTGCTGACCCGCGCGTTCACCCATCTCGGCCAGGCGCTAGGCCTCGACTGGGCGCAGGCGACCGCCGCGCGCATCGTGTCGAGCGATCCGTGGGAACGCCTGCTGATCGCCGGGCTCGCCCGCGACTTCCAGCAGCTTCGCCTCGAATTCCTCGAGCGCCGCGCGGGCAAGGATCCCGAGGGTGCGGTCGAGAAATGGCTGAGCGCCAATGCCGGCCGCGTCGCGCAGTTCAAGGGCGTGGTCGACCGCGCACGGACCGCGGCGGTGCCGAACGCCGCGATGCTGGCGCAGATCGCGGGCCAGGCACGGGTGCTGTTGGGACGGTAACAAAAATTCCTCCCCGGAACGGGGAGGATTTTTTTACGCTGCCGCCTTCGCCTTCCGCTTCGCCTTCAGCTCCGCTTTCCATCCCCGCGCACGCCACCACATGATGACCCCGGTGATCGCCAGGATCGCCGGCAGCAGACCGGCGAGGAACAGGATCGTCTGCCACAGCAATCCCATCCGCGTGCCGTCATGGATACGGCGCATCAGCCGCGCGGTGTCTTCCTTCGGCGGCGCCAAGGCCTTGGCCGCGCCGGTCGCGTCGTCGACTTTGACCTGGCGTCCCGCGCCGGCGCCGATCGTCACCGTCCATTCGGGCTTGAGGTCGGTCGGCCAGGCGATCGTCGCGACATCGCCGGGCAATGCCGCTCGTGCCCTGGCGATCGCGGTATCGAGATTGGTCCTCGGCGCCTCGAGCGGCTTCGCCTTGGCCAGCGCAGCGCGATCGGGACCGGCGCCGCGCTGCTGACCGCCGCCGAACACTTGCGGGAAGCTGATCCACGCCCCCGTCAGCGACAGGACGAACAGCGGCAAGGCGATCCAGAAGCCGAACAGATGATGCAGATTGGTGTCGAGATTGCGATGCCGCCGCCAGCGCAGCCCG
Source organism: Sphingomonas sp. (assembly GCF_051962185.1). Taxonomy (GTDB): domain Bacteria; phylum Pseudomonadota; class Alphaproteobacteria; order Sphingomonadales; family Sphingomonadaceae; genus Sphingomonas. The sequence goes on from NZ_JBQCCN010000029.1 coordinate 1,995, forward strand.
CGCACCCATTTGCCGACCGTCGGCCACCACAGCCAGATACCGGTGAAGCACGAGAACAGCATGAACACGCCCAGCCAGCCGACGATCGAGCGGCCCCAGATCGGGATCATCATGCTGCCATGGATCATGTGCATCGCACGGATCAGCCCCGAATTGCTGCCCGCTTTGTCCAGCACGCGCGCGGTCGGCGGATCGAGCCAGATGGTGACGCGCGACGGCGGGCCGGCCTGCGGTTTCGCACTGGCGGGCGTCGCGGCGACGACCACCGGGCCGTCGCCATTGGGCAAGGTGATCGACTGGATGCGATCGCCCGGCTTGAGCGCGGCTTTGGCCGCCTGGACGTAGAGCTGCGGGTCGAGCACCTGCTCACCGCTCACCGCGTAACGCTGCGGATTGAGGCCATGGTCGAGCGCCTCGTCCCACACCAGCGCCGCGCCGGTCACGCAAAGCGGGATGATCAGGATCGCCAGGATCAGGCCGATCCATTTGTGCACCTGAAACCAGAAATTACGCAGCCCGATCTTGGTCATTGTCGTCCTTATGCTTCGGCCCAGCGGCGGAGGAGGTTGTGATAGGTACCGGTCAGCCTGACCGCCGCCGCATCGCCCTGGCCGAGCCGCGCGGCGACGTCCTGGACCGCCTGGTCGAGTTCGAACAGGATGCGCCGCGCGCCGTCGTCGCGGATCATCGACTGGATCCAGAAGAAGGAAGCGACCCGCGTGCCGCGCGTCACCGGTTCGACCCGGTGCACGCTCGAAGCCGGGTAGAGCACCATGTGGCCGGCGGGAAGCTTGACGCGTTGCTCGCCGAACTGGTCCTCGATCACCAGTTCCCCGCCGTCGTAGCTGTCGGGATCGGCGAGAAAGAGCGTCGCCGACAGGTCGCTGCGCACGCGAAAGTCGCTCCCGCGGCGGATGCGGATCGCACTGTCGACATGCGCGCCGAACGCGTCGCCGCCGGCGTAACGGTTGAACAGTGGCGGATAGACCTTGAGCGGCAGCGCGGCGGCGACGAACAGCGGCGAGGCCGACAGCGCGTCGAGCACCAGGGCCCCCACCTCACGTGACGCGGCCGATTCCTCGGGCAATTGCGCGTTCTTTTTGGCCAGCGCCGATTGATGGCCCGAGGTCGCATTGCCATCGATCCAATCGACCGCGTCGATGATCGCGCGGACCTTCGCAACGCCCGCTGCATCGAGCACATCGGGAATCGCGATCAGCATCGCGCCGCTCCCCGCTCGATCGCGGTACGACCGCGCGCGCGGAAGGCCGGTACGGGGGAGGCATCGAGGAACGCCGCCGCCTTGGCGACGAACGCCGGGGTCGCGCTTTGCCCCGCGCGCTCGATCCACTTGAGCGCTTCCTCGGTGCGCCCCTTGTCGCCCAGCATCCGCGCATGGTTGAACATGCCGCGGAAATCGCCGCCCTCCGCCGCGCGCTGATAGAGTCGCGCC
>NZ_JBQCCN010000030.1:0-5929 GCF_051962185.1 Sphingomonas sp.
CTCGAATTGAAGGCCAATCCCGATCGCGACGCCGAAGGCACCGTGATCGAGGCCAAGCTCGACAAGGGCCGCGGTCCGGTCGCGACCGTGCTCGTCACCCGCGGCACGCTCAAGGTCGGCGACGTGTTCGTCGTCGGCGCCCAGAGCGGCAAGGACCGCGCGCTGGTCAACGACAAGGGCATGCAGCTCAAGGAAGCCGGGCCGTCGCTGCCGGTCGAGGTGCTCGGCATCTCGGGCGTGCCGTCCGCGGGCGACCAGCTCCAGGTGGTCGAGAACGAAGCGCGTGCCCGCGAAGTCGCGGCCTATCGTGCCGGCGTCATCCAGGAGAAGCGCACGACCAATGCGCCGGCCAGCCTGGAAAGCATGTTCTCGCAGCTCAAGGCCAATCAGGCGATCGAATATCCCCTGGTGGTCAAGGCCGATACCCAGGGTACGGTCGAGGCGATCGTCGGCGCGATCAACAAGATCTCGACCGACGAGATCAAGGCGCGCGTGCTGCATTCGGGCGTCGGCGGCATCACCGAGAGCGACGTGACGCTGGCGGGTGCCAGCGGCGCGCCGATCATCGGCTTCAATGTCCGCGCCAATGCCAAGGCGCGCGAGATCGCCGAGCGTCAGAAGGTCGCGCTCAAATATTATGACGTGATCTACGATTTGATCGACGAGATCCGCGCCGGCATGGCGGGCGAACTCGGGCCGGAAGCGTTCGAGACCGTGGTCGGCCGCGCCGAAATCCGCGAGGTCTTCTCGGCGGGCAAGCATGGCAAGGCGGCCGGTCTGCTGGTGGTCGAAGGCGTCATCCGCAAGGCGCTCAAGGCGCGCATCACGCGCGACGACGTCATCATCTATACCGGCGAGATCGCTTCGCTGCGCCGCTTCAAGGACGACGTCGCCGAAGTCCGCGCGGGCCTGGAATGCGGTGTGACGTTCACGCAGAACTTCACCGACATCAAGGCCGGAGACTTCCTCGAAACCTTCGAGGTCGAACTGCGCGAGCGGACGCTGTAAGAACAACCGTCATGCCAGCGAAAGCTGGCATCTCGCGCCGCGGGCCGTGCCATATCGGTCGCGCCCGCGGCATGAGACCCCAGCTTTCGCTGGGGTGACGCAGGCGGAGGCCGCGTCATGCGCCACAACGACAACAATCCCGACAAATCCGTCCGCACGCTGCGCGTCGGCGAGCAGGTGCGCCATGTGCTGAGCGAAATCCTGCAGCGCGGCGACGTGCATGACGACACGCTGGCGAGCCATATGGTCTCGATCACCGAAGTGCGGATGTCGCCCGACCTGCGCCACGCGACGGTGTTCGTGAAGCCGCTGCTCGGCAAGGACGAGGAAGCGGTGCTCAAGGCGCTGCGCACCAACACCGCCTACCTGCAGCGCGAGGTCGCGCACCGGGTGAAGATGAAATACGCCGCCCGGCTCAAGTTCCTCGCCGACGAGAGCTTCGACGAAGGCAGCCATATCGACGCGCTGCTGCGCTCGCCCGAGGTGGCGCGCGATCTCGATCGCGACAGCGAGGATTGATGATGCCGTCCCGGCGAGCGGCATCGATCGCCCTCGCCGCCGTTGCTTGCGCGCTCGTCCCGGCCGGGGCGCCGGGAAACGGCAAGACGCCGCAGGTCGGCGCTCTCGATACCGATTGCGGTCACGGCGGCGCCGGCGACGGCGACTATCAGTTCGTCGGTACCTGCGCGGGCCGGGCCGTGTCGCCCGATCGGCGCTTCGCGGTGGTCCAGCGCGCCTATCGCGACAAGCAGCCGCCGATCGAGCTGCAGGACGCTCGCGGTCGAACGCTGGCGACATTGCCCAGCCTCAGCGACGATATGCCGTTCGTATTGTTCTGGGCTCCTGATGCGCGGCGATTCTTCGTCAACCATTATCAAGGCTCGGGACTAGATCGCCTTCGCCTGTTCGAATTGATCGGCCGCAGGGCGATCGAACGTCCCGCACTCATGACGGCGGTCGCCCGGACGATGATCGCGCTCTATCCTTGTCTCGCGCGGCCCGGCAAGGTCGACGCCTCCGGCTGGCGATGGAGCAGGGACGGGCGACGCATCGCGCTGGTCGCCTATGCGCGTCCCGATGCCTGTCTCGTGGACGTCGGCCGCAATCGCACCCGCAGCACCGGTCGATGGCAATCGACCTGGATGATCGCCGATGCAACGACCAAACGCATCGACCGCGCCTCGATTCGCGTCCGAAAAGGCGGCGTCGGGCCGATGCCCAAGGACGGTCCCTACGCAACGTTCTGACCGGGCCGCCAATCTCGACCATAACGGGGACGACTACCGTGGACGCGGCGTGAGCCGCGTGCTTAAACCCACGTCCATGACAGTTCGCCGGCTGATGCCGCTCGCTCCCGTCGTGCTCGCCGCGTGTCATGCGCCGAGCGCGAATGCCCCCGCCGCCGCGCCGGCCGTCACCGCCGATCAGACCGATATCGCGACGGCGGTGGTGCGCGATTATGCCGCGCGCTATTCGAGCCAGGCCTGCGTCGCGCCGCAGACGATCGCGCGCAAGGGGCCCGAGCCGATCCCGCCCACGGTCGCCGGCAAGCCGATCACCTGGACCTATTTGCAGCGCGACGGGCAGGGCAATTACCAATTGGTCGACGCGCAGCTCCAGAGCACGCTCGCCACCGCCTGGGGCGAGGCGCGCGTCCGCGATTATCCAGCGATCACGCTGCCGGCGACGGTACAGCCGGCGAAGCCCGCGACGTGCGCCAAGACCTTGACCCTGTCGTCGCCGATGATCGTCGCCAACATGGCGTTCGTCCGCTGGGACGACGGCACGATGCGGCGCACGATCGCGATCTACAATCACGGCCAAGGCTGGGCGGTCCTTGCCGAGGGACCGGCGAAGATCGGGTGATTGCGGTTCCTCAGCGCGGTGCGAATTGTGCCACCGCGTCGGCGTGGCTTTGCGCGAACCGCTTGCCTAGCGCCTCGGCATAGGCCGGCACCGCGACCAGTCCGCGCGTGACCGCGTCGCGGACCAGCGGCTCCACGGCGGTGCGCGATTCTTCGTCCTCGATCGTCTCAGTCACACGTGCGACGAAGCCCTCGACGACCGCGTCCGCCGGCAGGCGTTTGTTGCGGCCCTCTTCCCCCGGCTGGAGGATCAGCGCGTTGAGTGCGCCCAGCACGTCGATCATCCGCCAGGCGGGAAAGGGATCGGCATCGGCATAATCATGCACGACCACCGGCCATTGCGTACGCCCGGCGAAGCCCGACACGAACGGATGGGCGTCGAAGCAATAGAACCAATAGGGCGTGCCGTCGGCGCCGAGCGGCTCCGGGATGAAGATCACGCCGCGCGCCATCGCCTCGCGAAACATCGCCAGCGCGTCGGCGTAGACATGATGCTGCAATTGCGCATGCAGGCTCGCGAAATAGGCCCCGGGTTCCCGCAGGCACAGCTGCCATTCGATGCTGTCCACGCCTTCGTTCGCCGCGATCTCCTCGATCAAGGCCGCGACCGGCGGATTGAACAGCACGCCCTCGAGGTCCTCGGACGAGAAGATCACCGTGTGGCGACCCGCTTCGCGCGCGGTCGCCAGCATGTCGGCGAGCGGCTGGCCGTTGCCCGCGAGCGTCGCCCAGGCCACCTGATGATGCGCGGGATAGCCGGATTGTTCCTGATAATGGATGCCGCGGGCGCCGAGCACTCGGCTGTTGCGGTTGAGCAAGTGCTGAAGCCAGGTCGACCCGGTCTTGTGCAACCCCATATGGACGATCAGCTTCATGACGATCGCCCTAGGCCAAGATGGTTAACGAGGCGCAAATCTTTGCGCGTTGCCGATGCCTCCGTGCCTGCCTAGGTAACGGAACGATGGCCAAGCTCTATTTCTACTATGCGTCGATGAATGCCGGGAAGTCGACGACGCTGCTCCAGGCGGACTTCAATTATCGCGAGCGCGGCATGACGACGATGCTGTTCACCGCGGCGATCGACGATCGCTTCGCCGCCGACACGATCACCTCGCGGATCGGGCTCGAGGCAGGCGCGATCCCGTTCGAGGGCAAGACCGACATCGCGACGATCGTCGCGGAGCGGCACGCGCATGAGGAGATCGCCTGCGTGCTGGTCGACGAGGCGCAGTTCCTGACCTCGGCGCAAGTCGACCAGCTCGCGCATCTCGCCGATGTGGTTGGGATCCCGGTGCTGGCCTATGGCCTGCGCACCGATTTTCAGGGCCAGTTGTTCCCGGGATCGGCGCGGCTGCTGGCGCTGGCGGATTCGCTGATCGAGCTCAAGGCGGTGTGCGAATGCGGGCGCAAGGCGACGATGAACCTGCGCGTGGATGCCCAGGGCCGCGCGGTGGTCGAGGGCGCGCAGACCGAGATCGGGGGGAACGACCGTTACGTCGCCTTGTGCCGCAAGCATTTCGTCGCGGCGCGCCAGGCGGCCGGCCAGTGAACAGCCCCGTCTACCAGATCGCCGTCTGGCTGATCCCGCTGGTCATCGCGATCGTGTTCCACGAAGTCGCGCACGGTTATGTCGCGCGGATGCTGGGCGACCAGACCGCCGCCGAGCGCGGGCGGCTGACGCTCAACCCGATCCGCCATGTCGATCCGATCGGCACCTTGCTGGTGCCGATGGTGCTGGCGCTGGCGCACGCGCCGATCTTCGGCTGGGCGAAACCGGTGCCGGTGGTGACCGCACGGCTTGACCACCCGCGTCGCGACATGGCGCTGGTCGCGCTGGCTGGGCCCGGGACCAATCTGATTCTCGCAACGATCGCTGCCGCCGCGATCGCGGTGTCGCTCCACTGGAGCGGCGCTGTTCCACAAACGGGCGTCGGCCGTTTCGTATTCGACAATCTCGGCAATTTCCTGCTGATCAACGTCTTCCTGGCGATCTTCAACCTGTTGCCGGTGCCGCCGTTCGACGGCGGGCATGTCGTGGAGGCCGTCCTGCCTCGCCCGCTCGCGGTGCATTATTCCAAGCTCCATCGCTTCGCCTTTCCGGTGATGCTGTTCCTGCTGGTAGTGCTGCCGATGATCGCGCCCGGCGCCAACGTCGTGGCGCGCGTGGTTGGTCCGATCGCGCAAGGCATCGTCGAAACATTGCTCTCGCTGTTCGGGCTGGCGTAGCGCTTCAGGCTCAATTCAGCCGTCACATGCCAGGATCGACCGTGACAATCGTTCGTTTTATCCTGGTTCTGGAAAGGCAACGCCGATGAAGACCATCCTGACGATCGCGATGCTGGCCGCCGCAACGCTGGTCGGCACGGCAGTTCCCGCCGCGGCCAAGGACCAGACCTGGCCGGCCGACAAGCTCGGCAAGGAAACCAGCATTCCGTTCATCGGCACGATCGGGCTGTATAATTTCGAAGCCGACGGCGACCGCGGCGTGTGGCTGCAGGACCAGCAGCGCCGCTGGTATTATGCGACCGTCGTCGGCCCCTGCACCGACCTGCCCTTCGCCACGCGGATCGGCGTCGATACGCGGTTCGGCGGCAACCAGCTCGACCGCACCGGCACCTTGCTGGTCGATCGCCAGCATTGCCCGATCAACAGTCTGGTCGCGAGCAACGGCCCGCCGCCCAAGGCGAAGAAGGTCAAAAAGAAGGGCTGACGTAGCTGTGATCTAGCCCCTCCCCTGAAGGGGAGGGGCTTGTAATATGGGGCCAACCCTGCGCTAGGGCGCGCGAATGCATGGCTGGATCATCCTCGACAAACCGCTCGGTCTCGGCTCGACCCAGGCGGTGAGCGCGGTCAAGCGCGCGCTGCGCCAGGGCGGCTATGGCAAGGGCAAGGTCGGGCATGGCGGAACGCTCGATCCGCTGGCGACGGGCGTACTGCCGGTGGCGATCGGCGAAGCGACCAAGCTCGCCGGGCGGATGCTCGACAGCGACAAGATCTATGAATTCAACATCGGCTTCGGCACGCAGACCAGCACGCTCGATGCCGAAGGCGAGGTG
>NZ_JBQCCN010000031.1:0-8174 GCF_051962185.1 Sphingomonas sp.
TCCCGCCTGTGCGGGAAGTGGCCTGCCTCGGATCAGAACTTGAAGCCGGCGGCGATGCCGTAGCGGCGCGGTTCCAGCGTGAAGGCGTTGGTGAACAGGCCCGACGACTGGTCGGTCACGTAGAGGCCGGTGATCGCGTTGTTGTTGGCCAGGTTCTGGACGAACGCGCGGACGTAGAACTTATCGCTCGGTCCGTTCAGCTGGAGCTGGGCGTTGATCACTTCATAGCCCTGGATGCGGTTGACGTTGCCGTTGAAGATGCTGCCGTAATAGCCGCCGGTATAGGCAAGGTCGACACGCGGCACGATGTTCCAGTCATGGCCGAGCTGGCCGGTCCACTGGATGCCCGCCGAGAACTTGTAGTGCGGCGATTGCGGCAATTCGTTGCCCTTGATGTTGACGGGAACGCCAGAGCCCATGACGGTAACGGGGGCAGCGGTCGCCGCGGCATAGCCCGCGAGCACGTCGCAGACGCTGAACGCGCCCGTCGTGCCGCCCATGCCCGGGATCGGCGTGGTGCCTTGCAGCGACCCGCCCGGAGCGTTCGGGAATGCCGGGCTGTTGAACGCACCGGCGTTCAGGCCCGCATTGACGCCGTTGACGAAGGCGTTCGAGATCGCGCCGTTGCCCGAGTTCGATACCACCGCGCAATTCGAGCCGTTGGTGATGTCTTTGATGATCACCGCGTCCGTGCGGCCGCCCGACGGATCCTGCGGGTTGCCGAGGAACTTGTCGTTGGCGACCTTGGTATGCAGGTAGCTCGCCGTCAGGTTGATCAGCACCGAGTTGGAGGGCTTGATGATCGCTTCGGCCTCGGCCCCGTAGATGTCGGCGTCGACATTGTCGTTGACCGAAGTGCGCGCCACGATGCGGCTCAGCTGCAGCTGCTTGTACTGATAGTAGAAGGCCGTGAGGTTGAGGCGCAGCGTGCCGTCGAGGAAGGTGTTCTTCGAGCCGATTTCGAACGCATTGACCGTTTCGGGGCCGAAGGTCAGCGGGACGCTGAACCCGGCGGCCAGCGACGGGTTGATGCCGCCCGATTTATAGCCGCGCGAATAGGACGCGTAGAGCAGGTTGCGCGAGGTGATCTGCCAGTCGAGCACCGCGCGCCCGGTCAGGCGCCCGAAGCTGACGTTGTTGATCGCCAGCGGCTGGTTGCCGGCACGCGACGGATCGGCATCGTAGCAGGCGAAACCCGGCGCCGAATAGGCATTGGCCGCGCCGACCGGGACCGGACAGTTCAGCAGGTTGGTGCGCGACTGATAGTCTTTCTCGTCGTGATTGTAGCGCAGGCCGCCGGTCAGCTTCAGGTTCTTGCCAAGATTGACATAGGCCTCACCGAAGACGCCGTAGCTCTTGAGGTGATAGAATTCGGAATCGTTGCGATAGAACGGCGTGCCGAGCACGTTGCCGCCGCCGCCGCCGAGCAGGCCGGCGGCATAGTCCAGTGCGAACGAGTTCACGGAATAGCTGTTGTCGTAGACCTTGTAGTCCAGATAGCCGGCGCCGACGAGGAAGTTGAACGGCCCGTCGAATTTCGACGAGACGATGCCTTCACCGAACCATTGTTTGCCGCGCGCGTTAGAGCGGTCGAAGTCGAGGCTGGTGGGCGCGCAGATCTTGTGGCCGCTGTAGACGCCAGTGCCGGTCGGTTCAGCGAGCGACTGGCAGAGCGTCGACGTGTTGCCGTTGGGCAGCAGGATATTGCGGATCGCCTGGTAACCCGGGCCCAGCAGACCGGCACCGGCCAGCGTGTTGAACAGGTTGAGCCCGGGATTGGTCGCGTACGACCGCTCGATGCCGACGTTATAATCGACAGTCGAATCGGTCATGCCTTCGGTATAGCCGCCGTCCAGCTTGAACAGGACCGACCCGAAATCCTGGCTGAAATTGACCAGGACCTGCTTTTCGTTGGTCTTGAAACGCGGCAGCGAGTCGATGTTGACCGTGCGCATGTCGGCGGGGTTCACGTAGCCGGTATAGCTGTCGCCGTCGGCGCCATAGACGCTGCCCAGCGCGAACGGCGCCAGGGGTGCGGTCGAGGTGCGCAGCTGAAGGAATTGGCTCGAGGTCAGCACCGAGGCGAGCGTTGCGTCGCCGTTGACCTGTTCGAACGCGAGACGGTCGGGCAGACAGCCCAGCACGCCGGTCGGGTCCCGGTGGCAGAGCTGTTTCTGGATGCGCGAGCGATCGTCGCTTTCCTTGAAATAGTGGCCGACGATGTCGAGCGTGGTATTGGCGGTCGGCTGGAAACGCAGCGACACGCGGACGTCATACTGGTCGCGCCCGTCGATGTTCGAATTGGTGTAGAGGTTCTTGGTGAAGCCGTCGCGGTTCAGGTAATAGCCCGCGACGCGAACGCCGAACACATCCCCCAGCGGCAGGTTGAACATGCCCTTGACGCGGATGCTGTTGTAATTGCCGTATTCGACGTCGCCCGAGGCATGGATGCCTGAAAGATCGGGCTTGGCGCTGATGAAGTTGATGACGCCGCCGGTCGCGTTGCGGCCGAACAGCGTGCCCTGCGGGCCGCGCAGCACTTCGATGCGCTCGACGTCGAAATATTCGTTCTGGAAGATCGGTGAGCCCAGCACCGGCACGTCGTTGACGTGGATCGCGGTCGCCGCGTCGCAGGTCACGCCGACGCAGAGATCGCCGATGCCGCGGATGTTGAACGACGAAGACGACGTGAAATTGCCCTTGGTGAAGGTGATGTTGGGCAGGGTCAGCTGAAGATCGCTGGTGGTGTTGATCTGCTGCTCTTTGAGCGCTTCGGAATTGAACGCGGACACCGCGATCGGCACCGTCTGCAGGGTTTCGGACTGGCGCTGCGCAGTGATGACGATGTCGCCGATCTGACTGTCGTCGGACGTGGTCTGCGGCGCCGGCGCCGCCGCTTGCGGCTGTGCCGGCGTGTCTTGCGCCATGGCCGGCGTGGCCGCGATGAGCGCGATAGCGGACGCGGCGAGCAGTTCGAATTTCTTCATTGGGTACATCCCCTCATGCAGACGCCCCGATCTTTATGCCGGTTGGCGTGGTTTCCGACGAAGTGGAGCGAGCCTAGGAAGCTTGGTCTTGCGGCGTCAATGGCCTTCGGGCACGGAAATAAGCGGGTTTCGCCGTCTGTTGCTTAAAAGAAACAGTATGGACCGTACCCGAAGCTCTATTTTGCGGCCCTGCCGTAACGTCACCCTAGTGGAAAAGCCCGGATCGACAGCGATGAACGACCATGACGAAGATTTGAATGACGGCGATCTGGTGGCGTCCGCGCCCAAGATTCCGGTGCCGGACGATGTCGCCGACGCGGTCCGGACGCTGATTCGCTGGGCCGGCGACGAACCGGAGCGCGAAGGCCTGCTCGATACGCCTCTCCGCGTCGCGCGGGCGTGGAAGGAATATTGCGCCGGATATCAGGACGACCCCGCCCTGCATCTGAAGCGCGTGTTCGAGGAAGTGGGCGGCTATGACGATATCGTCCTGCTCAAGGACATTCCGTTCCAGTCGCATTGCGAGCACCATATGGCGCCGATCATCGGCAAGGCGCACATCGCCTATCTGCCCAAGAACCATGTCGTCGGCATTTCCAAGCTGGCGCGCGTGCTGCACGGCTTCGCGCGGCGGCTCCAGGTCCAGGAGCGGCTGACCGCCGAGGTCGCCGATTGCATCTGGGAAAACCTCGAGCCGCAAGGCGTGGCGGTGGTGATCGAGGCGACGCATGCCTGCATGACAGCGCGCGGCGTGCGCACGCCCGGCGTGTCGATGGTCACCAGCCGCATGATGGGCGTGTTCCGCGACGACGAGCGCAGCCGGCGCGAAGTGCTGGCGCTGATGGACATGCAGGGCCGCGCGTGAGCGGCGTGACGCGCACCGTCCTCGTCACCGGTGGGTCGCGGCGGATCGGCGCGGCGATCGTCCGTGCGCTGGCGAGCGCGGGGCACCGGGTGGTGATCCATCATCACCACCCGCATGATGAGGATGCGGTCAGCCTGGCGCAGGAACTCGACCCGTCGGGAGAGCGCGTCGCGACGGTGGTCGGCGATCTCGCCGCGCCCGACGCCGCTGCGGCGATCCTGCGCGCGGCGCGCAACGCGATGGACGGAGCGATCGACGGCCTGGTCAATTGCGCTTCGATATTCGAGTTCGACCGCCCGCCCGCCTTCGACGCGGAACTGCTTGCACGCTTGGTCGCGGTCAATCTCGCGGCGCCCGCTGCCTTGGCTTGCGCGCTGGCGGAGCAGCAGGGGCTCGAGGACGGGGCGGTGGTCAATCTGCTCGACCAGAAGGTCGCCAATCTCAATCCCGATTTCTTCAGCTACACGCTGACCAAGATCGCGCTCGAGGGCGCGACCACGATGCTCGCCCAGGCGCTCGCCCCGCGCGTGCGGGTCAACGCCGTGTCGCCCGGGCTGACGCTCCCGAGCGGCGACCAGAGCGAAGCGGAATTCACCAGCGTGGCGAGCGAGAATCTGTTGCGGCGCCCGCTGCCGATCGACGAAGTGGCGCGGGCGGTGGAGTATCTGCTGACCACGCCGGCGATCACCGGGCACAATCTATTCCTCGACAATGGTCAGCGCTTTCTGAAGCGCGAGGGAGATGTGATGTTCTCGACCCCGGGCCGCCGCGATGGCTGAGGCGACGTACACGATCCGTCTCGACGGGCTCGAGGTGCGGATGGGCCTGGGCATCCATGAGGCCGAGCTCGCGGGGCCGCAGCGCGTATTGGTGTCGGTGGCGATGACCTGCGCTTATCCGGCGGTGCCGGAGGACCGGATCGATCAGGTGGTCGATTACGACCGCATCCGTGAGGGGGTATTGGCCATCGCGGCAGGCGGGCACGTGATGCTCCAGGAAGTGCTGTGCGAGCGCGTCGCCGCCTTGTGCTTCGCCGACCCGCGCGTGGTCGCGGTGACGGTGCGATCGGCCAAGCCGGACATCTATCCCGACGCCGAGATCGGTTGCGAGATCGTCCGCACGCGGGGTTGACCCGCCTTTGCCGTCCCTCCACGACCAATATCAACAAAGGGGAGGATGATATGACCTTGTCGCTCTATTCCGCGGTCGTTCCGAATTACGTGCAGAGTCTCGGCGCCGTGCGCGGGCTGCTCGACAAGGCGGAGGCGCATTGCGCGGAGACCGGTTGCGATCCCGCCGATCTCCACGCGGCGCGACTGGCCGACGATATGCTACCCTTCGGCTATCAGGTGAAATCGTGCTCGGCGCATTCGATCGGCGCGATCGAGGGCGTTCGCGCCGGCGTCTTTTCGCCCGACCGGACGCCGTGGCCGACCACATTCGAAGGGCTGCGCGAGGCGGTCGATCATGCCCTTGCCGCGGTCGAAGCACTCGATCCCGACGAGATCAACGGTTTCGTCGGCCGCGACATGAAGTTCACGATGGGCGAGATGACGATGCCGTTCACCGCCGAGGACTTCCTGCTCTCCTTCTCGCAACCCAATTTCTATTTCCACGCGACGACCGCGTACGACATCCTGCGCTGGAAAGGCGTGAAGCTCGGCAAGCGCGACTTCATGGGTCGCCCGCGGCTGAAGCTATAGCCGGGGATCGACCCGGCGTTATCGCGCCGGCGGATGTCGGGCCTCCTGGTGTTCCGTCGCGTCGCGAAAGCAAGGTAGCTTCTCGCAATGACACCCACCCCCGGCGAAGGCCGGGGCCCCGCCCCGCCGCGACGCCTTCGAAGCGATGGGGCGCCATCGCGACGCCATGAAGCTGGGCGCCGGCCCTCGCCGGGATGGACGAATTGGCTTCCGCTAAGCCCGATTAGCCGCGCTGACCACCGCCCGCACGCTTGCCGTCGCGACATCCTCGTCGATGCCGATGCCCCAGACGGTCTCGCCATTCGCCGCGCGGCATTCGACATAGGCGGCGGCCTGGACGTCGGTGCCGTGGCCGATCGCATGCTCGACATAGTCGATCACTTCGAGCTCGATCCCGAACCCGTCGCGCACCCCGGCCAACACGCTGGAGATCAGGCCGTTGCCGCGGCCGCTGACCGACTTGGTCGACCCCGCCTCGGCGATGCTGCCGGCGAAGATGCGGTCGCCGTTGGGTGCGCGCGTCTCGTCATAGGCCTGGAGTTGGAGCCGCTCGCCCCCATAGGGGAGGTAGGTGCGCTGGAAGAGCTGCCAGATGTCGTCGGCATCGAGCTCGCGGCTGGTCTGGTCGGCCAGGCCCTGGACGTGTTTCGAGAAATCGGCTTGCAGGCGCTTGGGCAGCTTGAGCCCCTTGTCCTGTTCGAGGATCCAGGCGACGCCGCCCTTGCCGCTTTGCGAATTGACCCGGATCACCGCCTCGTAGCTGCGGCCGAGATCGGCCGGGTCGATCGGCAGATAGGGGACTTCCCAGATATCGTCATTCTGCCGCTCGCGCGCGGCGAAGCCCTTCTTGATCGCATCCTGATGCGAGCCCGAGAACGAGGTGTAGACCAGCTCGCCGGCATAGGCGTGGCGTGGATGCACCGGCAGCTTGGTGCAATATTCGACCGTGTTGATGATGTCGTCGATGTCGGAGAAGTCGAGGCCGGGATCGACGCCTTGCGTGTACATGTTGAGCGCGACCGTCACGATGTCGCAATTGCCGGTGCGCTCGCCATTGCCGAGCAGGCAGCCCTCGACACGATCGGCGCCGGCCATCAACCCCAGTTCCGCCGCCGCGACCCCGGTGCCGCGGTCGTTATGCGTGTGCAGGCTGATCAGCACGCTGTCGCGATTAGGGATCGTGCGCCCGAACAATTCGATCTGGTCGGCATAGACGTTGGGGGTCGCGCACTCGACCGTCGCGGGCAGGTTGAAGATGATCGGCTTGTCGGGCGTGGGCTTCAGCACGTCCATCACCGCGGCGCACACCTCGACCGAGAAATCCACCTCGGCGGTCGAGAAGGTTTCCGGGCTGTATTCGAACCGCCAGTCGGTGTCGGGCCGCGCGGCGGCGCAGTCGCGCAGCATCTTCGCGCCGTCGACCGCGATCGCCTTGATCTCGTCCTTCGACATGCCGAACACGATCTTGCGCCAGGCCGGCGATACGGCGTTGTAGAGATGGACGATCGCGGTCGGTGCGCCGTCGAGCGACTGGAAGGTTGTCTCGATCAGGTCGCGCCGCGCCTGGGTCAGCACCTGGAGCGTGACGTCGGCGGGCACGCGGCCGGAGCGGACCAGGCCCTGGATATAGTCGAAATCGGTCGCGCCGGAGGCGGGGAAACCGACCTCGATCTCCTTGATCCCGGTCTTGACGATCAGATCGAAGAAGCGGGTCTTCTTCTCCGCGTCCATCGGATCGATCAGCGCCTGGTTGCCATCGCGCATGTCGGTCGACAGCCAGACCGGCGCCTTGGTGATGGCCCGCGACGGCCATTGGCGGTCGGGCAGGTTGATGGTCGGAAACGCTCGGTATTTGGTCGAAGGATCGCGCAGCATGGCTCTTCTCGTCTGGATCAGGCGGGGAGGGTCAGCCCTTAGGCGCGGTGCGCGCCGTTGCCGGCACGCGGGATGAGGTACGCGCCTAAGGGCGCGTAAGTCGAAGCAGGGTAAGGCCGAGCCCGAACGTCATCTCGCGACAAGCCCTAGCCCGGCGCGGTCAACAAAGTCCAGCGCGTTTCTGCATTGATCCACCGCAAGGATTTCTTGGAGGCATTGCGGCAGCATTGCTGTCCTGTCAGGAGCAAGCCATGCGTCAAATCATCTATCGCAGCACGAGCACGGCGGACACGCGCCGCGCGGTCGACGAGATTCCGGGCATCTTGCGGCAGGCGGTCGCGCGCAACGGGGTCGATGGCATCACCGGGCTGCTCTACACCCAGGACGACGCTTTCCTGCAGGCGATCGAGGGCCCGCCGGAAAGCATGACGGACCTGCTCGCGCGGCTTTATCGCGACGATCGCCATCGCGAGCTGCAGATCCTGGTCGATCGGCCGGTCGAGCACCGCGAATTCGGCGACTGGACGATGATCCATCGCGATCGCCGGGAATCGATCGATGCGTTCGATGATCGGTTGCGGGTGTTGTTGGCCGGCGTCTCCGACGAGACGGTCGAGCACTTCCGGGCGCTGCAGCCGGCGTGACGAGCCAAAGCCATCTCCCGCACTTGTAGCCCTCTCCCGCGCGCGGGAGAGGGTCGGGTGAGGGTCTTCTTTCTTCTATTTTGTCTCGGCATACGCCTGG
>NZ_JBQCCN010000032.1:0-3987 GCF_051962185.1 Sphingomonas sp.
ATCGCCGCGTTCAAGGTTCCGGCCAAGATCTGGATCGCCCCGGATCCGCTGCCTCGGCTGGGGACGGAGAAGATCGACAAGGTCGGCCTGAGGGCCAAGTACCGAGCGCTGGCGGCCGGCTAAATCTTCCCCTTCAGGGGAGGGGTTAAGGATAGGTGGACCCTCCGGGCTTCCCCCTCGCGTACCCGCGCGATAGAGCAATTGGGATGCCCGACGACGCCCCTCGCAAATCCCACCTCACGCGCCGCCAGTTGCTGATCGGCGGCGGCGTCGGGGTCGGGCTGGTCGTCGCCTGGGCGGTGTGGCCGCGGCGCTATGGGCCCAATCTCACCGCGGCCAAGGGCGAGCATATCTACAACGCCTGGCTCAAGATCGGCGAGGACGGGCATATCGCGGTCGCGGTGCCGCAGGCCGAGCATGGCCAGGGGACCTGGACGACGCTCCCGCAGATCGTCGCCGACGAACTCGGCGCCGACTGGCGGACGGTCGCGGTCGAGCCCGCGCCCCTCAACCCGCTCTACGCCAATCCGCTCGCAGCGGCGGAATTGTTCGACGGCGTGTTCGACCGACTGCCGCGCAATTTGCGCGAGGATTATGCGACGCGCTCGGCCTTGATGCTGACCGCCGGATCGACCTCGATCCGTCAATTCGAGGGCGATTTGCGCGATGCTGGCGCCGCCGCGCGGGTGCTGCTGCAAAAGGCCGCCGCCAAACGCTGGAACACCGATTGGCAAGCGACCGGCACGGCGCAGGGCTTCGTCGTGCGCGGCAAGGACCGGTTGCGCTTCGGCGAACTGGCGGCGGAGGCGGTCGGCGGCAGCCTGCCCAATCCGGTGCCGCTGCGCGCGGGCGACAACGGCCGACTGTCCGGGCAATCGCTGCAGCGCCTCGACAGTCCGACGCGGATCGACGGCTCGGTCAATTTCGCCGCCGACGTGCGCCTCGCCGACATGGTGTTCGCCGCGATCCGCCAAGGCCCGACCACCGACAGCCGGCTGGTCGCGTCCGACAAGGCGGCGGCGGATCGCGTGCACGGCGTGCTCAAGGTGGTCGAGGACGGCAATTGGGTCGCGGCGGTCGCCAACAATTGGTGGGCCGCCAAATGCGGGATCGACGCACTGGCGCCGCGGTTCGAAGCGCCGGTGTCGCGGCCGAGCGACTATTCGATCGCCGCCGCGCTCGATTCCGCGCTCAACGGCGAGGGCGTGCGCCTGGGCTCGGCCGGCGACGTCGGTGCGGCGTTCCGCGGCGCCCAGGTCGTCAGCGCCGAATATCGCGTCGCCCCGGCGCTGCACGCCTCGGTCGAGCCGCGCGCGGCGACCGCCGCCTGGACCGACGGCACGCTCGAATTGTGGCTGCCGACGCTGGCGCCCGGGCTGGCGCGCTCGGCGGTCGCGGCGGCGATGGGAGTCGGCGAGGAATCGGTGGTGGTCCATCCGATGCCGATCGGTGGCGGGTTCGGCATCGGGCTCGAATCCGACGCGGCGGTGCAGGCGGCGGCGATCGCGCGCGCGGTCGGGCGGGCGGTCCAGCTGACCTGGTCGCGTGCCGAGGATTGCGTCCATGACCGCTTCCGCGCGCCCGCCGCGGCGCGGATGACCGGCCGCGTCGACCAGAACGGGCGACTGGTCGGCCTGCTCGCCAAGATCGCCGCACCCGCGACCGGCCGCGAGCTGGCAGGGCGGCTTCTCGCCGCGGACAAGGCCGTGCAGGCGGCCCTGGCGCTGGCGGCCGGCGGTGACGGCTATGCGGTGGCGGGCGGCGCGCCTTTCTATCAGATCCCCAATTGGGCGCTCGATCATCACCCGGCCGACATCGGCATCCCGACCGGGCATTGGCGGTCGGGGGCGCATAGCTACACCTGCTTCTTCAACGAATGTTTCATCGACGAGCTGGCGCATGCCGCGAACACCGAGCCCTTGTCGTTTCGCGTCGGGATGCTGGGCGGCGACGCGCGGCTGGCGCGTTGCCTGACCACGGTCGCGGCGCTCGGCGGCTGGGAGGGCGGCGTGTCGGGCAGCGGCCAGGGCATCGCCTGCCACAGCTTTCGCGGCAGTCATATCGCATTGTTCGCGGAGGCGCATGTCGAGGAGGATCAGACGATCGGGGTCGACCGCATCGTCGCCGCGGTCGATTGCGGGCGGCAGATCAATCCCGACGTGGTGCGGCAGAATATCGAGGGCGGGCTGGTGTTCGGCATGGCGCAGGCATTGGGTGGGTCGACCAAGTTCAGGAACGGCGTCGCCACAGTGCGCGGGTTCGGCGAGCTCGACTTGCCGGTGCTTGCCGACTTGCCCGACATCACGGTCGAGGTGATCGCCAGCGAGGCCGATCCCGGTGGGGTGTCGGAACTCGCGGTGCCGCCGGTCGCGCCGGCGATCGCCAACGCGCTGCAATCGGCGACGGGGTTCCGGATTCGCACGCTGCCGTTGCGGGTCGGGGAGGCGTGAGCTTGCGCGCTTCATCGTATCGTCACCCCGGACTTGTTCCGAGGTCCAATCCTTTCCAACGGAATCCAGCCGTTGTTGCACCTTGGATGCCGGGACAAGCCCGGCATGACGGGGAGGATTTGGCGTGACGTTGCCCCCCAATCATCCCGTGATTCCGGCGCCGCGCATCGGCGTGCTGCTGGTCAATCTCGGCACGCCCGACGAAGCCAACCCGCGCGCGGTGAAGCGCTACCTCGCCGAATTCCTCTCGGACCGCCGCGTCGTCGAAATCCCGTCGATCGCCTGGCAGCCGATCCTGCGCGGGATCATCCTCAACACGCGGCCCAAGAAGTCGGCGCATGCTTACGGCCAGGTCTGGACCGATCAAGGCTCGCCGCTTGCGGCATTCACCCAGGCACAAGCCGAAGCGCTTAAAGGCTCGTGGCCGGGCGTCACGGTCGACTGGGCGATGCGCTACGGCAACCCGGCGATCGGCGAGCGGCTGGCGGCGATGAAGGCGGCGGGATGCGAGCGCATCCTGATCGCGCCGCTCTATCCGCAATATTGCGCGGCGACGACCGCGACCGCCAACGACAAGGCATTCGACGCGCTGGCCGGCATGCGCTGGCAACCGGCGATCCGCACCTTGCCGCCCTATCATGACGACCCGCTCTATATCGACGCGTTGGCGGCCTCGGTCCGCGCCTCGCTCGCCGCGCTCGATTTCGAGCCGCAAGCGCTGATCGCCAGCTTCCACGGCATGCCGGCGCGCACGCTGGAATTGGGCGACCCCTATCATTGCCATTGCCGGAAGACCGCGCGGCTGCTCGGTGAGGCGCTGGGCCGCGACCTTCTCGTGACGTTCCAGTCGCGCTTCGGCCGCGCCAAATGGCTCGAGCCGGCGACCGACACGACGCTCGCCACGCTGCCCGGACAGGGAACCAAGCGGGTCGCGATCGTCGCCCCCGGCTTTTCCGCCGATTGTCTGGAGACGCTGGAGGAATTGGCGATCCGCGGTCGCGAGACGTTCCTGACCGCGGGCGGCGAGCGCTTCGCTTATTTGTCATGTCTCAACGATAGCGAGCCGGGAATCACCATGCTCCGCGCCATCCTGTCGCGGGAACTTGCCGGGTGGGTCGGCGCCCAATAGCCTCCCCGCCGAACGACACCGCCCGAATCACGGGCCAAAAGGAGAGAAGCGAATGGCACGCGTAGCGATCGTAACCGGCGGAACGCGCGGGATCGGCGAGGCGATCAGCCTGGCGCTGAAGGATCTGGGGATGACCGTCGCCGCGAACTATGCCGGCAATGACGAGCGCGCCCGCGAATTCTCCGAGCGGACCGGGATCAAGGCGTACAAATGGGACGTCGCCGATTACGACGCCTGCCAGGACGGCGTGAAGCAGGTCGAGCAGGAGCTCGGCCCGGTCGACGTGGTGGTCAACAATGCCGGCATCACCCGCGACGGCACGATCCTCAAGATGACCTACCAGATGTGGAAGGAGGTCATGGACACAAACCTGGGCGGCTGCTTCAACATGGCCAAGGCGACCTTCCC
>NZ_JBQCCN010000033.1:0-36197 GCF_051962185.1 Sphingomonas sp.
CGGCTAGTGCCGTGGACGCGATAGCCCTTGTCGAGCAGCAAGCGCGCGAGATAGGCGCCGTCCTGCCCGCCGACGCCCCAGATCAGCGCCGACCGGGCCGTCATGCTCGCGCCATCAGCGCACCGGTCATCGCCGCGAGCCGCTGGGCGAAGGCCGGAAAGGCGAAATAGTCGAGCCCCTCGGGAACGGCGCGGGGGCGGTCCAGGCTGGCGATCACCGCGTCGACCACCGCCCGTTCGTCGAGCGGATCGACGATCGGACCGAGCAATCCTTCGCGCATCGCCTCGCGCGTGCCGTCGCGGGTGCTGCCGATCGACGGGATGCCGCACGCCATCGCCTCGAGCAGGACGAAGCCGAACCCTTCGCCGCGGCTCGGCATGACATAAACGTCGGCGAGCCGGTAATGCTCGGCCTTCTCTTCCTCGGGCACCATTCCGGTGAAGACGACATGGTCGGCAAGGCCCATGTCGCGCACCTTGTCCTCTAGCCGGCCGCGATCGCTGCCGTCGCCGGCGATGACGTAGCTGACGTCCGGGCGCCGTGCGACGATCGCGGGAAGCGCGTCGAGCACCGCGTCGAATCCCTTGTAGCGCTCGCTTCCGGCCAGCCGGCCGAAGGTCATCAGCACCTTGCGTCCCTGGAGGCGGTAGCGCGCCTCGAGCCCGGCATCTTTGGGGCCGACCGCGAACTCGTCGAGATGGATCGCGTTGGGCATCAAGGTGGTTGCGGCGTCGGCATAAGGCGCCCAGGAGCGGAAGCGGTCGAGCGTGACCTGGCTGATCGACATGACGTGATCGGCCGAGCGCGCCAACCGCCGCGACCAGCCGCGCTTGCTCGGCTCCCAGGCGTCGATGCCGTAGATCGCGAGGACCAGCGGCTTGCCCAGCAACGTCGCCACGACGCGCGCCAGCGGCAGCAGGTTGAGGTGCGCGCAATAGACCAGGTCATAGCGCCCGCGTCGCATCGCGCGCATCACCGCGCGGACATAGGCGCCGAACCCGCCGAGGGCCGAAAGGTCGAAATCCAGCTTGGCCGGCAAATCGGCGGTCAATGGCAATTTCGCGACGCGCGGCAGCGCCACCACCTGCGCGATCGTCGGGTCGAGGCACATCGCCTCGATCACATCGCGATTGTAGAGCGCGATGCCGCCATGCCCGCCCCAGGCGTCGGTCAGGAGCATCAGCACCCGCCGCCCGCGCGGCGCGGTCGCCATCAGGCGCTGCCCCGGTTGCTCTGCCCCGCCGCCTGACGCAGGTCGGCCTCGACCATCTCCGTGATCAATGCGTCGATCGTCGTGGTCGGCGACCAACCGAGCACGCGCTTCGCCTTGGAGGCGTCCCCGATCAGCAGATCGACCTCGGTCGGGCGGAAATAGCGGGGATCGATCCGAACCAGCACGCGCCCGGTGTCGGTGCAACGGCCGATCTCCTCGACGCCCTCGCCTTCCCAGGCGACGGTCATGCCGGCGACCGCGAAAGCGCGCTCGACGAAGCTGCGCACGCTATGCGTCTCGCCGGTCGCGAGCACGTAATCGTCGCCCTCGGGCTGTTGCAGGATGCGCCACATCCCCTCGACATAATCGCGGGCGTGGCCCCAATCACGCTGCGCGTCGAGATTGCCGAGATAGAGCGTGTCCTGATGTCCATGGCGGATCGCCGCCACCGCGCGGGTGATCTTGCGCGTGACGAAGGTCTCGCCGCGCAGCGGGCTCTCATGGTTGAACAGGATGCCGTTGGAGGCGTGCATGCCGTACGCCTCGCGATAATTGACCGTGATCCAATAGCCGTAGAGCTTGGCCACCGCATAAGGACTGCGCGGATAGAAAGGCGTGTTCTCGGTCTGCGGCACTTCGCGCACCTTGCCGAACAATTCGGAGGTCGACGCCTGATAGAAGCGCGTCTTGTCGACCAGCCCGGCGACGCGAATCGCCTCGAGCACGCGCGCGACGCCGACGCCGTCGGCATTGGCGGTGTATTCGGGCGTCTCGAAGCTGACCGCGACATGGCTCTGCGCGGCGAGATTGTAGACTTCGTCAGGCTCGATCTCGGCGATGACACGGCTGATATTGGTCGCGTCGGTCATGTCCGAATAATGCAGGAACAGCCGCACGCCCTCGACGTGCGGATCGTCGTAGAGATGGTCGATCCGGCTGGTGTTGAACGACGAGGCACGGCGACGCAGGCCATGCACTTCATACCCCTTGGCGAGCAGCAGCTCCGCCAGATAGGCGCCGTCCTGGCCAGTGATCCCGGTGATGACCGCTTTCTTGCCGCTCAACTCCTGACCCCTCTTTCACGCTGACGCCGCCAATGACGAATGGCCCCGCCCGGGTAACCGTCGTGCGGTCAAAAGCAAGCCCCGGTTGTTGCGCCGCACCAAGCTTGGCAGCGGCGACGCCAGCCGCTAGGGCCTCTGCTTCGCGGGCCTGGCCCGCGCAACGACAAGACGACCGAGCCGGAGGACGTTTGCCCAATCCGTTCAGTACCAACAGGCCGCAGACGCTTTACGCGGCGCTCGCGCTGCTGACCGTAGCGGTGCTGTTCGGCGGCGCGTCGCGTTATGAGGTCGGGACGACGATCCTGCCCCGGCTCGCCGCGCTGGTGGCGATCGTCTATCTGTTCTGGCCGCGCAACCGCTCGTCGATCCGGGTCGAGCGCGGCGCGCTGATCTTCTGGGCGGCGTTGTTCGCCTTGCCGCTGGTGCAGCTCATCCCGTTACCCTGGTCGGTGTGGACCGCGCTTCCCGGCCGTGGTCTCGCACAACAGGTCTATACGGCGCTCGGCGACAAGCCGTGGTTGCCGATCAGCCTGTCGCCTAGCCGCACGCTCGACTTCCTGCTCGCCCTGTTCGTGCCGTTCGCCGCCTGGCTGCTCGGCGCGCATCTCGATTTTCCCGGCCGTGCGATCGTGCTGCGTGCGATGCTCGCCTTCGCGCTGATCAGCGCGGTGCTCGGCCTGATCCAGCTCAGCCTGGGCGCTGACAGCCCGCTCTATTTCTATTCGGTCACCAATGCCGATTCGAGCGTCGGTTTCTTTTCCAACGCCAACCATCTCGGCCTTTTTCTGGCCGGCGCGATCGTCATCGCGCTTGCCTGGCTGGCCGATTCGATGACGGTGACCGGGCGGATCATCGCGCCGGCCGCGGTCGTCTGCGGCCTCGCGATCTGCGTGCTGCTGTTCGGCATCGCCGGGACCAGTTCGCGCGCGGGGGCGATCTTCTCGGTCGTCGCCCTGCTCGGCGGCCTCGCCATGCTGCCGCTGGAGCGTATCGGATTGCGGCGTCGCTACGTCCTGGGCGGTGCGACGGTGGTGACGCTGGCGCTGGCCGCGGGACTGGGGCTGGTGCTCAGCGGCCGCGTGCTGTCGGATCGCTTCCGGATCGAGGACGGCACGCAGGAGCGGATCGGCCTGATCCCGCAATTCATCCATGTCGCGCACGATTTCTTCCCGTTCGGATCGGGTCTCGGCACCTTCGAGCCGGTGTTCAAATCCTATGAACACGCCAGCGCGCTGAGCTTCGGCTACTGGAACCAGGCGCATCAGGATTATCTGCAGGTCGCGATCGAGGGCGGACTGATCGGCCTGCTGCTGATCCTGGCGTTCCTGATCTGGTTTGCGATCCGCGTGGTGCGGATCTGGTACAAGGGCGACGAATCTTCGCGAATGCGCCGGCAGCAGGCGACCGCGGCATTGTTCCTGGCGATGATCGCGGCGCACGGCATGGGCGACTATCCGATGCGGACCGGCACCATCGCCTGCGTGTTCGGCTTCCTGGCGGCGTTCCTGACGGCGCCGCAGGATGGCCAGTCGAGCCGGCGACGCCGGTCCGACCGCGATTTGGGCGAAGACGGTTTTGGGGTATATGGGCAAAATCAGGATGTGGTACCCGTCAGTGCAATCGACCGCGGACTCGCGGCGCAGGGAGGCGATCATTACTCGTAAGCTTATCGTAGCGTGCGCCCTCGCGGCTGGCCTGAGCGCCTGCTCGGGCCCCAATTACAAACCCGAGAGCGCTGCCGCCGCCACCCCCGAGGCGCAGCTTCCCGTACCGTCGGTGCGGGATATGACGCGCGACCAGGCCGACTATCGCATCGGGCCGCTCGACAAGCTGACCGTGACCGTCTTCGGCGTTCCGGATCTCACCACCAACGGTCAGGTCGATGGCTCGGGTAACCTCACCATGCCGTTGATCGGTCAGGTGTCGGCGATCGGCGAGACTCCCAATTCACTGTCGACCAAGATCGCCGCCGCGCTCAACCAGCGCTATGTGCGCAATCCCCAGGTGTCGGTCACCGTCACCGAAGCAGTCAGCGCGTCGGTCACGGTCGAAGGCAGCGTCGTGCGCCCCGGCCAGTATCCGGTCGTCGGCCGCACCACATTGATCCGCATGGTTGCCGCCGCCGGCGGCCCGTCCGATTATGCTCGCCTGAGCGAAGCGGTCGTGTTCCGTACGATCAACGGCCAGAAGATGGTCGCCCGCTTCAACATCAAGGATATCCGCGGCGCACGGACGCCCGATCCCGAGATTTACGGCAATGACGTGATCGTGATCGGCAACAATTCGGCGCGTCAGCTCTTCAAGGACATCATCTCGGTAGCGCCGGTCATCGGCATCTTCTATCAGATCGCTAGAAAGTAAGGCTTCCCTCTTGGCAACCAATACCCTCCCGCTCGATCTCGGCGCCCCCGCAGCCGAAGGCGCCGCGGATTCGCGGCTGGCGCTCGAGCATTTCCTGCAACAGCAGGAGACGGAAAGCCCGCTCACCCAGTATCTTCAAGTACTGGTTCGCCAGCGGTGGATCGTGCTGGCGATCATCGCCGCGGGTGTGCTCGCGGCGGTATTCATCAACGCGACGACCGTGAAGCTGTATCGGTCGACCGGGTCGATCGAGATCGCCCGCGAGGCGACGCGGGTCGTCAACGACGGCGACACGCAGCCGAAAACCAACGTCGCGGGAATGGAATTCTACCAGACCCAATACGGGCTGCTGCGCAGCCGGGCGTTGGCCGAGCAGACCGCCGCCAGCCTGCGCCTCGCCGACAACCCCAATTTCCTCTACGGCTATACCGGCCGCAAGGCGCCGGCGAACGCGCTGTCGGGCGACCGTCAGCGGCGCGAGCTGACCGCCGCTCGGCTGGTCATGGCGCACCTGACGATCGAGCCGATCCGCGGATCGAGCCTGGTCCAGGTCAGCTTCGACAGCCCGGATCCCAATCTGTCGGCCTCGGTCGTCAACGCGGTCGCCAAGAACTTCATCGCGTCCAATCTCAACCGCCGCTTCCAGGCCACCGCCTATGCGCGCCAGTTCCTGCAGCAGCAGATCGAGACCACGCGCCAGAAACTCGAAGCGTCGGAACGCGCGCTGGTAGCCTATGCGAGCCAGCAGCGGATCATCAATTACGAGAACGGCACCGCGGGCAAGGACCAGGATCCGTCGAACGGCGCCTCGGTCGAATCGACCGATCTGCGCGCGCTCAACGACGCGCTCAACGCCGCCAAGATCGACCGCGCCCAGGCAGAGGCGCGTTATCAGCAGGCGCAGCACAGCGGTGGACTGAATTCGCCCGAGAGCCTGCAGGACAGCACGACCGTTTCGCTGCGCAGCCAGCGCGCTCAGCTGCAGGCGGATTACCAGCGGCTGTCGGCACAATTCCGCTCTGACTATCCGCAGATGGTCGCGCTTCGCCAGCAGATCGCGGAAATCGACAAACAGCTCGGCAAGCAGGGATCGGTGGTGCTCGATTCGCTTCGTGCCGCCTACCAGGCGGCGGCGCAGCGCCAGTCCGAGCTCCAGGCTCAGGTCGACAAGCTCAAGAACGGCGTGATCGACCTGCGCAGCCGCAGCGTTCAGTACAACACGCTGCAGCGCGACGCCGACACCAACCGCGCGCTCTATGATGCGTTGCTCCAGCGCTACAAGGAGATCGGCATCGCCGGCGGCGTCGGCACCAACAACGTGTCGGTGGTCGACACCGCGCTTCCCTCGGGCGGGCCGGTCACGCCGCGCACGTCGATGAACATCCTGCTCGGCCTGCTGCTCGGCACGCTGATCGGCGGCGCGGTGGCGTTCATCCTCGAACAGCTCGACGAATCGATCATCGCGCCGCACGATCTCGAGCGGAAGCTCGGCGTGCCGCTGCTCGGCAGCGTCCCGCGCGTGCCCGATTCGGATGTCTCGATCGACCTGCTGGAGGACAGCAAGACACCGCTGGCCGAAGCCTATCTGTCGCTCCAGACGGCGCTCAGGCTCACCACCAGCAAGGGCGCGCCGCGCGTCCTGTTCGTGACCAGCTCGCGACCGTCCGAAGGCAAGTCGACGACCGCAATGGCGGTGGCGCGCAACTTCGCCTCGCTCGGCAAGAAGACGATCCTGATCGACGCCGACCTGCGCAACCCGTCGGTGCACAAGATGATGGGCTTCGCCAATTCGGGCGGGCTGACCAACATTCTCGCCGGCGCGACCGACCTCGACACCTATATCCGCAAGGGTCCGGTCGACCGCCTGTCGATCATGAGCTCGGGGCCGATCCCGCCCAATCCCGCCGAATTGCTCGCCGGCCCCAATCTCTCGCAAACCTTCGAGCGCCTGCTCAACGAGGGCTATGAGCATATCGTGGTCGACGGTCCGCCGGTGCTTGGCCTCGCCGACGCGCCGCTGATCGCCAGCTACGCCGAAGCGACGATGTTCGTGATCGCCGCGCGCAACACGCACACCCGCACCGCCCGCGTGTCGCTGCGCCGCCTGGCCGACGTCCATGCCAACATCCTGGGGGCGGTGCTGACCAAGTTCGACGCCAAGAAGATCGGCTATGATTACGGCTACAATTACGATTACGGCGACAAGCGCATCGGCTTCATGAAGCGCGTGACGGGCTGAGCCCGAAGGCGGACGCGTCATGGCGGTGATAGCCCTGCGTCGCGGCACGGTGGCCGTTCGGGTCGCCGTGCTCGCGGTTGCGGTCGTCGGCAGTTTCTTCACCTTGCGGTCGGGGCTGGCGTTCATGCTGGCCACCCCGGCGACGGCCCATATCGCGGTCGAGATCGATCCGACCAACACCAACGCGCTGAGCGTCGACGCCAACGAGCGGTTGAAGACGGTTGAACTGGGCGCGCCGGCCGCGAAGCTCGCCGCCGACAGCAAGGGGATCCTTGAACATTCGCCTTATGAGGTGGTGGCGCTGCGCAACATCGGCATCATCACCGCCTCGAATGATGACGAGAAGGGTGCGGCGAACCTGCTCGGTCTCGCCGCCCGCCTGTCGTTGCGCGACTATCTGACTCACGCCTGGCTGCTCGACTATCGTTTCCGCACCAACGCGGTCGCCCCCGCGGTGACCGAAGCCGACATCCTGCTGCGCCAGGACGATCAGAACTGGCCCGTGATCATTCCCGCGCTGATCGCGCTCAGTCGCGATCCGCGGATCATCGACCCGCTGGCGCGAACGCTGGCGACGCGGCCCTATTGGCGCAGCACCTTCCTGACCCGGTTGGGCAGCGACAATCCCTATCCCGATGCAACCTATGCCTTGCTGACCCGACTGAAGGCGATCGGGTCCGCCGCGAGCAAGGACGAACTCGACCCCTATTTCATCAAGAGCGCGGATCGCCTGTCGCCCGCGCAATTGTTCGCGCAATGGGTCGCATTGCTGCCGCCGGGCGCCGAAGCCGCCGGCAAGGGATTGCTGCGCGAGGGCGATTTCGCGGGGCTCGACGCATCCCCTCCGTTCGGTTGGCGGCTCTATCCCGCCGACGGCGTCTATGCCGAGCGCGGCACCGGCCCCGCCGGCATGGGCAGCGCGCTCTTCGTTTCCTATTCCGGCGAGCGCGAGACGATCTTCGCCAATCAGGAGCTGGTACTACCGCCCGGCCATTATCGTTTCAGCGGACGCGCCTTTGCCGACGATGCGATCGAGGCGGGCACGTTCCACTGGTCGATCGTCTGCATGACCAAAGGTGCTACCGGCGTGCTGGGGACCGTTCCGGTCAATCCCTTGCCCGGCCAGCTCGGCCGTTATGCGGTCGAGTTCGACGTCCCGGCCAATTGCGACCAGCAGCAACTCGCATTGTCGGGAATCGCGCGCGACACGACGTTCGACACGCTGGCGCTCTATGTCGACGGGCTCGACATCGCCAAGTTGCGATAAGGTCGGGGTCGGCGTCAGCCGCGCGAAGCCACCATGGCAAACATGGTCTTGCGATAGCGCGGCCCTCCGGCCAGCCGATTGACGAAGCGCGGCAACGGCGGATCGGCATAATAGATCGTCTCGAGCACGACGAAGCCCAGCCGTTTCAGGATTTCACGCACTTCGGTCGAGGACGGCACGTGGCGGACGTGCCGATAATAACGCGGCCGGCCGGTCAGCCGCCACGCGAGTGCTTCGAAACGGCGATAGCGCGACCGTCCATTGGGCAGCGACAGGATCAGGCGCCCGCCCGGGCGGAGCAAGGCGGTCAGGCGCGCGATCTCGACCTCGAGATCCGGTAGATATTCGAGCACGCTGGAACACAAAGCGAGGTCGTATTGCCCCGCCCGCTCTGACAGCGTCTCGAACAAGGCGACGTCGAACGAAACATTGCCGACGTCGCGATCGGTGGCGGTCGCGCGCGCCAGCTCGATCATCCGCTCGGCACCGTCGATCCCGTCGACGTGCGAGGCGATCTTGGCCGCTTCGAACGACAATGTCCCCGCGCCGCATCCGGCATCGATCACCCGGTCGCCGGGCTGGGCATAGCGCTCGATCAACGTGCCCCAGGCGCGCAAGCGGTCGCGGAACCCGGGCGAGCGGACATAACCGTCGCGAAATGCGGGTGCGATCGAATCGTGCCAGCTGATGGCGGTTTCGGATCCGTCGGCCATGTCGCTCCTTTGGGCAATCGCCGCTCCCGGCGCGCTGGATATCGGCCCTAGAGCGATTTCGAAGCGGCTGGAATCACCCGCTGGCCAGGAAATCGCGCCAAACCAAAAAACTACAGCGGTTGGTCCGATACAATCGGACCGTGAACCGCTCTAGAGCGATTTGGAAGCGGGTGGAACGGCCGCGGATCGAAAAGCGACGACGAATGTCCGACGCGAGTCGGATGCCACGCTGCACGCCCGACGCGATTCGCCGCTCGTCCCAGAAACAAGAAGCCCGGCCCGACGCGATCGTCGTCCGGGAATCGGTACAAATAAGAAGGGCGCGAAGTCCGGAAACTTCGCGCCCCGCAATATTTGGTTAGAACCCGATCACGGGCTCTTCGGCTTCGAGCTACCCGAGGTGGCGGCGATGATGCCACCAATGATGGCGATCACGGCCAGGACCGCGACGATGCCGCCGCTGCCACCACGCAGGTGGTTGCCGTCCTTGGCATCGGCGCCAGCGCGCACGGTGCTGACCTTGCCCATCACCGTACCCTTGGCGGGCACCGACTGGGCCATCGCCGGGGTCGCTGCGAGCGCCACCGACGCGAGCGCCGCAACAGCGGACTTTAACAGCACCATTAGCAAACTCCCTTGGTTATCTGTTCCAATTTCTCGACGCGCTTGCCACACAATCGCGCCGACTGTCAACCATAGTGCCGATCGTTCCGGGATCGTCCCCGCCCCTGTTCGGCCCCAACGCCAACAACCTCGCAAACGCCATAAGGTTCGGTTTGTTGCATCGCGCAAGCATTTTTTCCGAACCGTTGCATCCGCGCATCGCCATTGGATCGCCTAGGTTAAATTCTGATGACGATTGGTCAAGGATGTTGGCGCATTCGCGACGATCCGACGTCCTTGGGCGATGTCGCGATTTCCGCCGCGCGCTTGATCTCCGACATGACGAATGGGGCTTGTCTCGCGGCGTCCAATCCGGGAAAGGGCTCGCATGCCGTCCGACGCTCGTCCCCGTATCCTCGTGGTCTTCGGGACGCGGCCCGAGGCGATCAAGCTGTTCCCATTGGTCCATGCGCTCCGCCGCAGCGACGCCGACGTGCGCGTCTGCGTCACCGGCCAGCATCGCGAAATGCTCGACCAAGTTCTTGAAATCGCAAGAATAACGCCAGAGCACGATCTCGACTTGATGCTGCCGAACCAGTCGCTCGACACGCTGACCGCGCGCTTGCTGACCGAGCTCGGCAAGGTGATGGACGCCGATCGGCCGGATCGCGTCATCGTCCAGGGCGACACCGCCACCGCCATGGTCGGCGCGCTCACGGCCTATTATCGCAAGATACCGGTTGGGCATGTCGAGGCGGGTCTGCGCAGCGGCAACATCTATCATCCCTGGCCCGAAGAGGTGAACCGCAAGGTGGTCGGCGCCATCGCCGATCTCCATTTCGCCCCGACCGATACCGCGCGCGACGCGCTGCTGGCCGAGAAGGTCCCCGCCGAGCGCATTCATGTGACCGGCAACACGGTCATCGACGCGCTGATCGAGACGCGCGCCCGCGTGGATGCCGACGCCGGGCTGGCCGCGACGATAGCTCCGATTGCCGAGCGCTTCGCCGGCAAGCGCATAGTGGCCGTAACGACACACCGCCGGGAAAATTTCGGCGACGGCCTGGTATCGGTCGCCCGCGCGGTCCGCCGAATCGCGCAACGGCCCGATGTCGCGGTGGTCTTTCCGGTCCACCCGAATCCCAATGTCCGCGCGCCGATGGCCGAGGTGCTGGGCGGGATCGACAATGTCGCGATGATCGACCCGCTCGATTATCCCAATTTCGTCCGCTTGCTGTCGCTCAGCCATTTCGTGATGACCGACAGTGGCGGCGTGCAGGAAGAGGCGCCGGCGCTCGCCAAGCCCGTGCTGGTGATGCGGGAGACGACCGAGCGCCCCGAGGGTGTCGTCGCGGGCACCGCCAAACTGGTCGGCAATGCCGAGGAGGTCATCGTTACCGAAGCTTCACGACTGCTCGACGATAACGCGGCCTATGAAGCAATGGCCCGCGCCCATAACCCGTTCGGGGACGGCAGAAGCAGCGAGCGAATCGCCCGCATCGTCCTCGATTCGATCGCCTGACATGAGCAGCGAGGGGACCAAGGTCTGCGTCGTTGGGCTCGGCTATATCGGCCTGCCTACCGCCGCGGTGATCGCCCGCAGCGGCGCGTCGGTGCTCGGCATCGACATCAGCCCGCGGGTCGTCGAGACGATCAACGCCGGCCGCATCCATATCGAGGAAGCCAATCTCGAATCGCTGGTCCACGACATGGTCGACGCCGGGTCGCTGCGCGCAGCGCTGGCACCCGAGCCGGCCGACGTGTTCGTCATCGCCGTGCCGACGCCGTTCACCGATGATCACGCGCCGGACATCAAATACGTGCTCGCCGCCACGCGCTCGATCGCCCCGGCGGTGCGCAAGGGCAGCCTGGTGATCGTCGAATCGACCTGCCCGGTGGGCACGACGGAGGCGGTCCGCGACGCGCTCAAGGAAGCTCGGCCCGACCTGACCTTCCCCGACGGCGACGACGCGTCGTCGGACGTCTGTGTCGCTTATTGCCCGGAGCGCGTGTTGCCGGGCAAGATTCTCGAGGAGCTGGTCAGCAACGACCGGTCGATCGGCGGGCTGAGCCCGGCCTGCGCCGAGCGCGCCGTCGCCTTCTACAAAGGATTCGTCGCCGGCGAGTGCATCGCAACGACCGCGCGCACGGCGGAAATGTGCAAGCTGGTCGAGAATTCGTTCCGCGACGTCAACATCGCCTTCGCCAACGAATTGTCAATCGTCTGCGAGACGCTCGGGCTCGACGTTTGGGAAGTCATCCGGCTCGCCAATCGCCATCCGCGCGTCAAGATCCTCCAGCCGGGCCCCGGCGTCGGCGGCCATTGCATCGCGGTCGACCCGTGGTTCATCGTCGACAGCGACCCGGAGAACGCCCGGCTGATCCGCACCGCGCGCGAAGTCAACGACGGCAAGGCGCATTATGTCGTCGCGCGCGCCTCGGCGCTGGCCGACGCGCATCCCGATGCCGCGATCGCGTGCCTCGGCCTGTCGTTCAAGGCGAACATCGACGATTTGCGCGAAAGTCCGGCGCTCGAGATCGCGATCGAGCTGGCGAAGGAATATGGCCACCGCGTCCGCGTGGTCGAGCCGCATGTCGATGCCCTGCCCCCGGCGTTCGACGGCACCGGCGCGGTCAAGACGACGCTCGACCAGGCACTCGACGAATGCGGCGTGCTGGTCGTGCTGGTCGACCATCATGAGTTCCGCGGCGTCGCGCCGCAGCGGCGCGCCGGCAAGGCGATCTACGACACAAGGGGCCTCTGGTCGGCCTGAAGCCGGGCGGCGTTTCCACCGCCCTTGCCTGATTCGTTTTTCGGGTTCAGGCTGGTGTTATGGTCGCACCACACACCCTCTGCTCCGTCCGCTGGGGAATCGAGACGGTGACGACCGGGCCGGCCCCATTGCGACGACGCGCCGGCCGCGGAACGAATGACGTCCATTCGAGCCTCGATTCACGTTGGACGGGGGGAGCGGCAGCATGACGAAACGGACGATTCTGGACCGACGCGAATTCCTCGCATCGGCCGCGGCGCTCGGCGCCACCGGCCTGTGGGCGACGCGCGCCGCCGCTTCCCGGGTCGGTTGGCAGGAGAATCGCGACCTCTTCCCGCAAGGCGTGGCCTCTGGCGATCCCGATCATCGCAGCGTCATTCTGTGGACCCGGCGCCCGTTCGCGGAGGGATTGCGCGCCGATCTCACGGTCGAGGTGGCGCTCGATCAGGCCTTCCGCCGCGTCATTGCCACCGCTCGCGCGCCGATCCTCGCCGAGGCGGACTGGACCTGCCGGGCGCTGGTCGGCGGCCTCAAGCCTGCGACCGTCTATTGGTATCGCTTCACCGACGACACGGGACAGGGCAGTCGCCTAGGCCGCACCATCACCGCGCCGGACCCCGCCGATCCGCGGCCGGTCCGCTTCGCCTTCGTGTCGTGCAACAGCGTCAACGAAGGCGCGCAGAACGCCTATCGCCGCATGATCTGGGAAGACGAGCGCGCACCCGCCGACGGCAAGCTCGGCTTCGTGCTCCATCTCGGCGACTTCATTTACGAAGTTGTCGAGTATCCGGAAGAAGTGCCGCATCGTTACTCGCGCACCGTCTATGATCTCGGCCACATCCCCGACGCGCGCAAGGTGAGCAATTTCCATGTGCCGACCAACCTGGCCGGTTATCGCCACGTCTACCGCGCTCATATCGACGACCCCGACATCCAGGACGCGCGGGCGCATTTCCCGTTCGTGTGTATCGGCGACAATCACGAATTCTCGTGGCAGGGCTGGCAGAGCTTCATCAAATACGGCGGCAAGGTCGAGCCGGCGCAGCCGCTGCGCGTCGCCGCCAATCAGGCATGGTGGGAATATATTCCGTCGCGCGTCCGCAAGGCATCGGGTGCCGGACTCGACCGATTCGATCCGCCGGCGGTGGCCAAGGCGCCGATCGAGACGTTCGACGATCGGGGTTTCGGCACCGAGCCCAACAATCGCATCGCGGTCGGCAGCATGACCGCCTATCGCGCGCTACGCTACGGTCGACACGTCGAGCTGATCCTGACCGATTTCCACAGCTACAAGGCGGCGGACCCGACCGACCGGCCCGAGGCGACGGCACTCGATTCGGGAGACTATCCGGTTCTCCCGCAAGAATGGCTGGAGATCGTCGACGGCGGCAAGGAATATAACGGCGGCAAGCCCCCCGCGACGATCGCGATCGGCGACAAGACCATCCCCAATTTCCGCAAGGACGACCCCGCCTACACCGTGCTCGGCGGCAGGCAGAAGGCGTGGCTCAAGGATCGGCTGACGCGGTCGACCGCGACCTGGAAGATCTGGGGCGCGACCAACGGCACGCTCGACATGCGCACCGACGCGCAGAACCTGCCTGCCGGTTTGATCAAGGCTCCCTGGCCGGGCCAGGGCTTCGGGACCTTTGGCGGCGGCGATTTCAGCGGGGCGTTCGCCGAGCGCGCCGAAATCTACGACACCGTTCGTGACAACAAGGTGCCGGGCTTCGTCGTCGTATCGGGCGACCGCCACAGCTTCTGGGCCGGCTATGCCGCGCCCGCCTTGCCGCCCGCCGGGTTCGATCCCGTGGGGATCAGCTTCATCACCGGCTCGATCTCCGCGCCCGGCCTTGGCGAGGCGGCCGAATATTTCAAGGATTCGGCCGTACTGCCGTTATTTGTGCGCAAACCGGCCGGCGCGCCGCCCGAGCACACGATCAACCTGACGATCAAGCGCGGGGTGCGCAGCGCGCTCGAATATGCGGCGAGCGGCGACATCGACAAGGCGCGCGCGCTGACCAATCCCGATGTCGCCCCCCACCTGGAATTCGTCGACATGGCCGGCCATGGCTATGCCGTGGTCAGCGCCGGCCCCGACGCGATCGACACCGAATTCGTCTGCATCGTCCGTCCGATCGCGCGCGCGACGACACCGGACGGCGGCCCCTTGCGCTATCGCGTGTCGCATCGCGCCGAGCGCTGGGCCGCGGGCCAGCGGCCCAAGCTCGTCCAGCGCGTGATCGACGGCGATCCGAAACTGTCGGTTTGACGGCTATTTCGCGCCAAACCCGCTGAAGACGGTTCCGACCGTCTTCAGCAGGATCAGCAAGTCGAGCCAGCCCGAGAAGTGCTTGATGTAGAAAAAGTCGTAATTGAGCTTGTAATGGACCGAAGCGAGGTCGGCGACATGCCCCTGGTTGACCTGCGCCCAGCCGCTGATCCCCGGCCGCACGATGTGACGATAGGAATAGAAGGGGATTTCTTGCTCGTACCAATCCGACAGTGCGACCGCTTCGGGGCGCGGACCGATCCAGCTCATTTCGCCTTTGATGATGTTCCACATCTGCGGCAGCTCATCGATTCGCGTGCGGCGCAGGAAACGGCCGAGCCGGGTGATGCGGTCGTCGCCGTCATTGGTGATGAACCCGTCGCGTGCGGCTTCCTGCGGGGTGCATTCGCGCATCGTGCGGAACTTCCACACCATGAACGGCCGGCCGCGATAGCCCATCCGCTCCTGCTTGAAGAGCGCCGGGCCTTTCGAATCGAGCTTCACCAGCAGCGCCACCAGGATCATCGGCACGATCAGCACCGGCAGCACGATTAGCGTCAGCAACAGGTCGATACCGCGCTTCATCTTGCGATAGGCGAGGTTGGGGAGCAGCGACCCGAAGCTGTTTTCCGACAGATGCTCGATCGACACCCGCCCGGTCAGCGATTCGCGGATCTGCTTGACGTGATAGACCGCGTAACCATTGACCGCGGCCTCGGCGAGCATGCGCTCCCAATCGTCGTCATGATCGTAGCGCAGGTCGGCGACGATCACCGAATCGGCACCCGGCGGGATCACCGGCTCGGTCATCGGGATCCATTCGACGTTGGGCAGCTCGGTCAAGGCGGCGGTCTTGCCGAACGGCACGATGTAGAAGGGCTTGGTCGCCGCCCGCATCAGGTAGAAGTGGATCGCGTAGGACGTCATCGCCGCGAGCGCGAACGAGACGCCGAGATAGGCGCGGCTGTAATCGAGGCGCAGGAAGAAGAACGCCGCGAACACGAGGCCGTAGGACGTCGCGTAGGTCGGGATGATGTAGCTGAACACGCGGCTTCCGGGGAAAGCGGTCACGCGGCGCAGCAGGAACAATCCCACGATCGCGCCCAGCGCGGCGCCGACGAGGACGTTGTCGACGGGCCCCAGCAAGGTTCCTGCATTGGGGTTGCCGTGAATCAATGGGCGGCTGATCAGCATGCTGGGCACCAGCACGGCAAGCACCAGCACCGCGAACGCCTCGACGCGGAACGATTCGAAAATGCTCGATCTTGGCCGCGTCGCTGCCGTGGCCCTGCTCATCAGCATGTGACCATATTCCCCTTCAAGTCGCTGCGGCGCTGATATTGCACCGCGGCGTTACACCCGTAGGGCAGTCAAAGTCTATTAACCTAGCGCAACATCTGTCGCGGCTTCAGGTCGTCTGGTGGGACGATCGTGCCGCCACGGGACGCGATGGCGGCGATCCGCGCGCGTTCGGCGTCCACCACGGCGATTCGCTCGCGCCAGCCGGGATGCGAGCCGTCGGCGAGGAATCCCTCGAACGGCATCGCCTTGAATCGCCGCCACAGCGCCGGCGCCGCGGCTGGATCATATCCCGCGCGCACCATCAACCACGGCATCAGGCGGTCCGCCTGGAGTTCCTTGGTCCGCTGGGTGCCGCCCTCCCCCTTGCGATGGCCGAGCACGTCATGGGCGAGTTCGTGCGCCATCACCGCGGCCAGCCCGTCGGAATTGGCGGCGAAATCGATCAGCCGCGGCGAGACGTTGATCCAGATGCTGTTGGTCTGGGTGGCGTTGAGGTCGTCACCGGCGACGTCGAATCGTGCGCGGCACGCCACCTCACCCGCCAAGGCGATGACGATCGGCTGCCCGCCGCGCTGCAGCGTCAGATCGGTGTTGCCGCCGGCCAGGGCAGAATCGAGCGCCGCCATCGCAGCGGCGACCGGCGCGAAGGACGCGCGGGCGGATTTCGGCGGGAACGCGGCGAACCGCGTCGCGCCGGCCGCGATCAGCACGTCACCGGCCTTGATCCCGGCGCGATCGGCCGGCGAGCCGGGCACGACCAAAGCGACGGTCGGTGCCGCCGTCATGCCGAGCACCCGCGCCGCCGAGGTGCGATACGGTGCGTCATATTGCGCCAGCGTACCGACCATCACCCCGCTTTCGCGAATCTGCTGCCGGCACAGCGCCGCATTGGCGGTCACCAGACGATAGCCGATCGTCGCCACCTCGACGTCCTGATCGTGCAGGACACGCACGACATCGTCCGGCTTGTCGTCGGCGACCGGCGGCGGCGCGGCGGCGATCAGCGCTACGGCGAGCAGGGCGCTTAACGGCTTGATCATTGCCCTACCGCTAGCGGAGCGGCGCGGCGCAAGCCAGCTTGGCCATCGCGGGCTTCGCCGCTAAGGGCCGATGGTCCGGGGGAAACCGGCGCTTCGGCGCCCATCCGACCCGCGTTGCGAAGGAGCCTGTGTGAAGCTTGTCGTCGTCGGCCTGGGCTATGTCGGCCTGCCCCTTGCCATCGCACTGGCCCGCCATTTCGAGGTCTGGGGGATCGATATCGACGCGGGCCGCATCGCCGAGTTGCGCGACGGCCACGACCGCACCGGGGAAATCGACGCCGCGACGCTGGCGGGCTCCAACCTCGCTTATACCTCCGATCCCGCCGCCTGCCCCCCCGCGACCGCTTATATCGTCACCGTTCCGACTCCGATCGATGCCGACAAACGTCCCGACCTCGGCGCGGTGATGGGCGCGACGCGGATGGTCGCCAAAATGATCGACCCCGCCGAGCGCCCGACGATCATCTACGAAAGCACCGTCTATCCCGGCGTCACCGAGGGGATTTGCGGACCCGAGATCGAGAAGGTGTCGGGCCTGACGCGCGGCCGCGACTTCACGCTCGGCTATTCGCCCGAACGGATCAATCCGGGCGATCGCGAGCATACCGTCGACCGCATCGTCAAGGTGATCGCCGGCGAGGACGAAGCGACCACCAACCGGCTCGAAAAGATTTACGGCAAGGTCACCTCGGCCGGGGTGTTTCGTGCCGCCTCGATCAAGGCCGCCGAAGCCGCCAAGGCGATCGAGAACGCGCAGCGCGACATCAACATCGCCTTCATGAACGAGATCGCGCGAATCTTCGGCGCGATCGACCTGTCGATCTGGGACGTGCTGGCCGCGGCCAGGACCAAGTGGAATTTCCTGCCCTTCCAGCCCGGGCTGGTCGGTGGGCACTGCATCGGCGTCGATCCTTATTATCTCAGCCATCTCGCGGAGGAATTGGGGCACGACCCGCGCGTAATCCTGGCAGGACGCGGCACCAACGACGGCATGTCGGGCTGGATCGCCGGACAGATCGACCGCCGCGCCGGCAAGAAGGGATCGGCTTTGGTGCTGGGCCTGACCTTCAAGGAAAACGTCCCCGACTTGCGCAATTCGAAGGTCGCCGAACTGGTCGAGGGCCTCACCGGCCTTGGCCACGACGTCACCGTTCACGACCCGATGGCCGACCCGGCCGAGGCGACGCACGAATATGGCATCACCCTCGACGGCGACGCGCTGACCCGGACTTATGACCTTGTCGTGCTGGCGGTGCCGCACCAGGCCTATCTCGAAATGGACGGCGGGCTCTCCCGATTGGTCGCGGCCGATGGGCTGTTCGCGGACATCAAGAATGGAATGCCCGGTTTGACGGGTGTGGCGCGTTGGACATTGTGACCATCCGTCACCCCGGCCTTGTGCCGGGGTCCACCGGGAAGCACGCGTGAAGCTAGCGGCTCAATGGTTTGAGCTGGCGGCACCGTGGACCCCGGCACAAGGCCGGGGTGACGTTGGAAGTGACCGCCCGCGTGGCGATTGGGGAGTAGTAACATCGTGAAGGTTCTGGTCACCGGCGCGGCCGGCTTCATCGGCAGTTGGGTGATTCGGCGACTGCTCGAGCGCGGCGACATCGTCGTCGGAATCGACAATCTCAACGATTACTATTCGGTCGAGCTCAAGCGCGACCGCATCGCGCTGATCGACGGGCTCAACACCAATCGCTTCGACTTCATTCAGGTCGATTTCGCGGAGCATGAAGCGCTCGAGGCGGCGCTTGCCGGCAAGGACTTCGACCGTATCGTTCATCTGGGGGCGCAGGCCGGCGTGCGCTATTCGATCGACAACCCGCGCGCCTATGTCCAGTCGAACCTCGTCGGACATCTCAACATCATGGAGATCGCGCGCCATCGCAAGGTCGAGCATCTCGTCTATGCCTCGTCCTCGTCGGTCTATGGCGGCAACGACACGCTGCCGTTCCGCGTCGAGGATCGCGTCGACCATCCGCTCTCACTCTACGCCGCGACCAAGAAGTCCGACGAATTGATGAGCGAGACCTATGCCAGCCTCTACCGGCTGCCGCAGACCGGCTTGCGGTTCTTCACCGTCTATGGGCCATGGGGTCGCCCCGACATGGCGATGTGGATCTTCACCAAGGCGATCCTCGAGGGCCGCCCGATCCCGGTGTTCAACAACGGCGATATGCGCCGCGACTTCACCTATATCGACGACATCGTCAGCGGCGTCCTGTCGTGCCTCGATTCGGCGCCAAAGGACGACGGCGAGGAGAAAGCCGGGGGCAGCCGCACCCCGCACGCCATCTACAATATCGGCAACCATCGCTCCGAAGAGCTGGGCAAGATGATCGAGTTGATCGAGGACGCCTGCGGCGTGAAGGCGATCCGCGATTATCAGCCGATGCAGCCCGGCGACGTTCCCGCCACCTATGCCGACATCAGCGCGATCGAGCGCGACCTGGGATTCGCGCCAACCACCCCGATCGATGTCGGCGTGCCGAATTTCGTGTCGTGGTACCGCCAGTATCACGGCGTCTGAGGTTCGGCGCCTTTCTCGCCTCCCCTGAAGCAGCCCGCCTCAGCCCCTCTTCACCGCCAGCAAGGTGTAATCCGCCGGCTTCCACGGATCGAGCGTGATCGGGTCGTACAGTTCCATCCCCTGCGCGCGCAGGAATTCGGGCACCGCCGCATTGCCGAAGCCGTCGACATAGGCTGCCTTCACGCGTCCCGCGTCGAACAGCCCGCTCGCCCCCCGGAGCACTTCGAGTTCCTGACCCTCGACGTCGATCTTGAGGAACAGATCGCCCTCGAACTCGAAGCTGTCGAGCCGCTTCAATTCGGTCTTGAACCCGCGCCCAGGGATATGCGCGACGGTCGCCTTGTCGGCGGTCGCCGCGATCCCCGATACCGCGCCCAGCACGAACTCGACTTCGCCCGGCGCCGCGCCCAGAGCGACGTTCTTCGCCTCGAACCCGTAGCGTTCGGCATTGATGCTGAGCCGCTCGTAGGTGTCGGGATTGGCCTCGAACGCGACCACCTTGAAGTTGGGGTAGAGCTTGCGCAGGTCGGCGACCGATGACGAGAACAGCCCGACATTGCCGCCGCAATCGACGAAGGTCATGTTGTCGCGCAGGAACAGGTTGATGCGATGAAACACCACCAGTTCGTCGCGCAACAGGCTGTTGGTCGACGAGATGCGCGAGGCGCGGAAATAGCCGTTCTCGAGCAGGCTGTT
The DNA here is from genome assembly GCF_051962185.1 of Sphingomonas sp. Classification (GTDB taxonomy): domain Bacteria; phylum Pseudomonadota; class Alphaproteobacteria; order Sphingomonadales; family Sphingomonadaceae; genus Sphingomonas. Next base: position 20,078 of record NZ_JBQCCN010000033.1, read on the forward strand.
GATCCGGATCGGCCGCTGGAACAACAGGACGTCGGCATCCTTGTCGCCATAGATCGTCTTCATCAGCGTCTCGCGGAACCGCGGCTGCATGTTGATATACTTATGAACCAGCTTCATCGGGTTCATCGGCGCCGTTCCTCCCGCAAAATCCCGCGGCTCCTTTCATGTCGCGATGCACAAGACAAGCGCTTTCGCCCTTATCCGGATCAGCGGGTGCGCCTGACCGCCAGTAATGCGCGCCGGCCCGGGGCGAACGGCGTCAGGCGCTGCGGCGCCAGCAGCTCGAACCCGTAGCTTGCCAGGAAATCGAGCACGGCGGCCTTGTCGTCGAATTCGTCGAGATAGACCGCCGAGACGCGCTCGCGTTCGAACAAGCCACGCGCGCCTTCGAGCACGTCCAATTCCATCTGCTCGACGTCGATCTTGATCACCAGCCTGCCCGGCAGGTCGAAACTGTCGAGCCGGCGCGCGGCGACCGTGAAGCCGCGCCCGGCGATATGCGCGCGCCCGGCGCGATCGCGGCGGGTCGCGATGCCCGACACCGCGCCGGTCGCGAAATCGAGTTCGCCCGCCTGGGCCGCCAGCGCGACATTGACCGCCTCGAAGCCGAAACGCTCGGCATTGACCCGCAGCCGTGCATAGGTCGCCGGATCGGCTTCGAATGCGATCACGCGGAAATCGCGGAACAGCCGCTGCGCATCGGCAATGACCGAGGAGAAGATACCGATGTTGGCGCCGACATCGACGAAGGTGACGCCGTCGCCCAGCATCATGCTGACTCGCTGCATCACCAGCGTCTCGTCGCGCAGCAGGCTGTTGGCATGCGCCAGCCGCGAGGCGCGGTAATAGCCGTTCTCGCGCAGCGTGTTGATCCGGACCTTGCGCTTGAACAGCATCACGTCGACGTCGCGCGCACCGTGTCGCAAGCGCGTCAGCCATTCGCGCAACCGCGGCCGCTCGTTGATCTGCTTCTGGATCAGTCGCAGCCGGTCGAACGGGCCTCGCGTCACGCCGCGATCTGTCCGATCAGCCAGTCGTCGGCCTCGCAATCGATCACCAGATGGACGCGATCGGTGTCGCCGTCATTGGTCACCGCGTGCGGGTCGGACAGCCGCAGATACCATGTCTCGCCCGGCGCCATCGTCACCGGCACACGGTTGAGTTGGAAGGTGACGCCGGGATTGGTGACGATCGGAATATGCAGCCGTGCCTGCCCCCAATCGGCGGCGAGGTCATGGTCCTGATGTTCCTTGATCCGCGAACCCGGAGTCAGCCGCATCAGCCGCACCGCCTTGAGTGGGCAACGGAACGCCGCCATCACCTCGCGGAAATAAGGTGTCGCCGCCAGGACGGGGGCATCGACGAACTCGGTCGCGTCGGGCGGGACGTAAGCTTGCATGATTGGATGCGTCGCCCCGGCCTGGTGGCGCAGCGGCAGGACATCCCAGCGCCCGTCGTAATTCTGCCGGACGAAATGATCGGTCCAGTCGAACCCTTCGACAATTGCCAGATCGGCCCGCAATCGTGCCACGTCGAACGCAAGCGGCAGCTTGGCGCGATCGGGCAACGTCAATGCCGGTTGTTGCGCCCACTCCGTCAGGTTACCGCTCCCCAAAGGCCGCATGTCGTTGGCGGCCGATGTCGACCCTATTCTTCCTCTCACGTGATTGCCAAGCACCCGATGACCGATCCCGACGCCCTTGCTCGCCTGCGTGCGATGCTGTTCGCCGACGAAGCGCTTGCCGACCGGCTCGCGTGCATACTCGACGCGCCGGCGTTCGCGGCGGCAGCCGCTCAGGCCGCCAGCGCCGCCGGCATCAGCATAACACCGGATGCCGTCCTCGCCGCCAGCGATCGCGACCCGCTGGGAATCGAGCGCTTCACGGGGCAACACGTGACGATGACGGCTTGGCCCGGCCGCAACTGGCTGCCCGCCGCCCTCGTGCCGTCGCCGGGGCAGCTCGCGATCGATTGGGTCCATTTCGGCGACGAGCCGCTCCGCGATTCGTTTTTCGAAGATTCGCTGCGCAAGGCCCGGCGCCGCCCGATCAACGCGTTGCTGAAGGTCTGCACGCCTCTCGGTCTGCTGGCCGAAGCTCCGCCGCCCGACGCCGCGGCCACGCCCGACGCGATCATCTTCCATGTGTCGCGATGCGGCTCCACCCTGGTATCGCGCATGCTGGCGGCCATGCCGGGCACGGTAGCGGTATCCGAAGCGGCACCGTTCGACGCGGTCGTTCAATTGGCGCATACTCATCCCGAAGCGCCGTTCGAGCAGCGGGTCGCGCTGCTGCGCGGGATGGCCGCGGCGCTCGGTCGCGATCGCTTCGGAGATCGGCGCCGTTTCGTCCTCAAGACCGATAGCTGGCACAGCCTGGCGCTTCCCCTGTTTCGCGCGGCCTATCCGGATTCGCCCTGGCTGTTCCTGTTTCGCGACCCGGTCGAAGTGATGGCGTCGCAAATGCGGATGCGCGGGTCGCAAACCGTGCCTGGCGTCGTGCCCGATGCCGTTTTCGCGATCGACGATCCGCTCGGCTTGTCCCCCGAGGAATATGTCGCCCGCGTGATCGCGCGAGTGATGCAGGCCGGCCTCGATCACGCCGATATCGGCGGTGGCCTGTTCGTCGATTATGCCGAGCTGCCCGAGGCGGTCGAACGGCGCATCCTGCCCCATTTCGGGATCGATGCCGGCGCGGATGCGCTGTCGGCGGCCCGCGCGCAGAGTCGATGGGACGCCAAGTCCCCAGGGCTCGCCTTCCAAGCCGACGCGGAGGACAAGCGGCGTAGCGCGGGGGAGCATGTGATGGCCGTAACGGCGGCTCATCTCGCCGACCCCTATCGCCAGCTCGCGGCGCTGGCGGCGCGCCGCTAACGCCTTGAACCACCGTCCGGTCCTTCGTATGCCCTGATCATGGTCGCCGGGGGGTGTCAGGGTGTATTCGTATCGCGTCTCGGGTCTCGCGGTCGCCAGTGAGGTCGATCTTCCGGGACTGATCCCCGGGAATCCCGATCAGGCCGTCGACGTGACGATCCGCCGCCTGCCGGTGCCGATGCAACTCGACGCCGCCGAGGCGATCGGTCCGACCTGGCAGCGCGCGGGCAACCGGTTCCTGCTGCGCATTCCCAACATCGCCCGCTTCCTGCTCGAGGACGGCCGCTCGATCGCGTTCGAGGCCGAAGACGCCGCCGAGCCGCAGGATGTGGCGGTGTTCCTGTCGGGTAGCGTGTTCGGCATCCTGCTTCACCAGCGCAACCACCTCGTGCTCCATGCCAGCGCGGTGCTGGTCGGTGGCAGGGCGGTGTTGTTCTGCGGCGTGTCTGGTGCCGGCAAATCCACGCTCGCGGCGGCGCTGGTCGAGCGCGGCTATCCGCTCGTGGCGGACGATCAATGTGCGATCGAGCGGGGCGAGGACGGCATCCCGCGAATCCACGCCGACGGCCGCCAGTTGCGCTTGTGGGAGAAAAGCATCGCCGAACTGGGGCTGGCCGGACGCCGCGGCGACCCGATGCGCAATCGCCTGCGCAAATTCTATGTCGACCCGGCGATCGCCAGCGACGCTCCGGTCGCGGTCGGCGCGATCTATGCGCTGGTCGAAATACGCGATTCGGAGCATCCGCTGATCGAGCGGCCCAATGTCGTCGACGCGACCAAGCTGCTCGCCGCCAATGCCTATCGCCCCCTGCTGGTCCGGCGCCTGGACCAACGCGAAACCTATTTCCAGGGAGGTGCCGCGATCGTCGCCGCCGCGGGCATCTTCCGTCTCAAGCGCCCGCTCGGTTTCGATCGGGTCGCCGCGACGATCGCCAAATTGCAGGAACATTGGGCGTCGATCGGGCTGGGGGAAGGGACGCCGTGACTGCGACGATCTGGCTCGCTTCCTACCCGAAGTCGGGCAACACCTGGTTCCGCATCCTGGTCGCCAATTTGTGGTCGCAGCGCGACACGCCGGTCGACATCAACCTGATCGACAGCACCGACGCGATCGCCAGCGGACGCAATCCGTTCGACCAATGCCTCTTGATCGATTCGGCCTTGCTGACCAGCGACGAGATCGACCGGCTGCGCCCCGCGGTCTATGCTTACGCCGCCAGCGAGCGCCCAGGGGCCGACTTCAGCCTGCCGGTACGGTTCGTCAAAACCCATGACGCCTACACGCTGACCGATCTGGGCGAACCGCTGCTGGCCGGCGCGCGCGGCGCGGCCGGCGCCTTGTTGTTCGTCCGCGATCCGCGCGACGTCGCCAGCTCGTTCGCCAACCACATGCGCTGCACGGTCGACACCGCGATCGGCTATATGGCCAGCGCGGATTTCTGTTTCGATTCCGCCACCGACCGGATCGATCGCCAGTTCCGGCAGCGCCTGCTCGGCTGGAGCGGCTTTGCCCGGTCGTGGCTCGATCAGCGGGACATCCCGGTGCACCTGGTGCGCTATGAGGACATGCTCGCCGATACCGAGGCTACCGTTCGCGCCGCGCTCGCCTTTGCCGGGGCCGAGATCGATTCGGTGCGGCTTCGCCAGGCGATCGCCTTCGCCTCCATCGCCGAATTGCAACGCCAGGAAGCAGAGAGCGGTTTTCGCGAGGCGCCGCGCCAGGTCCGTCGGTTCTTCCGCCGCGGCACGGCCGGCAACTGGCGCGACGACCTGACGCCCGAACAAGCGGCCCGGGTCGAACGCGATCATGGCGAAATGATGGATCGGCTGGGCTATGTCCGGTCGCTCGCAGAGACCGAAACGGAGACGAAGCAATGATCCATCGCAGCGGCGATTGGCTCGCCGCCAGGGTCGGCGACGAACTGGTGATGATGAGCGCGGTGAAGGGCAATTATCTCGGCCTGACCGAGGTCGGCGCCCGAATCTGGGAATTGATCGAAACGCCGCGCACGCTCGAATCGCTGTGCGACGCGCTGGTCGCCGAATATGACGTCGACCCGGCGACCTGCCGTGCGGAGGTGGACGCGTTCCTCGTCACGCTTGGCCAGCACGATGCTGTCCGGATCGACCCGGTCGGTTGAGCGTGGCGCGGCCGGCAATTCTCGATCGACGATGAGAGCGGCCGGACGATGAGCGCGATCTGCGGCGTGCTGCGGTTCGACGATGCCGACGTCGCGTCGCACACCGTCGAGCGCATGGCGCACCGGATGAAGCACCGCGGCGCCGACGGCATCGAATCCGTCGAGCTCGGGCGGCTCGCGCTCGGTCACTGCCTGATGCGGGTGAACCGCGAAGACATGTACGAGGCGCAGCCGGTCATCGCGCGCGACGCCGTGCTCGTCGCCGACCTCAGGCTCGACAATCGCGAGGAACTGGCGGACGCGCTGGGCATCGCCTTGGCCGATCTCGCGCCCCTGTCCGACAGCGAAATGCTGCTTCGAGCCTGGCGCCGATGGGGCGAGTCATGCGTCGAGCACCTGCTCGGCGACTTCGCCTTCGCGATCTGGGATCGCAACCGCGGCACCTTGCTGCTGGCGCGCGACCATATGGGGCAGCGCACGCTCTTCTATCATCTCGGCGAGAATTTCATCGCCTTCGCGACCGAATTGCCGGCGCTGTTCGCGGCGGACGGCGTGCCGCGCCGTCTCGACGAGGATGAGCTCGCCCGGCGTCTGTTGCGATCGACCCAGCGCATCGAGGGCGAGTTTCTCTACCGGGACATCACCGTCCTGCCGGGTGGAACGCGCTGCAGCATCGCCGCCGACGGCACCGCCACGCGCGCGCGGTTCTGGGAACCCCATGCGGACCCGCGACACGCCGGCAAGAGCGACGCCGAGTTCATTGCCGCCTATCGCGCCACCATCGAGGAAGCGATCGCCTGTCGCATCCGGCGGCTGATCAACCCGCCGACATTGCTGCTCAGCGGCGGCTTCGACAGCGGCACGATCGCCGCGGTTGCCGGGCCGCTAGTCGCAGCCGGCGGCGGCAAGCTGGTCTGCGCTGCGTCGGTGCTGCCCGCCGGGGATTCGCGGCGCAGCGCGCGCGCGGCGGTCGAAGCGTTCCGCGGCCTTCCGGGGCTCGACATCCAATATTACGTCCGGGGCGACGAGAGCCCCTACGATGCGCTCGAAGACAATTTCGCCGCGACGGGGTTATGGCACGCGCCCAGCGTCGCGCGTCGCGGGATCGGCAGGATCGCGCACGCGGCGGGGTCGCGACTGGCGATCGACGGGCACGGCGGCGACTATACCGTCAATCCGTACGATACCGCGATGCTCGGCGCGATCCTGCGCCACGGTCAATTTCGCCGCTTCATGCGCGAATTCGCCGCGCGTCGGCGCTTCACCGGCTGGTCGCCGCTCCGCGTGTTCGGTCGCGACATCATGGCGGCGCTGATCCCGCAAGGCATGCAAGCGGGTTGGCGCAACGCGGTCAACGGCTTCGTTCCGGCGTGGCGCCGACGCGGAGTGCAGCTCGATTTCGCGCGCCGGGCGCTGGCCAGCGGCGCGGTGGATCGCAACCTGTTGCGGGATGGCTATCGCACCGGCGCACGCTGGCGGGAGCGATGGCTCGAAATGTGCCGCCGCACGTCCGCCGGCGCGGTGGGGAGCAATTATGGCGCGGCGACCCCCGACCTCGATCTCACACGTCCGTTCCACGACAAGCGCATCGTCGAATTGGCGTTGGCGCTGCCCGATCATCTATTGTTTCGGGACGGTCGCGAACGCTGGCTCGCGCGCACGGCGTTCGCCGACCTGCTACCCGCCGCATTGATCGATCGCGGTCCGGGAAACGACCCGGAGGAACCCGATTTGCTGGCGATGAACGTGGAGGCCGCGCCGGCCATGCTCGCGGCCCTGCGGGGACTCGAAAAGGACGAGACCATGGCTCGCTATCTCGACCTACCGGCACTCGCGGCGATGGTGCGCGACGGTGCCGATGACGAGAACAGGAACCAGCGAATCCGGCTCAATTTCGCGATGGGTACCCTGACCAAGGCGCGCTTTCTCGCCTGGTTCGATCGCAGCAATCTCTAGAAATCGCGGAGCAGGCGCGAGCGCCGTTCGCTCACGACCCGTAAGGCGATCCGGTCGAGGCGATGCCATCGACGCCGCTGGTGCTGTACTGGCGCGTACTATGCTGCGGCGCAGCCAGAATCACCCCGGGCGTTTCCCACCGCTTGCGCTCGTTCGACGGCGCCAGATCGAAAGAAGTTTCGTCGGCAGACGACATCGCGAAAATCCCCCACAGCATGGCGATCGTTGGGCAGCACCCATTGGGCTTCCTTTTGCCCCGAGTCTCCGCGACAGGTCAAGTCGAACGATATTTTGCCAAAGAAATAACTGTCATTTTGAACCTTTTTCTTGGCGAATCACCGTTCGACGACTTTTTTTTGCCGATCCGCTAGGAATCGCCAAGAAAGCCTTTTAGGATCGGCGTCACGCTGCTCGGGGGTTCAGTGCTGCGAATCGCCGATCCCCTTGCATCCGACAAAGCAAGCGAGAGGTTGGAAAATGTCGTCCCCCTTCTTAGCCGAAATCAGGACCTTTTCGTTCAATTTCGCGCCCAAAGGCTGGGCGATGTGCAACGGGCAGATCTTGTCCATTCAGCAGAACGCCGCGTTGTTTTCACTTGTCGGCACTACATATGGCGGCAACGGCGTGACGACGTTCGCGATTCCCAACTTGCAAGGCCGGGTACCGATTCATCAGGGTCAGGGGCCCGGTCTGGCGAACGTCGCCCTGGGTGAGATAAGCGGTCAGGAAACCCAGACGCTGACCAGCCAGCAAATGCCGATCCACACCCATGGCTTCACCGCCACGACGTCGCCCGCGACGAAGAAGCCGGTCAATCTGGGCGTCTTCGCCGACGACGTGGACAGTCAGGCGGTCGATTATTTCGCCGCGTTCAATGCGCCCAACTCGTCCTATGTGAACCTCAGTCCGCTCAGCATGTCCACCGCGGGTGGCAACCAGCCCCACAACAATATGCAGCCCTATCTCGTCCTCACCATCTGCATAGCGCTGCAGGGCATCTTTCCGTCGCGCAACTGATCGCAACCGCGCAACATTGCTAATGAGAGGCTATCATGGCGACCCCCTATCTCGGTGAAGTCAAGATGTTCGGCGGAAACTTCAACCCTCGCGGGTGGGCGTTCTGCAACGGACAACTCCTGCCGATCTCGCAGAACGATGCATTGTTCGCGTTGGTCGGCACCACTTACGGCGGCGACGGCGTCACCACGTTCGCGCTGCCCGATCTTCAGGGCCGCATTCCGCTCCACCAAGGCACCGGCGCCGGCCTGTCGACACGGGTCCTGGGCGAGAAATCGGGGAGCGAGACGGTCACGCTGATCGTGACGCAATTGCCCTCGCACTCGCATCAGCCGGTGGCCAACAATGTCGACCCCACCAATGATGCGCCGGCGTCCAACACCATGCCCTGTCGCCCCAAGCAGGCGGTCGGCGGCAATTCGGCGCAACTCTACACGGACCCGACCAAAACGCCGGTCGCAGGCGATCTGAAGCCCATGCTGGCCGGTATCATCGGCTCCGCGGGAGGAAACCAGCCGCACGACAATATGATGCCATTCCTGTGCGTCAGTTTCGTCATCGCGCTGGAAGGCGTCTTCCCCAGCCAGAATTGACCGGAAGGACAGGACAATGAGCTCACCATATGTTGCCGAAATCCGGATGTTCGCCGGCACTTTCGCACCGAGGAACTGGGCGATGTGCAGCGGCCAGATCATGGCGATATCCCAGAACACCGCGTTGTTCTCGTTGCTCGGCACGACTTATGGCGGGAATGGCACGAGCACGTTCGCCCTGCCCGACCTGCGCGGCCGCGCGCCGATGCACTGGGGCAATGGTGCGGGGTTGACGCCCCGCAGCAACGGCGAACAGGGTGGCGAGAATAGCGTCACCTTGCTCACGACCGAAATGCCGTCGCACACGCATTCGATTTCGGGTGCGGTCATCGCCAATTCCAATCCGGGCGAAACGCCGGCGAGCAACACGCTGTTCACCAATTCGGCGCCGAACCAGCTTTACGCGACGGCGGTCGGCACGCCGGTGATTCTCGCGGGCCAGTCGATCTCCACGGCCGGCGGATCGCAACCGCACAACAATACGCAGCCTTATCAGGCCGTAACCTTCATTATTTGCCTGTCCGGCGTTTTCCCGGCGCGCAACTAATCATTCTTCCATGACCGAGATCCCGGGGCCCCCGGCCTTCGCGCTGCCGGTGGCCCTTTTGGCGCAAGGACTGTCGCTGCGGCCCGAAACCGACGCCGACCTGCCATTCCTGATGCAAGTCTTCGCCTCGACGCGCGCCGAGGAAATGGCACTCGTGCCCTGGACGGCGGACGAGAAGCGCGCGTTTCTGGTCCATCAGTTCAGCGCGCAACGCAAGCATTACCGCACCTATTACCCCGACGCCGCCTACGACGTGCTCGAACAGAACGGCAAGCCGATTGGCCGGCTCTATATCGACGAGCGGCAAACCCGCGTCCACGTTCTGGATATCGCGCTGATACCCGATCGGCGCGGGGGCGGGGTCGGCACCGCGATCCTCGCCGCGCTTCAGGATTTTGCCCGCGCGCGGAGCAAGGGCGTGGACATATTCGTCGAACGGATCAACCCGGCGCGGTCGCTTTACGACCGCATGGGATTCGAGGTGATCCGCGAGGAGGACGTCTATCTGGAAATGGAATGGACCCCCGACGGGGTCAATTGAACGTCGCGCAATAATCGACGCCCTCTTCGCCGCGTCCCGCCGGTACCAGAAAGATATCCTGTTCCCCCATCGCCGGATGGGTCAGGCGATAGATCCCCTGGGGGTGGACCTCCGGCTCCGCGACGCGAAACACCAACTGGAACGGATCGCGGAAGTTGCCAGAATTGGGCTTATGTTCCAGCGGTTTGGCCTCGACAAGCTTGAACCGGACAAGCTCCGAACTCTCGGCTCTCGGTATCGTGAAATCGCTTCCCACATGCGGCGCGAAATCGTCATATGTCAGCGTTACGTGCGACATGGCATTCCCCTCTGGCGACCGCTTCACTGGCCCAAGCCCCGCGCACGATCAAGCGTATAGCACGCTGCGGATCGCGATCGTCGGGCCAGTGCCACATGCCGGCGACGGGAGCACCCTTTTCTAGAGGTCGACGCTGACCGACGGGGGCCGCCCGACTTGGGGGATCGACGAAAGGAGCCCGCCGTTTGAACGACGAGCTCCTTTTCGGCGGCTGGGATGCTCAAACCAGCTTGGCGGGCTTGAGCAAATCGGACAGGCCGACGCGGTGGAGCATCTCGGCGCGCAGGCGGTCTAGCACAGTGAAGCCGACATTGGCGCCGTCTTCGGTGGGATCGTAGTGAAAGCGGAACGGCCGGGTACCGAACGGCATGTCGACGATCTCGACGATCCCGTCGGCAACGCCCTGCACATCGGCATCGTCCGGTACGATCTCGGCGAACGCCTTCTGTACCTGTTCGCCGAGGCCGGCATAGGGCCCCGCTTCATAGTCGGCGAGGCGCGCCTCGTCGGCGGGGCGGCCCGAATGGGCGAAGTGGTTGGTGCCCTTGGTGAAGGCGCCCGGCACGATGATCGAGGTCTCGATCCCCCAGCGGGCGAGCTCGCGGGCATAGAGCACCGCCAGCGCGTCCATCCCCGCCTTGGCGGCGAAATAGGGCGCGAGATACGGCGGCGTACCGCCCGCCGAGCTCGAGCTCGACACCCAGACCAGCAAGCCCTGTTTGGCCGCCCGCATGTGTGGCAGCGCGGCGCGGTTGACCCGCTGCGTGCCGAGCACGTTGACGTCATATTGCTGGGCGAACTGCTCCGGCAGGAAGGCCTCGGCCGGGCCGAACATCATGTGCCCGGCATTGTGGACGAGGACGTCGATCCGCCCGCTCTCGGCGATGATCTGCGCGACCGCGGCATCGGCGGAGGCGTCCGACTGGACGTCGAGTTCGATCGGGCGGATGTCGGTGCTCGGAATGGCCGCCATCTCCGCGGCGTTCCGGGCGTTGCGGCCGGCGACGTCGCGCATCGAGGCGTAGACGACGTGCCCGGCTTTCGCGAGCGACTCGGCGGTGAGGCGACCGAAACCGCTGGAGGCGCCGGTGATGAGGATGATCTTCTGCGACATGGTGCTTTCCCTTCGTTATGCCGAAGCTGGGAACGTTGGCCGTTGAAAATCCGGATCAGATGATCCCGCCATTGGCGTGCAGGATCTGGCCGTTGATCCACGACCCGTCGCGGCCGGCGAGGAACGCCACCGTGTTGGCGATGTCCTCGGGCTGGCCGAGGCGCTCGAGCGGCGCGAGCTTGGTCAGATGATCGATCACCGCCTGCGGCTTGCCGTCGAGGAACAGGGCGGTCGCGGTCGGCCCGGGGGCGACGGCGTTGACCGTGATGTTCCGGCCGCGCAGTTCCCTGGCCATGACATGGGTCATCGCTTCGACCGCCGCCTTGGTCGCGGCATAGACGCCGTAGGTGGGCTGGTAGAGGCCGACCACGCTCGACGAGAGATTGACGATGCGGCCACCTTCGCGGAGGCGCTTGGCCGCTTCGCGCAGCGTGTTGAAGCTGCCCTTCAGGTTGATCGCGACCTGGCTGTAGAACAACGCGTCTTCGCTGTCCGCGACATTGGCCAGCCGCATGATGCCGGCATTGTTGACCAGCACGTCGACCCCGCCGAACGCCGCCTGCGCCGCGTCGAACATCCGGGCGACGGCGGCGGCGTCGCTGACATCGGCCTGGGCCGGGATGGCGCGACCGCCGGCCGCTTCGATCTTGGCCACCAGCGCCTCGGCTTCCGCCGCGTTGCCGGCGTAATTGACGACGACGGTGAACCCGTCCGCCGCGAGCCGCTGGGCGATCGATGCCCCGATACCGCGCGAGGCGCCGGTGACGATCGCGACCCTGTTCGTGTCCTTGTCCATTTGCTCTTCCCTTCGCTCGTTCCGCCCGGTGGTGAGCGGATGAGAGGGAGATACTGGTTGGATCAAACGAGATAATCCGGCAATTTACGGCAATACTATTCGCTAATTACGAACAATGGAGGCGTGATGGACCGGCTCGACGCGATGCGACTATTCACCCGGGTGGTCGACCGACGCAGCTTCACCCAGGCGGCGCACGACCTCGATCTGCCGCGATCGACCGCGACCCAGGTGGTCAAGCAATTGGAGGAACGGCTCGGCGTTCGCCTGCTCCAGCGCACGACACGGACGGTGCGGCCCACCCTCGACGGCGAAGCCTATTATCACCGCTGCCTGGCGATCCTCGACGATGTCGAGGATGCCGAGGGCGCCTTCCTGGGCGCCGTGCCTAAGGGGATGCTGCGCGTCGAGGTCCAGGGGACGATCGCCCGGCATTTCCTGATCGGCGGGATCCCCGAGTTCTTGGACCGCCATCCCGGGATCGAGATCGCGATGAGCGAGAGCGATCGCTGGGTCGATGTGGTGCGCGAAGGCGTCGATTGCGTGCTGCGCTATGGCGCGCTGCCCGACAGCGACCTGGTGGCGCGGACGGTGACGATGCTCGACCGCGTCACCTGCGCGGCGCCGGCCTATCTCGAGCGCCATGGTACACCCGAGACCATTGCCGACCTCGCACGGCATCATGCGGTCAGCTTGCGCTCGATCACCACCGGTGCGCTGACGCCGTTCGAGTTCCTGCGCGGCACGGATATCGAGCGGGTGGAAATGGCCTCGCCCTTTTCGGTCACCGGCACCGAGAGCTTTCGCGACGCCGTGTTGTTGGGGCTCGGCCTGGCGCAGATGCCGGTCTTCCATATCGAACGCGACTTGGCCGAGGGTCGGCTGGTGCGCGTACTGCCCGAGAATCCCCTGCCCGCCGCGCCGGTGTCGATTCTCTATCCGCGCAACCGCCAGCTCTCGCCGCGTGTGCGGCTGTTCATCGATTGGGCGGTCGGCCGGTTTACTGATCGAGCGGGAGAAACCGTGCTATCAGAATCGCCGCGCTGATCGAGCCGCCGCGTGGGACCCGTCGGGAGTGGGACGCCTTCAGAGCATCCCTCGGTGGCGTTATTTCGCCACCGGCCTGGAACCGGTCGGCCGCACGCTGGGCGACGGCGGAGGCGGCATCGGCGCGCCGCCCGTCTTCGACAGTTCTTCCATCTGGCGACGATAGTTGTCGAGCACCGTGCGCGGCAGGAAATCGATCAGCTCGATATCGAACTCGGTCAGTGAATTGGCGGGGATCGCCACCTTGCCCTGGCCGTCGCGCTGTTCCTCCGCGCCGTAGCCCAGCTGCGCGGGGATCCAGACGCGCAGCTTTTCGTGCTTCCTCATCAGCTTCAATGCTTCGGCGAAGCCCGGGACGACGCCCTGAACGGGTATCGGCGTCGGCTGGGAGGATTTGTCGAACACGGTGCCGTCGCTCAGCCGACCTTCGTAATTGACCAGCGCGACGTCGTCGTCGGTCGGCCGCGACCCGTCACCCGGCACCAGCACCCGATATTGCAAGCCAGATCTGGTTTCTACCACACCCGGTGCGATGCGGTTCTTGGCCAGGAACGTCGTTTCGCCAATCGAAGGCGGCACCAGTGCCGCGTCTGCTACTTGGCGTCCGAACGACGCATAAGCCTCGCGCGACATGAAATCGAGCAATTCGATGTCGAACACCAGAGTCGCACTTGCCGGGATCGGACCCGTCGCGCGGTCGCCATAGGCCAGATTGGCGGGGATCCAGACGCGATACTTCGCCCCCTTGCGCATCAGCTTTAGCGCTTCCGCGAAGCCCGGTACCAAGCCGGCAACCGGCATTGCCATCGGCTGAGGCGTCCGGTCGAACACGGAGTCGTCGGTCAGCTTGCCGATATAATTGACCAGCACCACATCGTTGTCGGTCGGCGACGGTCCGTCGCCAGCCGCGAGCATCTGATATTGCAATCCGGACGCGGTCTGGATCACGCCGGGCTTCTTGCGGTTGGCAGCGAGGAAGGAGGCGTCCGGCGCAGGCGTCGACGCGACCGTCGCCACCGGCCCGGAGGGCGCTTGCTGGGCGGTCGCAGGGGCCGTGCTCACGATCGTCGCGGCCGCGATCAGGCCGGAAATCGCGAGCGCGACCCGCACGAACGTCTACTTGCCGATGGCCGGCGCCGCGGCATTGTCCGCCGGCGCGGCGGTGTTGCCCGCATCGGCCGGCGCCGCGTCGGGAGCATCGGTTCGGCCGATGCTTTGCGACATCTGCTGCTGCATCATGAATTGCTGATATTTTTCCTGGCTGATGAAATCGATCAGCCGGACGTCGAACACCAGGGTCGCGTTGGCCGGAATCGGACCGACCGCTTTGTCGCCATAGCCGAGCTTGCCGGGAATCCAGAGGCGGTACTTGCCGCCCTTGCTCATCAACTTCAGCCCCTCGACAAAGCCCGGCACGCCTTCCCTGACCGGGAACGCGACCGGCCGAGCCGACATGTCGAACGTGCTGCCGTCGAGCAGCTTGCCCTCATAAGTGATGAGCGCGACGTCGCTATCCGTCGGATGCCCGCCCTTGCCCGGCTCGAGCTCCTTGAACTCGAGTCCCGAAGCGGTGGTCTTCACGCCCGGCAGCCACGGATTGACCGCCATCCCCAACGAATCGCGCGCGCTGCCGCCCCACCACAGGAACATGCTGAACAACAGCGCCGCGCCGCCGAGCACGGCGAGCACGATTCCCAGCCACAGGACGCGCTTCGACCGCAGGTCGAGCGGCCCCTTGGCGGCGACGGCCTTGGCGGTCGTCGCCGGATTGGCATTGCCGTCGGTCATCGACTATTTTCCGGGGTTCAGGTTTTCTTGACCGGTGGACGGGGCGCCGGCGCCATCCGGCGCGGCGCCCGGCGCACCCTGGCCGCCAAGCCCACCCTGGCTGTTCATCATCTGCTGCATCATCATCTGCTGATATTGAGCTTGCGGAATGAAGCCCAGCAGCTGCACGTCGAAGGTCAGCGGCGTGTTCGGCTTGATCGGTCCCTGGCCCTTCTCGCCATAAGCGAGATTCGCGGGGATCAGGAATTTGTAATGCGCGCCTTTGCGCATCAGCTTGAGAGCTTCGGAGAAGCCGGACACGACTCCCTCCTTGCCCCGGGCCGGATCGGCAGCAGCGACCGGCATCGGCGTCGGCTGTTGCGAGCGGTCGAAGACGGTGCCGTCGGGCAAGGTGCCCTCGTACATCACCAGCGCCATGTCGCTATCGGAGGGATGTTCGCCGGTACCCGCGCTGATCTCATGATATTTGAGACCCGAGGCGGTCGTACGATAAAAATCACCCTGCCGCGCGAGCAGGAAGGCGGCGATCACCGCGACGGCGATGCCGATCCACAGCAACCAGATATAGCTGCGCTTGACGGGCTGCAAAGGAACGGCGGTCACGGACATGGAAGCAAGCCTCGACGGAAAGGCCGCGCACCACCGCGGCCGGGACACGCTGTTCTCGGTAGGTCGGAGGGCCGCTGCTCGCAAGCCCCCACGAAACGGCGACTCGAGCCTTACTTGGCCCCGTCGCGCTCCATCCGCTTGCGCTCGAGCTTGCGGGCGCGACGGACGGCGGCGGCGCGCTCGCGCGCACGCTTCTCGCTGGGCTTCTCGTAATGGCGGCGCAGCTTCATCTCGCGATACACGCCTTCGCGCTGGAGCTTCTTCTTGAGAGCCCGGAGCGCCTGATCGACATTGTTATCGCGCACGATGATTTGCATAAAACCCGTCAACTCCGATCAAAAGGATATAGCGCCCCAGACACTGTCGGGGCGTGAAGTGGGCGGCTCCTAACAGCGGGTCGGGCAAAAGGCAAGCGGCGAGCGGCGTCGCGCGCCCATCGATCCGCCGGCGTCGCGGCGGCGCAAAGTGGCAAGGGCCGCCGATCTCGCCGGCGAAAATACCCTGCTAAAGTCGAATCGTCTCAGATCCTGCGATGCTTCCCGCCATAGCGGCGACCGATGTAGTCGCCGATCCGGCCCATCTCGGTCGCCGCCGCCAACGCCTCGGCGCCGCAACAGGGGGTCGGATTGTCGGCGCGGTCGGCGGCGTGCGCCACCTTGTCGCAGAGATTCTCGATATCGGCCCGCGTCAGCACGTTCTTCTCGCGCAGCACGCACAACAGGCTCTGCAGGATCAGCATCGCCTTGTCGCTGGATTCCCCGGCGACAAGATCGGCATCGTTCATCATCACCTCTCCGTTTT
>NZ_JBQCCN010000034.1:0-15537 GCF_051962185.1 Sphingomonas sp.
GTACTTCCGCGAGCCGTCCTCTGCGACATAGGTCGCCCCGAGCCGTTCCGGCAGTACGTAATCGAGCTGCAGCGTGCCCACCTGCCATGACCGGCCGATCGCGTCCTTGAGGTGGAACTCGAGCTTCGGGGCGTAGAATGCCCCCTCGCCTGCCGCGATCACGAATTTATGGCCGGTCGCCAGCAGCGCGTCGCCCAGGGCCTTCTCGGCCGCGTTCCAGCGCTCGATCGTGCCGCCGAATTTCTCAGGGCGCGTCGCGAGCTTGATGACCACGTCGGTGAAGCCGAGATCGGTATAGACCGAGTAGAGCAGATTGACGAAATGCTCGATCAGTATGCCGATGAAGCGCTCGTACGAGCCGAAGATCGCGCGGTGCAGCGTCACCGGGCGATGGCGCTCGCCATCCTCCCCGACATAGCGCGCGTCGAGCCGCTCGGGCAGCACGCGGTCCGACTGGATCGTGCCGACTTGCCATGTCCGGCCGATCGCGTCGGTCAGATGCCATTCGAGCTTGGGCGCGTAGAATGCCCCCTCGCCCGGCAGTTCTTCCCAGCCATAGTCTTCGGTGGCCAGACCCGCCTTGACCACCGCGTCGCGCAACTCGGCCTCGGCCTTGTCCCACATCTCCTCGGTGCCGAAGCGCTTGTCGGGGCGGAGCGCCAGCTTGATCGAATATTTGAACCCGAAGTCGCGATAGATGCGGTCGGCCAGGCGGCAGAAATCCTGCACTTCCTCGACGATCTGGTCCTCGCGGCAGAAGATGTGCGCATCGTCCTGGGTGAACTGGCGCACGCGCATCAGGCCGTGCAGCGCGCCATGCGGCTCGTTGCGGTGGCAGCAACCATTCTCGTAGAACCGCAGCGGCAGCTCGCGATACGACTTGATCCCCTGGCGGAAGATCAGGACGTGCGCCGGGCAGTTCATCGGCTTCAAGGCCATCCACTCGGCATGATCCGAGACCAAAGGCCCCTCTTCCTCGACATTGGGCACTTCGTCGGGGATGACGAACATGTTCTCGCGATACTTGCCCCAATGCCCGGACTGCTCCCATTGGCGCGCGTCCATCACCTGCGGCGTCTTGACCTCGCGATAGCCCGCGGCGTCGATCGCGCGGCGCATATAGGCCTCCAGCTCGCGCCAGATCATATAGCCCTTGGGGTGCCAGAACACGCTGCCATGCGCCTCGGCCTGGAGGTGGAACAGATCCATCTCCTGCCCCAGCTTGCGGTGATCGCGCTTTGCCGCCTCTTCCAGCCGGAAGAGATGCTCGTCGAGCTGCTTCTTGTTGAGCCAGCCCGTGCCGTAGATGCGCGAGAGCATCGCATTGTTCTGGTCGCCGCGCCAATAGGCGCCCGAAACCCTTGTGAGTTTGAACGCATTGGGATCGAGCTTGCCGGTCGAGGCCAAGTGCGGCCCGCGGCACATGTCGAGCCACGCGTCCCCGCGATTGCCGGCCTTGTAGACCGTCAGTTCCTCGCCCTCGGGCAATTCGGCGGCCCATTCGGCCTTGAACGTCTCGCCCTGCTTCTTCCAGCGCGCGATCAGGTCGGCGCGGCTCCACACTTCGCGGATCAGCGGCTCGTTGGCGGCGATGATGCGGCGCATCTCGGCCTCGATCGCGGGCAGTTCCTCCTCGGTGAAGGGGCCGTGCGCGGCCGTCGGGGCGAAATCGTAGTAGAAGCCGTCGTCGGTCGCCGGCCCGAAGGTGATCTGCGTGCCCGGGAACAGGTTCTGCACCGCTTCGGCCAGGATGTGCGCGAAGTCGTGCCGCGCCAGTTCGAGCGCGTCCTTCTCGTCCTTGTTCGTGACGAGCGCCAACCGGGCGTTCCCCTCGAACGGGCGCATGATGTCGCGCAATTCGCCATCGACGCGCGCGGCGATCGCCGCCTTGGCGAGGCCGGGACCGATCGCGGCGGCGATGTCGGCCGGGGTCGTGCCGGGCGCAACCTCGCGAACCGAGCCGTCGGGGAGCGTGATCGAGAGCATTTCCATGATCGTTCCTGTCAGTTGCGCGCGCCTATGCACGCCCGGGCGGCCGAGGGAAAGACTGGAACGGGGGAGCGGACGCCGACCTCACCCGTTCCCGGGCGAGGCAATCGGCGTGCGCGTCAGTCGCGCGCGCCGAACACCCCCCGGAAAGCCGGGGTGGTGGTAGTAGTCGTCGAGGCGAACGCGCGGTTCATGGCGGGCGATATAGGTCTAACCGGTTAAGGAATCCAGCCGCCGCTCACTGCTTGTTGTCGGCCGCGTGCTTGAGCTGCCATTCGATCGATCCCCACAGATGCGCGGTGTGCGCCGCGACCGCATCGCGCAGCGCCTTGGCATTGGCGGTCGAAGCATCGAGCTGATCGACCGAGGAGACGTTCGCCTGCTTCAGCTGGCCGGCAGTGGCGACCGGATCGGGGTCGTTGCTCAGCAGCGAGAGCCACGCGCCCTCGACCGCGATGCGCAACGCGACCAATTGGGCCTGCAGGTCGGCGATATCGTCCATGATCCACTTCCTCGAAAATCTTGGGCGCGCCTATGCCCGCCCCGATGAGCGATGGAAAGAGCGCGTGCCGCGACTGTTCTCCATAATCAGCCCTTGTCGCAACGACGACGCATTCGATTTCCGTCCAGCACGGAACGCGGGCTAAACGGCGCACAGGAGGATCGCCGATGGACCAGAATGTCATCCTGCGCCGCTGGTCGGCCCGGATCCGTACCGCCGACGAAGCGGACTATATCGCCTATATCGCCGGTACCGGCCTTGATGATTATCGCGCGACGCCGGGCAATCTCGGCGCGCAGATGCTGGTCCGCACGCTCGGCAATGGCGAAAGCGAGGTCACGACCTTGAGCTGGTGGGCATCGATCGGCGCGATCGCGGCCTTTGCCGGCGCGGACATCGACCGCGCTCGTTACTATCCCGAGGACGACCGCTTCCTGCTCACCCGCCCCGACCATGTCGAGCATCACCGCGTGGTCGGCGGCACGGAAATGGCCCCTATCGGCTGATCGATCAGGCGCCGTCCGAACCCTCGGCCGGACATGGTCGCGATCAGGCCGCCTGAACGCCGACCGCGGCGGTCCGGCGCGCGCGCAGGCGGGCATGGTCGGCATCGCTCAGCCCCGGTGAGAGCATCGCTCTGACCTGCGCGATATGACCTCGCACGCGGCTGTTGAACCACGTCACCTTGGGCGCGACCATGTCCCAGTCGAGCGGCGCGGATTCCATCCGGCCGACGAAGTCGCGGACGTTGAATCGCAGGTCCTCGGTCAACGCGATACATTCGACCTTGAGTTCATTGACTCGCGCGCGGGTCGCCGCATCCGCGCCGTCCAGCATCGGCGCGAACACCTCGCGGTGGACGAACAATTGATAGGAGGCGATGACCAGCGCCGAATCGGCGATGCGACGCTGGACGAGGTCGATGGTAGCCGGATCGCGCGCGGCCATCAGGGCATCGCCCTCGGCCATCATCTGCTCGATCTTGGCGTGATATTCTTCCAGCGTCTGCGGCATCGTGACCCCTCGATCACGCCACGGCTAATGTGAATTGGTTAGCAAAGGCTTGGGGAAACATGGGGCGCCACGCCATTATCCTCAAAATGGGTACGCTTTCGGCGAGGCATGGATCAGCCGCGCGGAATGATCTGACCGAACGGCACGACATGATTGTTCATGTCGTGCCCGATCAGCGCGCGGCCCTCGTACGGCACCTTCATGACCTTGCTCCAATCCCAGGCGATCTGGTCGGGCGTGTGACCGAAATCCGCTTGGCCGTCGGCCGGCGGCAAGGTGATCGAGCCGACCCGTAGCGCGGCGATGCCGGACAATTGGGTGGCATTCGCGACGTGGAACATCATCCGGTCGACGCGATACAGATGCTCGCTGACTTCTTCGACCAGCAAATCATGGTCGGCGAGATCGGGCAGCCACGGCGTCCCGATCAGCGCGTCCAGGATGGACAGGTTGAATGCCGCCGCCGGCCGGCCCGAGCCGATGATGCCCGGCTCCAGCGCCGATTTGTCGCCATGGACCAGCCAGCCCAGCGTCCGCCTGACCGATGCGCCGTTGTCCTTGCGCGTCACGTCGATCGGCATCGGCCCATGGATCGGCTTGCCGACCTTGCGCGCATAGAGCGCCCCGAGCAGGAACCCCATATCCGAATAGCCGATGTACGACTTGCGCTTTGCCGCTTCCTCCAGATGCGGAAAGATCAGCGTGAACAGCCGGTTGGAGCCGTAGCCGCCACGCGCGAACCACAAGGCATGGACGCTCGGGTCGTTGGCATATTTGAGGAAGGTGTCGGCGCGCATCTGGTCGGGGCCGGCCCAGGTATGGCCGCCGCCCGATGCGTAGCATTGCGGATCGATCACCAGCTCCACGCCATAGTCGGCGGCGATCGCCGGCAGCGCGTCGAGCGAATGCTCCTCGACCCGGTTTGCGGGCGCCATCACCGCTATTTTCATTTGCCCTGCCGCCCCGTGCTTGCCGTCATCATCGAAAGCGGGGATAGCCCGGCGCAATGGACATGAGCAAACCCTGTTTCTTTGTCGGCATCGGCGGGTCCGGCATGATGCCGCTGGCGATGATCCTGGCGGCGCGCGGCGCGACCGTCGCCGGATCGGACCGCAGCCTCGACCAGGCGCGGCTGCCGGCCAAGTTCGATTACCTCCGCGATCTGGGCGTCGAGTTGTTCCCGCAGGACGGCAGCGGCATCACCTCGCCCGACCAGATCGTCGTCGCCTCGGCGGCGATCGAGCCGACCGTTCCCGACATGGTGGCCGCCGACAATCTGGGCTGCGCGCGCCGAACCCGCGCGGAAATGCTCGCCGATCTGTTCAACGCCAGCCCCATGCCGATCGGCGTCGCCGGGACCAGCGGCAAGTCGACCGTGACCGGCATGATCGGCTGGATCCTCCATGCCCTGGGCCGCGATCCGTCGGTGATGAACGGCGCGGTGATGAAGAATTTCGCGTCGCCCCACGCGCCGTTCGCCAGCGCTTTGGTCGGCGGCGGCAACGCCTTCGTCAGCGAGGTCGACGAGAGCGACGGCTCGATCGCCTTGTTCAGCCCGCGCATCGCGGTGCTCAACAACGTCAGCCTCGACCACAAGAGTCTCGACGAGCTCAACCGATTGTTCGGCGACTTCATCGCCAAGGCCGAGAAAGCGGTCATCAATCTCGACAATGCGGACGGTGCGCGGCTCGCCGGAACGCTGCCCGCCGATCGCGTGCTGGGTTTCGCGATCGAGGCGGATGCCGAGATCACCGCGACCGACATCGTCGAGAAACCCTATGGCGCCTGCTTCACGCTCGTCATCAAGGGGCGCGACCCGGTCGAGGTCGAGCTGCAGGTACCGGGCCGCCACAACATCGCCAACGCGCTCGCCGCGATCGGCGCCTGCTGTGCCGCCGGCGTCGCGCCCGACGAGGCGGCGGTGGCGATCGGCGGCTTCACCGGGCTGCGCCGCCGCTTCGAACTGGTCGGCGAGACCAACGACATCGCCGTGCTCGACGATTTCGGGCACAATCCCGACAAGATCGCCGCGACCCTGACCACGCTCCACGCTTTTCCCGGCCGGCTGATCGTCCTGTTCCAGCCGCACGGTTATGGCCCCCTCAAGGTCATGCGCCGCGAATTGGTCGCCGCCTTCGCCCAGGGCCTGGCGCCCGACGACGTGCTGATCCTGCCCGACCCGGCTTATTATGGCGGCACCGTGACTCGCGAAGTGACCAGCGCCGACATCGTCGCCGACGTGCAGGCGGCGGGCCGCAACGCCCGTCACATCGCCGACCGCGCCGAGGCGGGAGCGCTGGCCGCCGATCTCGCCCGGCCCGGCGACCGCGTCGTCGTCATGGGCGCGCGCGACGACACGCTGAGCCTGCTCGCCGGCGATATCCTGGCGCGGATCGCGGCGGCCTGACAAACAGGAAAGGGCCGCGCGGCGCGAACCGCACGGCCCCTTCGTCGCGGTCGATATCTTACTTGGTCGCCGACGCGGGCTGCGCCGTGGCCTGGGGAGCTGCGGCCGTCGTAGCCGGCATAGCGGCCGGCGCCGGCGCCGCCGAGGCCCCGGCCGGCACCATCACCGGAATCACCGAGGTCGTGTAGACCTTGAGCTCACGACCCTGCTCGACGATCGCGCTCTTGCCGGTGACGAGTGCGCCGAACACGCCGACCGCGACCACCGCGCCGACCGCGGCGCCGGTATTGCCCTTGCCTTCCTGACGGAACTTGCCAGCCAGGGCATAGCGATGGCCGGCGAGGTCGAAGCTGCGAATCTCATATTCCATCTTCGCCGATTTGCCGAACGCGCCCTTGCCGGTGCGCCAGGTGACGACACCGTTGACCGGGGTGCCCTTCGGGATGACCACGACGTTGCCCAGCATCACGTCGTAGGCGACGGTCGCAAGAAAGGTCGAACCTTCGCGCGCCTTTTTCGAATTGAGCTCCGAATTCATCCGCACGACCACTTCGCTGTTGGTCGGAAGCACCGCGTCGGCGGCGATGGTCGGCGTGGTCGGCGCGACGCCCGCGGGCCAGCTCGCGGCGATCGGCTGCGCAGCACCGGCCGGCGCGTCCACGTTAACCGGCGCGGCATTCTTGTCCTTGGCGATGACGGGCGCCGAGGCGCACACCAACACGGCCGCCGTGGCGGTCAGAACCGACTTCTTCATGCGTACCCCCTTCAAAGCGAATCGCCTGCCCCCAGGCGATTATGCCGATGTATTATCCGGATATCGTGGCTGAGCCACCGTCTATTTACCCGTTCCGGGCGTCGCGCTGATCGGTCAGCAAAGGCCGGCCGTGGCGGGTGAACAATTTGTTCCAGAGCCGAAGTTGAGCGGCATGCCGCGCCGCGCGACGGCGACGTCGCTTGCGGTGCCGATCTAGCTGGATCAGCCGAACGGCAAAAAGCATCGCAACGGCCAGCACCGACGCTGCCGCGAGCGCGTAAAAGAGATCCATGGCGTTTCCCCCCGCGCGTCACTGTGTAGCAGCGGAGCCGGGCAGGCTCCATCACCCAAGTTAGCGCGATTATGGGACAGACCGCGACGGCAGAGGACAAGCGCGTCCGACTTTTTGTAAAGCTCACTTGACTGACAAGCGCGCTTTACTGTAAAGCTCACTTTACCGATTCGAAAGGAGCCTTTACATGGCATGGAGCCCCGCCAACCGGCGATACAATGTCAGGGTCGTGATCCTCAGTCTGATCTACGCCGCCTTCCTGCTGGCCGCGGTGTATGCATTCAAACACCATCTGGTCAGCGGTATCGGCGCCTGGGCCGTCGCGATTCTGCCCGCGCTGCCGATCGTCGGCATCTTCGCCGCCATCGGCCTCTATCTGGTCGAGGAGCAGGACGAATATGTCCGCATGCTGATGGTCCGCCAGACGCTCTGGGCGTCGGGTTTTTCGCTCAGCATCGCCACCGTCTGGGGATTTCTCGAAAGTTTCGAAATGGTCAGTCATGTCGAGGTCTATTGGGTCTCGGTCCTGTGGTTCGGCGGGCTCGGGCTCGGCTCGTTCGCCAACAAGCTGACGATCGGGAGGGCGCGATGAACAACCGCCTCAAGGTGCTGCGCGCCGAGCGCGACTGGAGCCAGGGCGACCTCGCCGACAAGCTCGAGGTCAGCCGCCAGAGCGTCAACGCGATCGAGACCGGCCGCTACGACCCCTCGCTCCCCCTCGCCTTCAAGATCGCCGAACTGTTCGACCTCGCGATCGAAGACATCTTCGTTTCTCCGTCCAAGGAAGCCTAAACCATGAACAATTTCACCCTTCGCTTCGCCGTCGCCGTGCTCGCGCCGCTCGCCATCCTCCAGCCCACCGCCGGGCATTGCGCGCCGGCCCCGGCCGCCAGCGCCGCCCCGGCCCAGGGCGAAGTCCGGATGGATCACATCTCCGTCACCGAGATCGGCAAGGGGTCGCCGATCATCCTGATCCCCGGCCTGTCCTC
This sequence comes from Sphingomonas sp., assembly GCF_051962185.1. Lineage (GTDB taxonomy): Bacteria > Pseudomonadota > Alphaproteobacteria > Sphingomonadales > Sphingomonadaceae > Sphingomonas. The sequence continues at coordinate 7,948 of NZ_JBQCCN010000034.1, forward strand.
GCCCCGCGCGGTGTGGGACGGCGTGGTGCCGACGCTGGCCAAGACGCATCGCGTCGTGCTGGTCCAGGTCAACGGGTTCGCCGGCGACGATGCCGGCGCCAATCTGAAGCCGGGCGTGCTCGACGGTATCGTCGCCGACCTCCACGCCTATGTCGCCAGGAACCGGCTGCAGGGCGCCGCCGTGGTCGGCCATTCGATGGGCGGGCTGGTCGGGCTGATGCTGGCAAAGGCGCAACCGGGCGATGTCGGCAAGCTGATGATCGTCGACTCGCTGCCCTGGTACGGCATGCTGTTCGGCCCGACCGCGACGGTCGAGGCGGTCACGCCGCAGGCGGCGGCGATGCGCGATCGCTTCACCGCGAGCTATGGCAAGCCCGACCCCGCCGCCAACCAGGCGCTGGCGGCGCGCTTCGCGCTCCGCCCCGACGCCCAGGCCAAGGTCGCGGGATGGATGGGCAAGACCGACGTCCGCGTCTCGGCCGAGGCGATGTACGAGGACATGATCACCGACCTGCGCGGCGACATGGGCAAGATCGCGACGCCGATCACGATGCTCTATCCGACCTCCGCCGCACTGCCGAAGGCGGTCGCCGAGCCGCTCTACAGCGCGGCCTACAAGGACGCGCCGCACGCGACCCTGGTCGAGGTGCCCGACAGCGCGCATTTCATCATGCTCGACCAGCCGGAGCTGTTCCTGAAGACGGTGACCGCGTTCGCTGGGTGATTCTTCTGGTCGCTTGACCGAAAATCCTCCCCAAGCTCGCTTGGGGAGGGGGACCATTTGCGCAGCAAATGGTGGACGGGATGTCCTGTCCTCGCCGCTGCGCGGCTGCGGCCCCTCCACCAAGCAGCTTCGCCTCTTGGTCCCCCTCCCCCTCTTCGATGGGGAGGATTTGGTTCGCCTTGCCTTGTGTGACCGACATTCTCGGTGAGCGGGAGGGGCTTTTTTGTTTTGAGAGGGGCTCCTACAGCCCTCCCATGACCGACACCGCTCCCCGCCCCGCGCTCGCTTATCACCTCACCGTCGGCAAGGGCCCGCCGGTCGTGTTCCTGCCCGGTTATGCCAGCGACATGAGCGGCTCGAAGGCGGTCGCGCTGGAGGAATGGGCGAAGGCGGTGGGGCGGACCTATCTGCGCTTCGATTATGCCGGCTGCGGCGAGAGCGAAGGCGATTTCGCCGACCAGAAACTGACCGATTGGCGCGACGACGTGCTGGCGATGCTCGACCTGCTCGCCGAGCCGGCGATCCTGGTCGGGTCGTCGATGGGCGGCTGGCTGATGCTGATGATCGCGCGCGACCATCCCGAACTGGTCGCGGCGCTGGTCGGGATCGCGCCGGCGCCCGACTTCACCGACTGGGGCTTCACGATGGACGACAAGATGAAGCTGCTCCAGGAGGGCCAGCTCGAACGCCCGTCGCCTTAGTCGGACCACCCCACGCTCTACACCAGCCGCTTCTGGCAATCGGGCGAGGCGTCGCGCCTGACCGCCGGGCCGCTGGCGATCGATTGCCCGGTGCGCATCCTCCACGGCGTCAACGACCGCGACGTGCCCTATCATCGCACGCTCCACCTGATGCAGATTCTGCGTTCAGCCGACGTGCAGGTGGCGCTGGTCAAGGATGGCGACCACCGATTGTCGCGCGATCAGGACATTGCGCTGCTGATCGGCACGATCGAAGGACTGTCGCCGCGCCCATGATCCTGCTCCCGCTGATGCTCCAGGCCGGGTCGACCCCGACGCTCACCCCCATCGAGCAACGCTATCGTTCCTGCCTCGCGCTCGCGAGCAGCGACCCCAAGGCGGCAGAGGCCGAAGCCGACCGCTTCCGTCTCGCCGGCGGCGGGGCCAGGGCGCGGCAATGCCAGGGCATGGCCTATGCGCAGGAAGCGCGCTGGGGCGAGGCCGCGGCCGCGTTCGAGGCGGCGGCGCGCGATGCCGACGCGACGAAGGATGCACTGGCCGCACGCTATTGGGCGCAGGCGGGCAATGCCTGGCTCGCGGCGGGCCAGCCGGCGAAGGCGCAAACCGCGCTCACCACCGCGATCACCGCGGGCACGCTCGACCCGTTCGGCCGCGGCGAAGCGCTGCTCGACCGGGCGCGGGCGCAAGTCGCGGGCGGCCAGCCGGCATCGGCGCGCAGCGACATCGACGCCGCGCTGGAGGCGGCACCCAAGGACCCGCTCGCCTGGCTGCTGTCGGCGACGCTGGCGCGGCGGACGAACGACCTGACCCGTGCCAAATCCGACATCGCGGAAGCGGTGCGGCTGGCGTCGGACGATGCCTCCGTCCAGCTCGAAGCCGGCAATATCGCCGCTTTGTCGGGCGACGTCGAAGCCGCCAAGGCGGCGTGGCAGGCCGCGGTGAAGCTCGCGCCCGGCACCGCCGCCGGCGTCAGCGCGCGTACCGCGCTCGCGCAATTCGACGCGCCGCCGCCCGCCGCCGCGGCGCCGGCGACACCTGCTCCCGCGCAGAGCCGAGGACCGGCCTAGAAACCATAGGCTGATTGGCACGACCTCCACACTTCCCCGGCGAAGGCCGGGGCCCAGCTTCGGCGACGCGGAGAAGGCGTCCCGCCGTCGACGGAACTTCGCACCTGGGCCCCGCCCTTCGCCGGGAAACGATAGTCCGGCCGGGCCGATCGACTTTCGCGCGATCGGGAACACTGGCGCTACTCCTCTAGCCCCCCTATCTCCCGCGCGCAGCACCAGCAGGGAGAAGAAGGATGAAATATCTCCACACCATGATCCGGGTCAGCGATCCGGACGTGACGGTGAAGTTTTTCGAGCTGCTGGGCCTCAAGGAAGTGCGTCGCTTCGATAACGAGAAGGGCCGCTTCACGCTGATCTTCCTGGCGAGCGAAGAGGATCAGCGGATCGGCGATCATCGCGTCGAGGTCGAACTCACCTACAATTGGCCGGCGGAAGACGGCAGCGCGGAGACCTATTCGGGCGGCCGCAATTTCGGCCACCTCGCCTATCGCGTCGACAATATCTACGAGACGTGCCAGCGGCTGATGGACGCCGGCGTCACGATCAATCGCCCGCCGCGCGACGGCCACATGGCGTTCGTCCGCACCCCCGACAACATCTCGATCGAATTGCTCCAGGATGGCGTGCTCGAGCCCGCCGAGCCCTGGGCGTCGATGCCCAATACCGGCGACTGGTGAGACGGTGAGCAGCGCGACCGATCGCTTCCTTGGCATGACCGGCGCGCGCCTGCCGCTGGTCCAGGCGCCGATGGCCAATTTCGCCGGCAGCGCGCTGGCGATCGCCGCGCTCAGGGCCGGCGCGGTCGGCTCGCTCGCCTGCGCGGTGCTCAGCCCCGACCAAGCGGCCGCCGAAGTCGCCGCCATCCGCGCCGCGGCGCCCGGGCCGATCAACGTCAATTTCTTCAGCCACATCCTGCCGCCGCAGCCCGACGACAGCGCCTGGCGTGAGGCGCTCGCGCCCTTCTACGCGGCCGAGGGCGTCGCGCCGCCGACCACTGTCCCGCCGCTCCGCAAGCCGTTCGACGCTGCGATGGCCGAGATGATCGAGGCGGCGCGGCCGGCGATCGTCAGCTTCCATTTCGGCTTGCCCGAAGCGTCGCTGCTCGATCGCGTCCGCGCGACCGGCGCGCGCGTGTTCGGCAACGCCACCACTCTGGCGGAAGCGCGTTTTCTCGCCGATGCCGGCGTCGACGCGATCATCGCGCAAGGGTTCGAGGCGGGCGGCCATGCCGGGCATTTCCTGGCCGGGCATCGCCCGATCGGCGTGCTCGCGCTGGTTCGCCAGATCGCCGCCAATATCGACCTGCCGGTGATCGCGGCGGGCGGGATCGCCGATCCGGGCGGCGCCAGGGGCGCGATCGCCGCGGGCGCGGCCGCAGTCCAGGTCGGCACCGCCTATCTCCACACGCCGGAAAGCCTGGCCAGCGCGGTGCATCGCGCGCAGCTCGCCGCCGCGGGGCCCGACGACAGCGTGTTCACCAACTTGTTCACCGGCGGTCTCGCACGCGGGCTGCGCAATCGGCTGATCGAGGCGCTGGGGCCGGTCAGCGATCTCGCCCCGCCCTTCCCTTATGCCAGCGCCGCACTGGCGCCGCTCCGCGCCAAGGCGGAGCAGGACGGGCGCGGCGATTATACGTCGCTCTGGGCCGGCCAGGGTGTCGGGCTGTCGCGCGAGGAGCCGGCCGAAACGTTGACCGCGCGGCTCGGCGCCGCCGCGCTCGAAGGAAGCAGGGCATGAGCCATCTCGAGATCGTCCGTATCCCCGCGCTCAGCGACAATTACATCTGGCTGGTCCACGATCCCGACAGCGGCGAGACGATGGTGGTCGACCCCGCCGAGGCGGCACCAGTGCTTGCCGAGGCCGATGCGCGGGGCTGGGCGATCAGCGCGATCTGGAACACACATTGGCACCCCGACCACACCGGCGGCAACGCCGCGATCAAGCAAGCCACCGGCGCCCCGGTGATCGCGCCGGCGGCGGAAGCGGCGAAGATCCCGACCGCCGACCGGCTGGTCGCCGAGGGCGACACGGTGATGCTGGGCAAGCACGTCGCGACCGTGCTGGAAACGCCCGCACACACCGCCGGGCACATCAGCTATCATTTCGCCGACGACGGCGTGGTGTTCACCGGCGACACCCTGTTCGCGATGGGCTGCGGCCGATTGTTCGAGGGGACGGCGGCGCAGATGCACGCCAATTTGCAGCGGCTGGCGCAACTGCCGCCCGAGACGCAGGTCTATTGCGCCCACGAATATACGCTGTCGAACGGCCGCTACGCCCGGGTCGCCGAGCCGGACAATTCGGCGATCGCCGACCGCCTGCGCGAGGTCGAGGCGTTGCGCGAGCGTGGCGAAGCGACGGTGCCGACGACGATCGCGCTCGAACGCGCGACCAATCCTTTCATGCGCGCGCAATCGATTGAACAATTTGCCGAAAGACGCGCCTCTAAGGATGCATTCCGCGGCTGAATCGTTATAGTGTCGGCCGAGGGGATGCGAAGGAGTCGCATTATGCGTAACCGTGTCTTTCCGCTGATGGCGCTAGCACTGGCCGGGGTCGTCGTCGCCTCTTGCGCCATGACCCCCGCCGAAACCACGCGCGTCGCCGATGCCAAGGCGAAGAAAGCGGCCGATCTCGACAAGGCGCTGGCCGGGCTGACGCCGGTCGCGACCAACGATTGCGCGCCGCCGTCGATGCCGCCCTCGTCGCTCAAGGCCTATGGCTCGACCCTGGTGTATACCGTCAACCGCAACCTGAAATACGTCAACGAGACCAGCGGCGGGTGCGAAGCGGTCGAGAATGACGACATCCTGGTGACCCAGTCGCCGGAGGGCCGGCTGTGCCGCGGCGACATCGCGCGCACGGTGATGCCGGGATCGCGCATGCCGACCGGCAGCTGCGCTCTGGGATCCTTCACCACTTATCGCACGAAGTGACGCCATGCGCATTGTGCTGATCCCGATCGTGGCGCTTGGCCTGCTCGGCGCCGCAGCACCCGCCGCGCCACGCGACGAAACGCTGGCCGAAGCGCTGGCCGGGCGGGTTCCGGGAAAGCCGGTCGACTGTATCGACAATCTGCACGTCGACGGGCCGCAGGTCATCGATGCCAAGACGGTGATCTATCGCGAGAGCGGGCGTCGCATCTGGCGCAACGACTTGATCGGCGAATGCCCGGGCCTGCGGCCGATGGATACGCTGGTCGTCGATCTCTACGGCAGTCAATTGTGCCGCAACGACCATTTCCGCGCGTTGTCGCCCGGCGACCGCATTCCCGGCCCGATTTGCCGATTGGGCCGGTTCACGCCCTACGACAAGCCGCCGAAGGCGAAATAGCGGGCGGGCATCCCCGTCGACGCTCGGCGGGGATGCTCCCGGCGGCTGCCGGACTGTGCGCGATCAGAGCACGAAGCGGCTGAGATCGGTGTTGCGCGCGATCGAGGCGAGCTGCTTGTCGACATAAGCGGCGTCGATCGTCAGCGACGAGCCCGAACGGTCCTCGGCATCGAAACTGACTTCCTCGATCAGCTTCTCCATCACCGTCTGCAGCCGGCGCGCGCCGATATTCTCGACCTGGCCGTTCACTTCGGCGGCGATCCTGGCGACCGCGCGGATACCGTCGGGGGTGAACTCTATCGTCACGCCCTCGGTCGCGATCAGCGCCTTGTATTGCTCGGGCAAGGACGCCTTGGTGTCGGACAGGATCGCGACGAAATCGTCCTCGCTCAAGCCCTTCAACTCGACGCGGATCGGCAGGCGTCCCTGCAGCTCGGGCAGCAGGTCCGACGGCTTGGCGACGTGGAACGCCCCGCTCGCGATGAACAGGATGTGGTCGGTCTTCATCGGCCCGTATTTGGTAGCGACGGTGGTGCCCTCGATCAGCGGCAGCAGGTCGCGCTGGACGCCCTCGCGGCTGACCGACCCGCCGCGCACGTCGCTGACCGCGATCTTGTCGATCTCGTCGAGGAACACGATGCCGTTGGATTCGGCATCGGCCAGGGCGACGCGCGCGACGTCCTCCTGGTCGAGCCGCTTGTCGGCCTCTTCCTCGACCAATTTGTCCCAGGCCGAGGGGACGGTCAGCTTGCGGCGCTTGAGCTGTTGCTGGCCGAACGCCTTGCCCATCATCTCGCCCAGGTTGATCATCCCGACCTGGCCGCCGCCGGGCATCTCGAACGGCATCTGGGGCGCGGCCTCCAGTTCGATCTCGATCTCGGTCTCGTTGAGATGGCCGTCCTTGAAGCGCTGGCGGAACGCCTCGCGCGTCGCGTTCGAGCTGTCGCGCCCGGTCAGCGCGTCGAGCAGGCGGTTCATCGCCGCTTCCTCGGCCTTGTCCTTGACCGCGATGCGGCGGCGCTCCTTCTCCAGCCGGATCGCTTCCTCGACCAGGTCGCGGGCGATCTGCTCGACGTCGCGGCCGACATAGCCGACCTCGGTGAACTTGGTCGCCTCGACCTTGACGAACGGCGCGTCGGCCAGCTTGGCCAGACGCCGCGAGATCTCGGTCTTGCCGCAGCCGGTCGGGCCGATCATCAGGATGTTCTTGGGCGTCACCTCGTCGCGCAGATCGGCCGACAGACGCTGCCGGCGCCAGCGATTGCGCAAGGCCACGGCGACCGCCTTCTTGGCCTCGTGCTGGCCGATGATATGGGCGTCGAGCGCGGCGACGATCGCCTTGGGAGTCAGTTTCTCGTTCATGTCGTTCTCGTTCCCCTCCTGCAAGGAGGGGCTAGGGGTGGGTTAGCGGCGGCGGGGCTCGATGCCCCGGCGCCGCTTCGTGTGGCGGGAATAGGAGCTCGCCCATGGCTCGCGCCCACCCCCAGTCCCTCCCTTGCAGGGAGGGGAGTTCTTCAGGTCGCGCTGTCGAGGCTCTCCACGGTCAGCCGGTCGTTGGTATAGACGCAGACGTCGGCGGCGATCTTCATCGCCTTGCGGCAGATCGTCTCGGCATCTTCCTCATATTCGACCAAAGCGCGCGCCGCGGCGAGCGCGTAATTGCCGCCCGACCCGATCGCGGCGATGCCGCCTTCGGGCTCGAGCACGTCGCCATTTCCGGTCAGGATCAGCGTCACGTCCTTGTCGGCGACGATCATCATCGCCT
>NZ_JBQCCN010000035.1:0-2608 GCF_051962185.1 Sphingomonas sp.
TGGTCGCCGGGCCCGCGATTTCCACGCTCGGCATCGGCCAGACCCGCGCCGCCCGCGCGCTCGCCGCGTTCCGGCTGAGCTGCCGCGAGTTGGTCCGCCGCACCGATCAATCGGGCCTGACTCGCGGTGCCGACTGGGCGCCCGCGTGCAACGCCGCGCAATCGGCCAGCGACCGCGATGCCGAGGATTTCTTCGCGACCAATTTCGAGACGATCCAGGTCGGCAGCGGCAAGGCGTTCGCGACCGGCTACTACATTCCGGAAATCGCCGGCTCGCGCGAGCGGCGCAAGGGCTATGACGTGCCGATCTATGGCCGCCCGAGCGACCTGATCGACGTCGACCTCGGCAAATTCTCCGACGCGCTCAAGGGCAAGTCGATCCGCGGCCGCGTCGAGGGCAAGAATTTCGTCCCTTATTACGACCGTACCCAGATCGAGGAAGGCGCGATGACCCAGGCGCCGATCATCGCTTGGGCGGCCGACCCGGTCGCGTTGTTCTTCCTCCAGGTCCAGGGATCGGGCGAAGTGCGCCAGCCCGACGGCTCGACCTTCCGGATCGGCTACGACAGTCAGAACGGCCGCGACTATACCGGAATCGGCGCCTTGATGCGCGATCGCGGCATGCTCCAGCCGGGGCACGCGACGATGCAGGACATCGTCGCCTGGCTGCGCGCGCATCCCGACGAAGGGCGCGACGTCATGCGCGCCAACAAGAGCTACGTCTTCTTCCGCCTGCTCGACGGCCCGCCGCTTGGCGCGATGGGCTTGCCGGTGACCGGCGGCGTCACGGTCGCGGTCGATCCCAAATTCATTCCGATGGGCGCGCCGATCTTCCTGTCGATGGACCGCGCCGACGCCACCGGCCTGTGGATCGCGCAGGATACCGGCGGGGCGATCAAGGGCGCCAATCGCGTCGACACCTTCTGGGGATCGGGCCGCGAGGCCGAGGCGATCGCCGGCGGCATGTCGGGCCGCGGCACCGCGTTCCTGCTGGTGCCGCTGGGCACGCTCGCTCGCCTGCAGGGAGGCGGGGGTGGAACGACGCCTCAGCGCTGAAGAGCGCGCATTATGGGCGCGGGTGATGGCGACGGTGACGCCTATGCCCGGGCGCGAAGGGGTGAAGCAGGAAGCCAAAAGGCCCCTCCCCTTCAGGGGGGTTGGGGTGGGGGAGTCGCAGGCGATGCCCTCTACGAGGTCTCGCCCCACCCCCAACCCCTCCCCTAAAGGGGAGGGGCTTAAATCGGCCAAAACCCCAACCCCAGGCACCACGCTGGACGGCGGCTGGGACCGCCGCCTCTCCCGTGGCATGGTCGAGCCCGATTCCACGGTCGATCTCCACGGCCACACGCTCAACTCCGCCTACACCATGCTCGATGCCGCGCTCGCCCGTTCGATCGCGCGGGGCGATCGCGTCATCCTGCTCATCACCGGCAAGCCGCCGCGCGCCGAGAGTCAGCGGCCGCATGCGCGCGGCGCGATCCGCGCCGCGGTGGGCGACTGGCTGCACGCCTCGCGCCACGCCGATTCCATCGCCGCCGTCAGGGGGGCGAGTCCGCGTCATGGTGGGACGGGAGCGCTATATATTGTGCTTCGTCGACCGCGCAGCGCACGAAATTCTTAACCCTTTCCGGTCACAATATCGTCTTCATCGGGGGTCGTTTCGAGAGACCCGATAGAGGGGACTTTCCGGGCGCAATGGAATCCACAACGCTGAAAGGCCGGGCGATCGTTTTCGCTCTGTGCGCCGGCGCGGTGGTATTCATCCTCGCGCTGCTGGCGACGTCGCACGGCCAGCTCACCGCCGACACGATGGGCCGCGCGCTGATCCCGGCGATCGTCTGCTCGGTCCTGTCCTGGGCCGCCGCCGAGCGTTCGGTGGCGTCGATCGCCGCCGCCATCGATTCCGCCATCGCGCGGCTCGCCAAGGCGGCGCATGGCGATCTCGACAGCCCGATCCCCGAGGATATCGGCGCCGCCGTCCCGCATCTGGGCGAGGCGATGCACGGCCTGTTCCAGCAGGTCGCCGCCAATCTCGACAGCGTCCATCGCCTGGCGATGTACGATCCCGTCACCGCGCTCCCCAACCGCACCCATTTCCGCCGCTCGGCCGAGCGCCAGCTCGCCGAGATGCCGGCCGGCCAGATCGCCGCCTTGCTGTTCATCGACCTCGACCGGTTCAAGGCGGTCAACGACACGATGGGCCATGCCACCGGCGACATGCTGCTCGGCATGGTCGCCAATCGCCTGCGCGCGGTGGCCGACAGCATCGCCATCGACGACCTTGCCGACAAGCCGACCATCGGCCGTCTCGCGGGCGACGAATTCACCATGTTCTTCCCGCATCTGCCCGATGCGCGCCAGGCGGCGCGGATCGGCCGCGGCGTGCTGTTCGCGCTGACCGAGGCGTTCGACATCGCCGGCGCGGAGATCGAGATCGGCGCGTCGATCGGCATCGCCATCCGCCCCGACCATGGCACCACGCTCCACGATTTGATGCGCGCCGCCGACGCCGCCATGTACCATGCCAAGGCGACCGGCCGCGGCCGCGCCGAGCATTTCTCCGAAGCGCTTGCCGCCGAACTCGCCGACCGCGCGCAGCTCGAGGTCGA
>NZ_JBQCCN010000036.1:0-7123 GCF_051962185.1 Sphingomonas sp.
CGCGGCGGCTTGCGCAACGACCAGCGGCGCTTCGCCTCCAGCCAGAAACGCGCGGCGATCTGACGCGGCGGAATGTGCCGCGCGAACGCGAGGCTGCGTGCGAGCTTCATCGACGAAGCGCTTCGAATTGCGCGAGATAGGCCTTGGCCAGTTTCTCGCGGTCGAAGTGAGCGCCGACGAAGGCTTGGGCGGACGCGCCGATCTGGCGGCCGAGGGCGCGGTCGTCGGCGAGCCGCAGGATCGCCGCGGCGAGCTCTGCATCGTCCTCGGGCGTGATCGCGATGCCCGCCTGGCCTTCGTCCATCAAGGCCTTGGCTTCGCCCTCGACCCCCAGGATCATCGGCACGCCCAGCGCCATCGCCTCGAACATCTTGGACGGGATCACGGTCTTGAACGTATCGACACGCTTGAGGAGCACCAGCGCGGCATCGCTCGCTCCCCACACGGCGGGCATTGCCGCCTTGGGCAATTGGTCGAGCATGACGATGTTGGTCAGGCCCCTGGCGTCGCGCATCGCCTTGATCGTTTCGCGTTCGGCGCCGCCGCCGACCATAAGAAAAGCGATGTCCGGGCGCTCGCGCAGCCGCTCGGCCGCGGCGATCACGGCTTGGAGGCCATGCGCCATCCCGTGCGTGCCGACATAGGAAGCGACGAACTTGCCGGTCAGGCCGTGCTCGGCGCGGAAGGCGTCGGCCGCCGCCGGATCGCTGGCGAAACGCGACAGATCGACGCCGTTCTTGATCACCGCGATCGGGCCTGTCGGGCGGCGCGCGCGGATGTGCGGCACGAAGCCGTCGGTCACCGACACGACCAGATCGGCCTTGCGATAAGCGAAGGCTTCGACCTTCTCGATCGCACGGATCGCGGCGCCGCGCTTCATCGCGCCGACGGTGACGATGCTTTCCGGCCAGAGATCGCGGATCTCGAGCACCCAGGGGCGCTTGCGCCGCTTGAGGAACCAGCCGGCGAGACCGCAGAAGAATTGCGGGCTGGTCGACATGACGATGTCGGCGCGCGGCAGACGCCCCATCCAGAAGATCAGCGAAAACAGATAGGACAGGTAATTGGCGATGCGCGGAAGGAAGCCTTCGTTCGCCGCCAGGAAGGTCCACAGCCGAATGACGCGGATGCCGTCGATCGTCTCTTCCTGCCACAATCGATTGCGATAGCCGGGATAGAGTTGCCCTGCGGGATGATTGGGCGCGCAAGTGACGACGGTCACTTCATGCCCCGCCTCGCGCCAGACACGCGCGTGCTCGGACAGGCGCGATGCGGGCGCATTCACCTCCGGCGGGTAATAATGGGAGAGCGCGAGGATTCTCACGGCCGCTCGCCTAGCGGGTCATGGATGATTGCGCCACCGTTCAGGCGGTCGGCAGAGCCGCGATCGAGCGGCAATAGCGCGCCTCGACGACTTGCGCCCAGCGGCGCGAGGTACGGCGATCCTCCTGATGCTCGATGTCGCCGCGCAACCAGTCGCCGACGGGAATGCCGAACCCGGTCTTGGGCCGGTCGACGACTTCCTGCGGCACCGGTGTGACCGGCGAGGTGGCGAGGAGCGCCTTGCCTTCGCCCGGCCGCAGCGAGGCGATGCGCGGTGCCACCGCCTCGAGCAACGTCATGTCGACCAACGGCACCCGGATCTCGACCGAATGCGCCATCCCCGCCCAATCGGCGTCGCGCAGCACTTGGTTGCGCATATAGTTGGCGGTTTCGAGCGCGCAGACGCGGCCATTGTCCGATCCGGGATCGGGCGTGACGCTGTCGGCGAGCAGATCGAGCAGCCCGAGTTCGTCCAGACCCTGGCGCGCGATCTCCGGATCCATCGCATCGTCGAGCTCGAATGGCAGCAGCACCGCGCGACGCAACAGATAGGCGCCCGGCCAGCTCCCGGCATGATCGAGCACGCCCAGCACCTTGGGATTGCGCCGCGCGAGGCGTGGCGCGAGCGTACGGATCAGCATCCTGCCGGCCTTGGCCGAACCCGGTATCCTGGTCAGCGGACCGGCGCGATGCAACATTCGCGGCACCGACTGGAAGGTCGAATAGCCGGCGAGCAATTCGTCGCCGCCCAATCCCGACAAGGCGACCTTCAGGCCCATTTCGCGGCACGCCTTGCTGACGAACCAGCTGTTGATGCCGTCGACGCTGGGTTGATCCATCGCGTCGAAGATCGCGTCGAGATCCTCGGCGAATTCGGCGGCGGTGACATGGCGGACGTGATGGTCGACGCGATAGCGCTGGGCGATCTCGATCGCGCCGGGCATCTCGTCGTCGACGGTCCCGGCGAATTCGCGGAAGGCGAGGGTGCAGGCGCGGACCCTCTTCTGCCCGCAATCGCGCATCAGGCCGATCAGCGCGCCCGAATCGACGCCGCCCGACAGGAACGCGCCGACCTCGACATCGGCGACGAGATGATGGCGCACGCTGTCGCGCAGCGCCGCTCGGATATCGGCATCGGTAGCGGTCCTGTCCCGAGCCCTCGCCAGGGTGGCGGCGACATTGGCGTAGCGAACGGGTGCTCCGGTGCCCGCCGGCGTGCAGGTCAGCCAATGACCCGCCGGCAAGGCCAGGATATCGCGATAGAGCGTGAAGGGCTCGGGAACCGATCCGGTCAGGTGAAAACCGGTCAGCCCGGCAGCCGACCGTTCCCTCGAAACGGCAGGATCTACTAGCAACGCCTTGACCTGTGAGGCGAAGCGCAGCGTGCCGCCCTTGTCGGCATAATAAAGCGGTTTGATGCCCAGCGGATCGCGCGCGAGGAACATCGATCGCGCGCTCGCGTCCCAGATCGCCAGCGCGAACATGCCGCGCAACCGCGGCAGCATGGCGGCGCCATGGCGCGCGTAGAGATTGAGCAGGACCGCGGTGTCCGAATCGCCGACGAACGCGACGCCATGGCCCGCCAGTTCGGTGCGCAGCGCGCGATAATTGTAGATCTCGCCGTTATAGGCGATCGTGTATCGCCCGTCGGGTGTCGCCATCGGTTGCGCACCGGTCTCGCTGAGATCGATGATGGAGAGACGGCGATGGCCGAAGCCGACGCGCCCGTCGGCCGCGATCCACAGGCCGTCGCCATCGGGCCCGCGGCTCGCCATGCGATCGCGCATCGCGATCAGTGTGGCCTGGTCGATCGGAGATCCGTGATCCGCGTGCGCGAAGAAACCGGCCAGGCCGCACATGTCCGGCAGTTTAACGCGATGCGGTTTTTCGACGCAGCGCGTTGGCCAGCGCTTGCGGCAGGAACCGGTTCATCAACTCCAGGGCGATATGCGCGAGGATCACCAGCGCGATCGGACCAAGGATATCCGAAACGAAGGCGCCGTCGACGCGGATGGCCATTCTCATCCCGATCAGAACGATGAAGAACAGATGCCAGGCCTTACGTTGGATGACTTCGTAGGAATATATAGACCAGAGACTGAATACCAGCGCAATGAATACTGCGATGCTTATCGTGCCGAGCCATCCGCCATTCCAATAAGCCTCCGCGGCAAATCCAGCGCTAGACGATGAATTATAGTTACCGTTTGCGGCGTAGGATAACTCTCTCGCAACGTCAGTAATAATCGGCTTGTTTGGATAAATAATCCTCGGAATCCAGACGATCGACCAATAACGAAACGAGTGTCCCGGCATACCATGGTCATACTGGTTAATTGCGAAGGTGCCGGCGTTGACAAAGCTCAGGCGCATCCAGCCAGTTTCTACTTCGCTGAATTGGTCGATTTCCCTTCCGCCGTTAAAATAGGAAAGATATAGGTCGGGGATATCTTTAACGGTCGCCGCGCCATTATAATAGGCGCCGTTCACATCGCGAACATGGGTCACGATCGGCGAGAGAAACATAAATAGCGAGACGAAGCAGGCGCCGAAAATCCCAATGCGGACCAAACTCCTTCGATGATAGATGAAAGCGATCCCCACCATGACAAGCGGCATCAGCATGACCGATTTGCTCATCGCGTAGAATCCAATCACGCACTCACCGAGAGCGAGTACGATGGGCCAGATTATAAACTCGCGCCTCTTGTTCTCCAGGCCCCAGAATATGACCATAAAATATCCGAGCCATGATAGAACGGACAGATTGGCCAAGGTGCTGAAAAAGCTAAAATTCGCCCATCCAACTATTTGTGGGAATATAACAAGATAATTAACCAGAGATCCCACGGCAAGGCAGATAGATCCGAATACGATCATATTGAAATTAGAAGGGTTAATAAAATTTCTGCCGGAAAAAGCTCTGGATAGAGACTTATTCCTAGCAGAGATGAATATCATTTTTGATGTAGTAATAAAAATTAAATTGAATGCGGTCATGACGGCATTCAATTTTATTATTTCGTAGGGAAAGAAGTTGTAAAAACCTCGCATTAGCTCCTGCGTATCTTCATTCGCATATATCGGAACCAGTGAGCCGATGCCAAAATAGGCGAGCATGGCGACGCGATACCAGAGAAGCGGAGCCCAAAGAGACGCGACATTGCGCTTCATCTGGCGATATCCACCCCAGGCGAGCACGATCGAGAAGGCGATCAGGCCGACGGTGTTGATCCAATCTTCCGAGCCGGGAAGCGCGGTCATCCCCATCAGGAACCAGAGGCAGACAAGCGCGGAGAAGAAAATCTCGCGATAGGTCGGTTCGAGATCGTCGATCAGCGAGGCGGCCTGCTCGGGCTGGCGCACCGCCGGCTGGAATCGAGGGCTGGCGAGGGTCGCCATGGTCAGGCGGCCATCCGCTGCGCCGGCGCGCGGGCCGCGCGCGCGATACACTCGCGGCCGTACCAGTCGACCTGCAGGTCGGCGAATCCCTTCCGTTTCAGCGTATCGAGAAAATGCTGGGGATCGCCGCCGAAATCGTGTAGCTCGATGGCGACGCGATCGGTGATGTCGAGCAGCCGGCTGGCGCTCTCGGTCATGAAGAATTCGCTTCCCTCGATATCGCATTTGAGGAAGTCGATATGATCGATGGCGTAGCGTTTGAGGAATTCGTCCTCGTTGATGGTCGGCGCGTCGCCATAGGCCGGGTCGTTTTCGAAATCGCGGCGCTGCTTGTCGGTGAAGATGCCGATGAAGGCACGGCACAATTGCGCGCGGTCCTGGAAGCCGTTGGCCGTCATCGTCGCCGCCCATTTGGCGCCGAGCGGGGCGCTCGGCTCGATCCCGATCAACCGCGCGGTCGGATTGGCGGCGAGCGCCTGGGCGGAGAAATTGCCCATGTTCGCGCCGAGATCGACCACCGTGCCATGGTCGGGGACCTGCAGGAAATCGCCGCCGGCGTAGACGTCGCGGACCCAAATCTCGCGCAAGCCGCTGAACGCGCTTTCGCCGGTCAGGAGCGCGGTGCCGATCGCATGACGCACGCGGAACGGCCCGTTACCCATCAGGCGGTCGGCCGCCAGCAGATTGCGGGTCTTGAGCGCGCTCGGCAGCGTCAGGGCGACGCAGACCAGCCAGCGCAACGCCAGCCAGATGCCCGCAACGCGGGCGATGCCCCTGAAATCTCCGAACAGTTTTGCCAACATGAAGGATCGTATCCGCTAAAGGACGTTTTGCCCGTGCCGTCCTAGGCAGGTCGGTCGGCAGGGGCAATGCGCTAAGTCAGCCTGCGCGACGGCGCATGCGGCATCAACGACGAGCCACGGCGACCGGCATGCTATACGCCGCGCGCCGCGAACCAGGCGTTCAGCCGCCGCAGCATCGGCCTTTCGACCAGGGTATAGACGAGCGACCCCAAGGCGATTCCCGCCGCGGCCAGCAACAGGATCGCGATCGGCCGGGCGCCGACGCCGGCCAAGCCGGCGCGCCCCAAGCCATAGGCCAGGAGGCGCTGGGCGAGCAGGTGCCACAGGTAAATGGCGAAGGATGCATTGCCGAGGAAGAACAGGATCTTGTGCGCCATGCCTCGCAACGCAAAGCCAGTGCTAGCCATCGCTAAAATCCAAAACGAACCGGCCAGGCCAAATAGAGGCGTTAATGAGCGTTGGGCGATTTCTAGCGCCACATTTGGCTGCCTGGAGAGCTGCAATTGCACGTCGGCCCCTGCGGCAATGGCGAACACCGCCAGACCAATGATTGACAAAGCGAGCGCTCTATTGGCCCCGATGTGCCCGACACGGCGGCCGATCAAGAACGTCAGTGCGCCTAATCCGAACAGGAAAACATAGGCCGATCCGAACAATGCATTCATTTGGTCTCGATGCGCCACATCGGTGAATTCGCACAATAGATAGCCGCTGAGACCCCAAACCGCCAAGCTGAGCAGGAATGCACGCCGGCTTACGAAAGCGACGAGAAATAGGCTATAAAAAGCTATTTCAAACGCCAGCGTCCAGACCACGGGCGGCGCGAAATCGAAGGTGAAGGGAAACAGAGTCAACGAATTGAGCCATTCCATCGGCGAGAGCGGCTTGTGGCCCGCCCCGCGGAACGCCGCCCAGGTTAGCACCGCAAGGAAAACCGGTGGATAGATCCGGACGAGTCGCTTACGGATATAGGAGGGAAATTCGCCGGGACGATCGAGCCGATCCCAATGGATCTGACAAATGATGAAGCCCGACAGGACGAAGAACAGTTCCACCCCGACATGGCCGAACAGGAATATCCGTTCCCAGCTTCTAACGGGATAATAGCCGCCGGGCCCGAACGAGAGTGCTGCGTGATAGAACACGACCAGCACCGCCGCGATCGCGCGGTAATATTGCAGCCCCGGCAGGAGCGGAGTGCGCTCCTGGCTCTCCATCAGCGAGCGTCGCCGAGCAAACCCCGTCCTTTCAAGGTCGCCGCGATCTCTTCCGCGCGCGCTTCCAGCGAATAGGCGGGGACGCAGCGCAGATGGCCGGCTTCGGCGACCGCCGCCCGCTCGGTCTCGTTCGCCAGGTAATGACCGATCCGCTCGATCAGCTGCGCTTCGCCGGTGAAGACGTCGATTTCACGACCGGGCTCGTACAGCGCGCGAACCTCATCATTGTCGACATGGAGCATGAAGCCGCCGGCGGCGGGGATTTCGAACGTCCGGGTCGACGTCAGATCCTGCCATTTGTCCGGCCCGACCTCGCCATGATGGATCGCCAGGTTGATCCGCGTCTCCTCGATCGCACGAGCGAAATAGTCGCCGGTG
>NZ_JBQCCN010000037.1:0-3879 GCF_051962185.1 Sphingomonas sp.
GCGCTCGCGGATGATCGCGCGGCGCTGGTCCTGGTCGACGACGACGTGGCAGGCGCGCAACTTTTCCTCGTAATCCGCCGCCGAGCCGATCGTGATCGGCCCCGGATGGTGGAAACGATGGCCGAGCGTCACTGCGGAGCTTTTGATGGTGGCATCGCCGGACGGAAAACCGGTTCCCACTTTTCCTGGCGATGCTCCGGATTGCACGCCGGCGATCTCGACAGGGACGATCTGGTCGCCGAGCAGCGCGACGATGCCGTGCAGCGGGCGGACCCAGCGCAGGCTCTCGGTCGAGGACGAGGCCTCGCCCCAGCGCATCGACTTGGGCCAGGGGAAAGCGCGGACGATCGCCGGGATCGCCTCGGCCAACACCTCGGCCGTCGCGCGGCCCGGCTTGTCGATCACCGCGAACAACACGCCGTCGCGCTCGACCAAGGCATCGCGGGTCAGGCCGGTCTTGCGCAGAAATCCCTCAAGCGCCTGCTCGGGCGCATTAGCGCGAGGACCCTTGATTTCCTCGCTGACCGCCTCGGTCGCCTCGGGCAGGTCGCGCGCGATCAGCGCCAGCCGGCGCGGCGTCGCGAAGGTGACGATCGCGTCGGCACGCAGGCCGGTCTTGTCGAGCTCGGCGGTGAAGAGGCGCGCGAGATCGTCCCGCGCCTTGTCCTGCATCCGCGCGGGAATTTCCTCAGAGCGGAGTTCTAGGAGGAAATCGGTCATTTTGTTGATTCACGCGGAGGCGCGGAGGCGCGAAGAAGAGAAGAAGTTTGATACGCGCAGAGGCGCAGAGGGCGCTGGGGTGTCAGGATTGCAGACACCCGGGCCGCGATAGCGGCTTTTTCACCTCTAGCGGCAATCAGATGGGAAGGTCTCGCTGACGCGAGACGAGAAGCACTTGGCTCTCTCTCTGCGCCTCCGCGCCTCCGCGCGAACAGAATCTCCGCGTCTCCGCGCCTCCGCGTGAGAAAAACCTTCGCGCCTTCGCGCCTTCGCGTGAACCCCATCACGCCACCCACCCATTCTTCTCCATCCACGCCTGGCAAGATCCCTTCGCCAGGTCGCGCACCCGCCCGATATATGCCTGGCGCTCGGCGACCGAGATCACGCCGCGCGCGTTCAGCAGGTTGAAGATGTGGCTCGCCTCGATCGCCTGTTCATAGGCCGGGATCGGCAATTTGTGGTCGAGGCAATTCTCGCACTCGGCCGCGGCCTTGCGGAACAGGTCGAATAATGTCTCGGTGTCGGCGACCTCGAAATTCCAGGTCGACATCTCGATCTCGTTCTCATGGAAGACGTCGCCGTACGTCATCTGCGGCGTGTTGCCCGAAGCGTCGTTGAACGCGAGGTCGTACACGCTGTCCTTGTTCTGGATATAGGTCGCCAGCCGCTCGAGCCCGTAGGTCAGCTCGCCCGCCACCGGTTTGCAGTCGAAGCCGCCCATTTGCTGGAAATAGGTGAACTGCGTCACTTCCATCCCGTCGCACCAGACCTCCCAGCCCAGTCCCCAAGCACCAAGCGTCGGCGATTCCCAATCGTCTTCCACGAACCTGATATCGTGTTTTTGGAAATCGATGCCGATCGCGGCCAGGCTGCCGAGATAGAGATCCTGGAGATCGGGCGGGCTCGGCTTCAGGATGACCTGATATTGGTAGTAATGCTGCAGCCGGTTGGGATTCTCGCCATAGCGCCCGTCGGTCGGGCGGCGGCACGGCTGGACGAAGGCGGCGTTCCACGGGTCGGGCCCGAGCGCGCGCAGCGTCGTCGCGGTGTGGAAGGTCCCCGCCCCCATCCGCATGTCATAGGGCTGCAGGATCAGGCAGCCGCGCTGGCTCCAATAATCATGGAGCGTCAGGATCATGCGCTGGAAGCTCAGCGGACTGGTCACATTACCTTCGCAGATGCGGTAGAACTTGGCCCGGGCCTTTGGCGCATGGGGTGAAGCCGGTCAATGCCAGCATAAGTTTGCCGGCGGTAAAGCTCTTGGTCATCGTCCAATCGCTACCTATTACAGGAGCAGCGCGAGGGCGCGGGGCAATTGAGGATCGTTATGCGGCGTAAGCTATTGTTCTTGCTTGGATTGACTGTGGCCGGCATCGCCGCGGCGCAGACCGCGGCGCCAACGGCGCCGCCCGCCAAGCCAGTCGTGACGATCGCCGACGCGCTCGACAAGCTCAAGGAAGCGCCGGCCAAGGTCGATGCCGATCCGGCTTTGTGGGTGGTGAAGGACAAGGACACCACCATCTATCTGTTCGGCACGATCCATGTGCTGAAACCCGGCATGAGCTGGTTCGACGACGGCGTGAAAAAGGCATTCGATTCGAGTGATGAGCTGGTGCTCGAAATGGTCCAGCCGGACACCGCGACGATGCAGAACATCGTGCTGAGCAAGGCCTATAGCCTGACCGGCCCGACGCTGACCGATCGCCTGCCCGAGGCCGATCGCCCGGCCTATCTCAGCGCGATGTCCAGCCTGGGCATTCCGACAGCGGCATTCGATCACGCGCAACCCTGGTTCGTCGCGACCAATCTGTCGCTGCTGCCGCTGATGAAGCTGGGCTACGACCCCAAGAGCGGGCCGGAAACGGTGCTGAGCGCGGCCGCGACGAGCGAAAAGAAGCCGATCGAGGGGTTGGAAACGGCGGAGCAGCAGATCGGCTATCTCGCCGGCCTGTCCGAGCCGGTGCAGATCAAGTTCCTCGAATCGACCCTCAAGGGCCTCCCCAAGACCGCCGAGACGATGGACGGCATGGTCGCCGCCTGGGCCAAGGGCGATCCCAACACGCTCGCGCAATATATGAATGACGGGCTCGACGATTCGCCCGAGCTCGCCAAGACCTTGCTGTTCGATCGCAACGCGCGCTGGGCGCAGTGGATCAAGGCGCGGCTCGACAAGCCGGGCACCGTGTTCATCGCCGTCGGCGCGGGCCATCTGGCCGGGCGCCAGAGCGTCATCGATCAGCTCAAGGCATTGAAAATCAAGGCGGAACGGGTCGCTTATTGATGACGAGGCGGCGCCTGGCCGGACTCGGCGCCGCCCTCCTCGCGCTCGCCTCGTGCGGTAAGCCGCCGGTCGACGCCCGACCGGCCTTATGGCGGGTGAGCGACGGCGATACGACGATCTATCTGCTCGGCTCGATCCACCTTCTGCCCCCCAACATTCGTTGGCGCACCAAGCTGATCGACCGCGCGATCGCCGAGTCCGGCACGTTGGTGCTCGAAAGCTCTCCCGAGGAAACGGCCGACTTCCGCGCGCTGGCGCAAGGCTCCGGCCTGAAGCCGGCAGAGACCCGTGTTTCCCCGGGGAAACGCGCGCTCCTCGACGCCATGATCCGACGCTCGAACATGCCTCGCGCCGAACTGGACGGCTATAAGGATTGGGCATTGGCAACGACACTCGCGGTCGGCGACGCCAACGCGGCGGGCGCGGATACTCGCAACGGCGTAGAAGAGAAACTCTGGATCGCCTTCTCCTCCAGCGGGAAAACGAAACTCGCCTTTTATCGTGCCAAAGACCAACTTCTTCAGCTCGATGCCTTGTCCGGCACCGAACAAAGGCAAATGCTGGAAAACGCTATTTCGGGAAAAGAGAATTACGGGGAAACGCTCCGAGCGTGGGCCGAAGGCGATATCGCCGCGCTGGACAAAGTTTCCGAATGCACGCCGCTCGACGGGAAACTGGTCGGCCAGCCCAATAACCATTGGGCCAACTGGATCGCAGCGCGGATGAAACGGCCCGGCACGGTGCTCGTCGCGGTCGGCCTGGGCCATATGGCGGGGCCCTATGCCCTGCCGAAAATGCTCTCGGCGCGTGGACTCAAGGTCGAGCGGATCGAATGAAGTCCAAATTGGGCCGCTCGCGGCCCGGAGAGCGTTTGGCTA
>NZ_JBQCCN010000038.1:0-11388 GCF_051962185.1 Sphingomonas sp.
CGCCAGCTTCCTAAGCCCCTCCCCTTCAGGGGAGGGGTTGGGGGTGGGGGCGTGCCTCAAGCTCGATCGCCTGCGGATAGTCCCCACCCCAACCCCTCCCCTGA
This sequence comes from Sphingomonas sp., assembly GCF_051962185.1. Classification (GTDB taxonomy): domain Bacteria; phylum Pseudomonadota; class Alphaproteobacteria; order Sphingomonadales; family Sphingomonadaceae; genus Sphingomonas. The sequence continues at coordinate 105 of NZ_JBQCCN010000038.1, forward strand.
AGGGGAGGGGCTATAATGAGCGGAACCCTCTGGCTGGGCGAACCGTCGCGCTTCGCCGGCCTGTCGCGCGGCAAGGCGCGGCTCGCGCTGGTCGCGCTCGTTCTGCTACTGCTCGCAACTCTCACCGCCCTGACCGTACCGAGCCCGCCCGCGGTCAGCGGCGACACCGCCAAGCGCGCCGACGACCAGGCCGACGTCGTTCTCTACGAGACGATCGTCGACGGCGTACGCCATGGCGGCAATTATTACGCGATCACCGCGAAGGAATTGCGGCGCGGCGACTATCCGCTGCGCCCCTTCGTCACCTTTCGTCTGCCGACGCTGGCGATGGTCCAGGCGCTGATGCCGCCCTGGGCGGTGGTCGGCTTGCTCTGGGCGCTCGCCGCCGGGGTGATGCTCGCCTGGTACGTGCGGTTGCGTCCCGCCTTCGCGCGCCCGCCGCCCTTGTTCATCGCGATGGTCCTGCTCGCCGGCGGGATGGGCGCGTTCGTCCAGGCCGACCTTGCCGCTTTCCATGAAGTCTGGGCGGGCTTGCTGATCGCGCTCAGCCTGGCGTTGCGGCGGCCGGGCCGATGGGTGGCCGCCGCCGGGATCGGCGCGATGGCGCTGCTGATCCGGGAGACCCGCGCGCTTTATGTCGGGCTGATGGTCGTGTTCGCCTGGCTCGAGGGCGACCGGCGCGAGGCGCTGGGCTGGGCCGGCGGACTGGTGTTGCTCGCGCTCGCGGTCGTCGCGCATGCCCATGCCGTCGCCGAGGTGGTGACCCCGGTCGATCCCGCCTCGCCCGGCTGGGCCGGGATGCTCGGCTTCGGCTTCTTCGTCGAGGCGATGACGCTGTCGACCGCGCTGCGCCTCGCGCCGATGTGGCTGGCGGCGCTGTTGATGGGCTTTACCTTGTTCGGCTGGTCGGCGTGGCGCGACCTGACCGGCATCCGCGCGCTCGCGACCTTTGCCGCTTATGCGACGTTGATCGGCCTGTTCGGCCGCGTCGACACCTTCTATTGGGGGCTGATGGTGGCGCCCGCGATCCTGATCGGCCTGGCCTTCGCGCCCGACGGGCTGAAGGACCTGATCGCCGCCGCGTTCCCGAAGCGTCGCAAGATCACAGTGACGAGGGTCAGTCCATGAAGCGAATCCTGTTGATCGTCGGTGGCGGCATCGCGGCCTATAAAGCGTGCGAGCTGATCCGGTTGGCGAAGAAGGCCGGGATCGGGGTCAAATGCGTGCTGACTGCGGGCGGCCAGCATTTCGTCACGCCGATGACGCTCGCCGCTTTGTCCGAGGAGCAGGTCTATACGACCTTGTGGGACCTCAAGGACGAGACCGAGATGGGGCATATCCAATTGAGCCGCGAAGCCGACCTGATCGTCGTCGCGCCCGCCACCGCCGATCTGATGGCCAAGATGGCGGCGGGGATCGCCGACGATCTCGCGACCACCCTGCTGCTCGCGACCGACAAGAAGGTGCTGGCCGCGCCGGCGATGAATTGGCGGATGTGGACGCACCCGGCGACGGTGCGCAACGTGGCGACGTTGCGGGGGGACGGCGTAACGGTGATGGAGCCCGATGAAGGGGCGATGGCGTGCGGGGAATATGGCCCGGGGCGGCTGCCGGAGCCGCCAGCGATTTTGGCAGCGATCCAGGACAAATTGGGCGAGTGAACATGCCCTCACCCTTCCGGCGCTACGCGCCTCCCTCCCTCTCCCGCATGCGGGAGTGGGACGGGGCCCGCCGCCGCAGGCGGGGGGAAGGGGGAGGGCATGTCGACGCGTGTAGGCCGCCATGTCATCGTCACCGCCGGCCCGACGCACGAGCCGATCGACCCGGTGCGCTACATCGCCAATCGTTCGTCGGGAAAACAGGGATTCGCGATCGCCGGCGCCCTGGCGGCCTTGCGCGCCCGCGTGACGTTGATCGCCGGCCCGGTGGCGCTCCCTACCCCGGCCGGCGTCGATCGCGTCGATGTCGAAACCGCGCTCCAAATGGCCGCGGCGGTCGACGCCGCGCTGCCCGCGGATGCCGCGGTGATGGTCGCCGCGGTTGCCGATTGGCGAGTCGAGGCGTCGGCGCAGAAGATCAAGAAAGGCGCGGCCGGCCCGCCCGTCCTGCGTCTCGTCGAGAATCCCGATATCCTGGCGACGCTCGCACGCAACCCGAGGCGGCCGCGCCTCGTCATCGGCTTCGCGGCCGAAACCGAGCGGGTCGTCGACCATGCCCGCGCCAAGCTCGCCAGGAAGGGCGCCGACTGGATCGTCGCCAACGACGTGTCGGGCGACGTGATGGGGGGCGACGCCAACACTGTGCATATCGTCTCGGCCGGCGGCGTCGAGAGCTGGGAGAAATTGCCCAAGGGCGATGTCGCGGCACGGCTGGCGGCGCGGATCGCCGCCGCGCTCGGCTGATCGATCAGAGCGTCAGCGCCATGAACACCGTGCCCGGTGGCGTGGGTGCGTAATAAGGCTCGATCCGCTCGAACCCCAATGCCTCATAGAGCGCGATCGCCGTCGCCATCGACGGCAAGGTATCGAGCCTGAGTTCGCGATAGCCGCGATCCCGCGCCGCCGCGACGATCGCCTCGGCGAGGGCGCGGCCCAGCCCCATGCCACGCGCGTTAGGCGCGAGGAACAGTCGCTTCATCTCGCACAGCCCATCGCCCTCGAGTGGCCGCAAGGCGACGCAGCCGAGCGCGGCCCCGCCGACATCGCGCGCCAGCAGCAACGCACCGCCCGGCGCGGCATATTTGCCTGGCAATCCCGCCAGTTCGGCGGCGAAATCCTGATAGCCCAGGTCGACCGGCAGCGAGGCGGCATAGCCTTGGAACAGATCGGCGACGGCACGCAGGTCGTCCGCCGTCGTCGCGGGGAGAATCCGGCAAGAATCGGGCATGCCAGATTGTGGCGCGCGGGCCGCGACGGTTGCAAGTCCCCTTCCCCCGCCGCCACCGCTCCCCCTACAACGCCGCCATGATCACGATTCGGACCGGTTGGATGATCGCCACCGCGGCGGCCGCGCTGGCGATGGGCAATGCAGCCGCCCAGGCGCCGCTGGGCGAGCCCTATACCCGCGCATTCGGCGCCGAGGCGCCGCGCGAGGTGAAGACGTTGGTCTTCGTGCTGCACGGCGACGCGCCGTTCGCGAAACCGTCGTATCAATATGATTTCGCGGCCGAAGCGGCGAAGCTGCCCGGCGTCCGCGCGATCGCCATCCTCCGGCCGGGCTATGAGGACAAGGACGGCGACATTTCGCCGGGCGTCCGCGGCATCACCACCGGCGACAATTATACGCCCGACCGGGTCGACGCGATCGCCCGCGCCATCGCGCGGACCGAGGCGCACTATCCGGGCACGAAGCACGTCCTGGTCGGTCATTCGGGCGGCGCCGCGATCTCGGCGGATCTCGCGGCGCTTCGGCCCGACCTGGTCGACGGCGTGTTGCTCGTCTCCTGCCCTTGCGACCTGCCCAAATGGCGCGCCTTCATGAAGAAGAAAATCGCCGCGGCGCCGTGCGACAAGCCGGTCGACAGCTACAATTCGATTGCGTTGGTGCCGCGGCTGAGCCCGAAACTGGCGCTGTCGATGATGGTCGGCTCGGCCGACGACACCGCGCCGCCCGACCTGACCCAGGCCTATGCCGCCGCGGCGCGGGCGCGCGGCATCGCGGTCGACCTGCGCGTCCTGCCGGGCAAGCCGCACGACATCCTCAACGAGCCCGAAGTGATCCCGGCGCTCGCCGATCTTATCGCAAAGGTGACCAAGACCCGATGACTGCTGCCATTCGTATCGCCGTCAAGCGCCTGCCGCATGGCGACGGCCTGCCGCTGCCGACTTATGCCACCGCCGGCGCCGCCGGCATGGACGTGGTCGCGGCCGAGGCGCTGACGCTCGCGCCCGGCGCGCGCCATGCGGTCGCCACCGGCTTCGCCATCGCGATCCCCGAAGGATATGAGGTCCAGGTCCGGCCGCGCTCGGGTCTAGCACTCAAACATGGCGTCACGTGCCTCAACACGCCGGGCACGATCGACCATGATTATCGCGGCGAGGTGAAGGTGATCCTGGCCAATCTCGGCGATCAGCCGTTCGACATCGCGCGCGGCGACCGCATCGCCCAACTGGTTCCAGCCCCGGTTCAGCGCGCCGCGCTGGACGAAGTGGCCGAACTGGACGAAACTGATCGAGGTAGTGGCGGGTTCGGCTCCACCGGCCGATAATCACCGGATATGATCGCGCTCTTTCTTCTCTTCCAGGCGGCCGTGACTCCCGCGGTGCCCAGCGATTGGTCCAAGCTTCCCGATCTCAGGCTGGCGACGCCGGCCGATTATCCGGCGATCATGACCAAATTCGTCCGCGACGAGATCGCCGCCGGGCGCTGCGTCGCGCCACCTCCGGTGGCCGGCAAGACCAGCATCAAGGTCGACATGATCGTGCTTGTCGCCTCGGCGAACGGCGAAGCGGTGAAGATCGTCCCACGGGCGATCAATTGCCCGACGGTCGAGCAATTCGCCGCCGGCGTCGTCCAGAAGGCGGCGCGCGGCAACATTGCCGGCCCGCCGCCCGGCACGGATAGCTGGTACCATGTCGGCATGACGCTTACATGGGGCCCGTGACGCCCCGGTCGACCAGCCTTTCCGATGCGGATCTCTCGCGGTTCGCCCGGCATATCGTCCTGAAGGAGATCGGCGGCGCCGGGCAACTGGCGCTTCGTCGCGCGCATGTCGTGACGATCGGCGCCGGCGGGATCGGATCGCCCGCGCTGCAATATCTCGTCGCCGCGGGGGTCGGGCGGATCACGATCGTCGACGACGACGCAGTCGACCTGTCCAACCTTCAGCGCCAGACCCTGTTCGGCACCGCCGACCTCGGCATCGCCAAGACCCAGGCCGCCGCCGCCGCGCTGGCCAGGCTGGACCCCGAGGTCGCGATCGATTGCCGCACGGCGCGGATCGACGCCGACAATGCTCGCGACCTGCTCGCCGGTGCCGACGTGGTGCTCGACGGCAGCGATAATTTCGCGACACGGCTGGCGGTCGCCGATGCCGCGCTCGCGCTCCGCATTCCGCTCGTGTCCGCCGCCGTCAGCCAGTTCGAAGGCCAGCTCGCGACCTATCGCGGCTGGGAAGCGGACAAGCCCTGTTATCGCTGCTTCGTCGGCCACGCCCCCGAGCGCGAGGGCGTGAGTTGCGCGGACGTCGGCGTGCTCGGCGCCATGGCGGGGGCGATGGGCAGCCTCGCCGCGCTCGAAGCGATCCGGGCGATCGCGCTGTTCGGGGAGGATACCGCCGGTTCGGTGTTGCTCGCGGACGGTCTGTCGCTGCGGTTCAGGACGATCAGGCTGCCCAAGGATCCCGGCTGCCCGGGCTGCGGTTGAAGCGCGACCGTCGTCAGACTCTGCCGATCCGCTCGAGGCTCCAATCCTGCGCGGCCCAGCGGTCGCCGTGTTCGATATACCAGTCGACCGTCGATGCCAGTCCCTCGGCAAAGCCCACCGCCGGCGCCCAGCCGAGCTCGCATTCGATCTTGGCCGGATCGATCGCATAGCGGCGGTCGTGGCCGGGCCGATCCTCGACGAACCGGATCAGGTCGCGCCGCGGCCGGCGACCAGGCAGGCGCTCGTCGAGCAAGTCGCAGATCCGCGCCACCATGGCGACATTGCTGTGCTCCTCGCGCGCGCCGATCGCATAGGTCTCGCCGACACGCCCGCGCTCGAACACCGCTTGCAGCGCCGCGGCGTGATCATCGACATGCAGCCAGTCGCGAATGTTCGCACCGGTGCCATAGACCGGCAGCGTCTCGCCGCGCAGCGCCTTCAGGATGGTCAGGGGAATCAGCTTCTCGGGCGCCTGGAACGGCCCGTAATTGTTGGTGCAATTGGTCACCACCACCGGCAGGCCGTAGGTGTGATGCCAGGCGCGAACGAGATGGTCGGATGCCGCTTTCGACGCCGAATAAGGCGATGAGGGGCGGTAAGCCGAGGATTCGGTGAACTTGCCCGCGTCGAGGTCGAGATCGCCGAATACCTCGTCGGTCGACACATGGTGAAAGCGGAAGCCGGATCGCGCGGCACCATCCAGTGCTTCCCAATGGCCCCGCGCGGCCTGCAACAGCTCGTAGGTGCCCACGATATTGGTCTCGACGAACGCGCCCGGGCCGTCGATCGAGCGGTCGACATGACTTTCCGCTGCGAGATGGACGATCGTGTCGACTCCCTCGCTCGCGAGCAGCTCGGCAACCAGCCGGCGATCGGCGATATCCCCCTGGACGAAGCGATAATTGGCCTTGCCGGCAACGGCAGCGAGCGCTGCCGGGGCCGCCGCATAGGTCAGCTTGTCGAGAGTGACGACGCGCCTCCCCAGCGCGACCAGCCGCCGCACAAGCGCCGATCCGATGAACCCCGCGCCACCGGTGACCAGCACCGTGCGAGCGGACGGCACACCCAACCTGACATGCAACGTCACGCCGCCATCTTCCTCAGATAGCTGGCATAATCGGTCCCGCCCAGTTGGGCGGCGCGGTCCAGCACGCTGGCACGGTCGAGATAGCCGAGTTGGAGGCCGATCTCCTCGGGACAGGCGATCTTGACCCCGCTGCGCAATTCGATCGCGCGGACGAAGCTCGAGGCCTCGTACAAACTGTCGTGCGTACCGGTATCGAGCCAGACGTTGCCGCGTCCCAACAGGCCGACCGTCAGGTCGCCGCGCGCGCGGTAGGCGTTGAGCACATCGACGATCTCGGTCTCACCCCGCGCCGACGGCTTCAGCCCCTTGGCGATCGCGACGACGTCCGGGTCGCAGAAGTAAAGGCCGGTTACCGCCCAGTTGGTCTTGGGCTGCGCCGGCTTTTCCTCGATCGAGGTCACGGTGCCGTCGGGCTCGAAGGACACCACGCCATAGCGCTCGGGGTCGGTCACCTGATAGGCGAATACCGTCGCGCCTTTCGGTTTCGCCGCCGCCTCCCGGCAGCGCGCGCCCAATTGGTCGCCGTGGAAGATGTTGTCGCCGAGAATCAAGGCGCAGCCTTCGCCGTTCAGGAAAGGCTCGGCGATCACGAAGGCTTCGGGCAGGCCGCTGGGATTGGCCTGCTCTGCATAGCTCAACCGGATACCGAAGGCGCTGCCGTCGCCGAGCAGGAATTCGAACATCGGCAGGTCGCGCGGCGTGGTGATGATCAATATGTCGCGGATGCCGGCCAGCATCAGGATCGACAGCGGATAATAGATCATCGGCTTGTCGAACACCGGCAGCAGTTGCTTCGACACCGCCAGCGTCGCCGGATATAGCCGGGTGCCGCGCCCGCCCGCCAGGATGATCCCCTTCATCCAGCCTGCCTTAAACGGGAAGGGTTAAACCGGCGTAAGCCTGTCGCTTCTCCCTTCCCGGCCGAGATTGCGGGGAGAATTTACAGTGTGTCGATGAACTGGCGTACCGCCGGCCCGATTTCCGGCCGGTCGAGTGCCAGTGCGATATTGGCCTGGATATAGCCGGCCTTGTCGCCGCAATCGAACCGGCGGCCGCCGAACTTATAGGCGTGGAAGGGCTGGCCGCCGATCATCTGCGCCATCGCGTCGGTCAGCTGGATTTCGCCGCCCGCGCCCTTTTCCTGAGTCTCGAGCACACGCATGACCTCGGGCTGGAGGATGTAGCGGCCGGGGATCATAAGGTTCGACGGCGCGGTGCCGAGCTTGGGCTTTTCGACCAACGCGGTGACTTCGACCAGGTCGCCGTCCTGCCTGCCCGGCGAGATGATGCCGTAGCGGTCGGTTTCGTTGGCCGGCACCTCGTAACCGCAGACCAGATTGCCGCCGACCTTGTTATAGGCCTCGACCATCTGCTTCATGCAGCCGGGCTGGCCGACCATCAGTTCGTCGGCGAGGAAAATCGCGAACGGCTCGTCCCCGACGATGTCGCGCGCGCACCACACGGCGTGGCCGAGGCCCATCGGCTCCTGCTGGCGAACATAGGCGACCGCGCCCGGCTTGAGGCGCGTCTGATGAAGCAATTCCATCGACTTGCCGCGATTCGCCATCGTCGTCTCGAGCTCATAGGCGATGTCGAAATGGTCCTCGATCGCCGACTTGCCGCGACCGGTGACGAAGATCATCTGCTCGATCCCCGCTTCCAGCGCCTCGTCGACCGCGTACTGGATCAGCGGCCGATCGACTACCGGCAGCATCTCCTTGGGCAACGCCTTGGTCGCGGGCAGGAATCGGGTGCCGAGCCCGCCAACGGGGAACACGGCCTTGCGCAACGGCTTGATCGACATTCAATTCTCCTGGCGCGCGCGCATAGGGCGCTCCGGCTTCCGCGAAAAGCCCCGATCGACGATCCGCCGCATCGCGCGGCCGATCCGGCGCGCCGGGCTGGTGACCAGATAGAGCGCGCGCGCCGGGCGCGGCAACGGCAGGGCCAGCGCATCCTCGGTCGACACCCATCCGGTCCAGGCGACGTTGGCGAGATAGAGCGGGCTCGACTTGAGCAGCACCGCCGACGCGTGCCCCACCGCCATGTAACGCCGCGGCACTTCGGTCTGCTCGGCCAGCTCGTCGCCACCGCGCATCAGGGCATTGGATAGCGCCGCCAACCAGCGCACGCGGCGCGATCGCCTGACATCGTCCGGAACCCGCGTAGCGAACAACCGATTCGCCTGCAGCAGCGCGAGGTCCATCGCAAGCGGTACGCCGTCACGCGCGGCACGCGCGCGCAGCGACGCCACCGCCCCCTCGCCTATCGTCGCCAGCAGGGCATTGAAATCGGCCAGCCATTTGAGCCGCGACCAGCCGTGCCGCGCGCCATGGACGGCGAGATAGACCATCAGCGCTTCGTCACCGAGCGTCGGCAAGGCGTGGCCCGCCACCGTCACCTGCCGCACGTCGCGCGCCAGATCGGGTTCGGCGAGCAGGCCTTTGATCGACGTCGCGCGCCAATGAAGATCGACGATCGCGCGGTTGCCGGAATGGAGCAATGTGCATTCCTTGACCATGTCGACCAGCACCGGCAGCCGCCGCGCATCGAGCGGCACGACCGGGTCGGTGATGCGATAGCCCGCGCGCTCCAGCACGCCGATCGTCGCGGCGACATCGCCCGGGCCGACCAGCAGATCATTGTCGAGCGTCTGTTTCACCGCCTGATCGCGATAGGCGAGTTCGGCGAGCGTCACCCCCTTCAAGAAGGCCGCGTTAATTCCCGCATCGGCCAGCGACGCCGCGATCCGCGCGGCCTCGTCGATCAACAACAGATTGCGCGCGATCTGACGGCGATGCCTCGCCACCAGCGCGGGCGGTACGGCTATCTCCGCCGCCTCGAGCGCGATCCGCGCGAGCCCCGATACGCGATGACGCCGCACCAGCGCCAGGAAGCGCTCCCAATCGATCGCCCCGCCGGCCGCCTGGCGCACCACGGCGGCGTCGGTCGGCCAGCGGCAGCACGCCGCGAGCAGCAGGAATTCGGCGGATGGGCCGCCGCCGCTCACGTCGCCAGGAACCAGCGATGCCCTGATTCGATCCCGATCGCGGTCAGCGTGCCGCTGGCATAGGCGCCGGTGTCGATGCCGATGCGGTTGTGCAGTTCCTCGACCGCCGGGCTGATCGAATGGCCGTGGACGACGATCGCGCCGTGGCTGCCCTCGAAATCGAGGAAGCGCTCGCGGATCCAGCGCAGATCCTCGGGCTTCTGGCGATCGAGCGGCACCCCCGGCTTGATGCCGGCATGGACGAAGCAATAGCCGCCGACCACCAAACTATCGATCATGCGATTGAGGAACATGGCGTGCGCGTCGGGCACGCGGCGGGCGAAGTCCTCGCATACCGACAGCATCTCGCCCGATTCGATCAGCGATGCGGAAACGCCATAACTCGCCATGGTCTCGGCGCCGCCGATCCGCACCCAGAAGCGCGCGGCCTCCAGATTGCCGGCGAGCGTCAGCAGGAACACTTCCTCGTGATTGCCCTTCAGGAACACCGGCCGCCGCGTCCCCCAGTCGCGCGTCAGCAGATGGTCGATGACCTGTTTCGATTGCGGCCCGCGATCGACCAGGTCGCCGAGCAGGATGACCCGCGTGTCGGCGGGCCCGCGGGCGGCGTCGTCGCGGTCGATCGCGTCGAGCAGATTGGTCAACAGATCGAGCCGGCCGTGGACGTCGCCGATCGCGTAGAGCCGCTCGCCTGGCGGGACATGCGCGCCGGCCGGAGCGGCGGCGTCGTCGCCGCGGCTACCGAACAGGTTCTTCAACCGCCGTGCGATCATGACGCGTCTCGCCCGGCAACAAGGGAATAGCGGATCTCCATCCGAAGCAGATAGGCGCCGCGCTCGCCTGCGATCAAGCGAGCAGTCGGCTGTTTACCGCGCGATCATCCCCCTATAGCCGTGCGATCCGACGAAATAGCCGAATCCTCGAAGGGGTAGCAGTGGGGCAATTCTTCCCGAAAACCGACGATCGCGGCGCGCGGCGGGACGCCCGATGACCCAGTCCCAATCGTCCCGGCCGGTCCGGATGATGATGGCCAGCGAATTCACCCACGGCTCGACGGCGCGGGGACTGGTCGGCGGATTCCGTGCGCTCGGCTGGGACGTGGCCGAGGTCGATGTGCTCAATTTCGTCGTTCGCGGCCGCGGCCGGCTGTCGCGCGCCGCCGCGCGGCTGCTGTGGAACAATTCGATCGCCGAATATAATGCCGAGATCCTGCGCGTCGCCGAGCTCAATCGCGTCGAGCTGTTCCTGACGATCAAGGGCGTCAACATCGCGCGCTCGACGGTCGAACGGCTGCAGGCCAACGGTACGCGCGTCGTCGTCTTCTATCCCGACGTGCTGTTCGATCATGTCGGCGTGGACGAAAAGGTGCTCGCCGCGACCGACCTGATCGTCACGACCAAGAGCTATCACGCGCCCTATCTCGACGAACTGGTCGGTCCCGATCACCACGCCTTCGTCCATCACGGCTATTGCCCGAGCGCGCATTCGCGCCGTCATGCGGCCGGGGCGATCCCCTATCGCTGGGACATCGGCTTCATCGGAAATGCGTCGCCGCACAAGGCCGCGCATCTGACCGCCGTGGCGGAGGCCTTTCCCGACCAGCGTTTCGTCGTGGTCGGCAATGGCTGGACCGATCTGGCGAACGGCACGCCGCTGGCGTCGCATGTCCTGGGCGCGCCGCTCACCGGCGACTATTTCGCTCGTGCGATCGAGGAGACGCGGATCAACCTGGCGATCCATCATGGCGAGGTCGGGCCGGACAAATGGCAGGATCTGACGTCGACCCGGACGTTCGAAATCCCCGCCGCCGGCGGCTTCATGCT
>NZ_JBQCCN010000039.1:0-2572 GCF_051962185.1 Sphingomonas sp.
AGCGAGCGACGCTTGTTGACCATCATCAAGAGACCGCGGCGCGAGTGATTGTCCTTCGCATGGGTCTTGAAATGCTCGGTGAGCGTCTTGATGCGGTCGGTCAGGATCGCGACCTGAACCTCGGGGCTGACGGTGTCGCCATCGGCGCGGGCATGTTCCTTGATCAGCGCATCCTTGCGCTCGGGCGTAATCGACATTCTGTTTCCTTCGACATCGCGGACTAAAGGTTGAAACCGCGGACGACACGGGCTTCCCCGCTACTGACTTCCACCAACGCCACCGGGGTTTCGCCCAGCATTGCGAAGTGGAGGCCATCGTCTCTGGCAATCCCGGCCAGAACGCGCCCCTGTCGGAGCGCTCCTGCCTGGTCGGGGTCGAGGGAGAGAGCCGGGATGTCGTCCAGCCCCGCCCTCAATGGCAGGAGAATCTGTTCAAGGTCGTGGCGCTTAGCGGATTCGGCCAATTTGTCCAGCGATATCGCGTGGGACAGGTCGAACGGACCGGCCTTGATCCGCCTGAGATAGGTGACGTGGCCGACCGTGCCCAGGGCAAGCGCGATGTCGCGGGCGAGGCTGCGGATGTACGTGCCCTTGGAGACGTGGGCGGTGAGGGTGATGGCATCAACCGTCGCCCCGGCGGAGGCCGGGGCCGCTGGGTTACTTGGTAATGCCAGTGCATCAAACCCAGCGGCCCCGGCCTTCGCCGGGGCGACGTTGGAGGCAATCACCCTCACCGCCCATGTCTCCAAGGGCACGTACATCCGCTCCCTCGCGCGCGACATCGCGCTCGCCCTTGGCACGGTCGGGCACGTCACCTATCTCCGTCGCATCAAGGCGGGTCCGTTCGACCTGTCCCACGCGATATCGCTGGACAAATTGGCCGAAACCGCTAAGCGCCACGGCCTTGAACAGATTCTCCTGCCATTGAGGGCGGGGCTGGACGACATCCCGGCTCTCTCCCTCGACCCCGACCAGGCAGGAGCGCTCCGACAGGGGCGCGTTCTGGCCGGGATTGCCGAAGACGATGGCCTCCACTTCGCGATGCTGGGCGAAACCCCTGTCGCATTGGTGGAAATCCAGGGCGGAGAAGTCCGCGTCGTCCGAGGCTTCAACCTGTAATGTGATGTCGAAGGAAACAGAATGTCGATTACCCCCGAGCGCAAGGAAGCGCTGATCAAGGAACATGCCCGCGCCGAAGGCGACACCGGCAGCCCCGAGGTCCAGGTCGCGATCCTGACCGACCGCATCAAGACGCTCACCGAGCATTTCAAGACCCACGCGAAGGACAATCATTCGCGCCGCGGTCTGTTGATGATGGTCAACAAGCGTCGCTCGCTTCTCGATTATCTGCGCAAATCGGATGGCGATCGCTATCTCGCCCTCATCGCGAAGCTCGGTCTTCGCAAATAACTCCAGGAACGGCGCCTGCGGGCGCCGTTTCGCTTATTCGGCCCCGTGCAATCCGGCATGGGGGCGGCGGCGGAAACTTCCGCCACCCGGGCCGGACGTCAGGCCCACTCCAAGGCCCCCCTCGCATCGGGCGCCGGGAGTGAAGGTAAACAAATGTTCGATACCAAGAAAGTAAGCATCGAGTGGGGCGGAAAGACCCTCACGCTCGAAACGGGCAAGGTTGCCCGCCAGGCCGACGGCGCCATCATGGCGACGCTCGGCGAGACCGTCGTGCTGTGCGCGGTTACCGCCGCCAAGTCGGTCAAGGACGGGCAGGACTTCTTCCCGCTCACCGTCCATTATCAGGAAAAATATTCCGCCGCCGGGCGCATCCCGGGCGGCTTCTTCAAGCGCGAGCGCGGCGCGACCGAGAAAGAGACCCTGGTCTCGCGTCTCATCGACCGCCCGATCCGCCCGCTGTTCCCGGAAGGCTTCTACAACGAGATCAACGCCATCGCTCAGGTGCTGAGCTATGACGGCGAGAACGAGCCCGACATCCTGGCGATGGTCGCCGCGTCGGCCGCGCTGACGATCTCGGGCGTGCCCTTCATGGGCCCGATCGGCGCCGCGCGCGTCGGTTACCTCAACGGCGAATACATCCTCAATCCGACCGACGAGCAGGTTGCCGAGGGCGATCTCGACCTCGTCGTCGCCGCCACCTACGACGCGGTGATGATGGTCGAATCCGAAGCCAACGAGCTGTCGGAAGAGGTCATGCTGGGCGCCGTCATGTTCGCGCATGATGCGTGCCGCGAAGTGGTCAAGGCGATCGTCAAGCTCGCCGAGCAAGCCGCCAAGGATCCGTGGGAAATGGCGTCGTCGGACGACAATGCCGCGATCAAGGCCAAGCTCAAGAAGCTGATCGGCACCGACATCGCCGCCGCCTACAAGCTGACCGACAAGTCGGCGCGCTCGAACGCCCTCAACGAGGCGCGGGCCAAGGCCAAGGCGCAGTTCGCCGAAGACGGCCTCAGCCCCCAGGAAGTCATGGCCGGCATCAAGCTGACCAAGAAGCTGGAAGCCGAGATCGTCCGCACGGCCATCCTCAAGGACGGCAAGCGCATCGACGGCCGCACCACCACGCAGATCCGCCCGATCCAGGCGGAAACGCACTTCCTGCCGCG
>NZ_JBQCCN010000040.1:0-7881 GCF_051962185.1 Sphingomonas sp.
CATGTCGACCTCGGCTTCGTCGGCGAGCCGGTCAAGGTCGATCCGTCGATCCTCAAGAATCTGGCGCGCGACGGCTTCATCCCGATCGTCGCGCCGGTCGGGCTCGGCGCCGACGGCGAGACCTATAATATCAACGCCGACACGATGGCGGGCGCGATCGCCGGCGCGCTCGGCGCGACGCGCTTCTTCCTGCTGACCGACGTCGCCGGCGTGCTCAACAAGGCGGGCGAATTGCAGACCGACCTCGACCGCGCGTCGATCGAGGCGATGAAGGACGACGGCACGATCTCGGGCGGGATGATCCCCAAGGTCGACACCTGCGTGTCGGCGGTCGAGGCGGGAGTCGAGGCGGCAGTCATCCTCGACGGCCGCGTGCCGCACGCGATGCTGCTCGAAATCTTCACCCGGCGCGGCGCTGGCACGTTGGTGCGCGCCTGATCTTGCAACGCCCTCATCCGGGGTGTATTAATCGATCAAGACACTGGAGAGCGCTTTGATTTCATTCCTGTCAATGCTGATTGGCATCCTTCAGATGCTGCTCGATGTCGCAAGCTTCATCATCATCGCGCAGTTCGTGCTGTCGATCCTGATCGCATTCAATGTCGTCAGCCGCCACACGGAACTGGTCGACAGCCTGTGGCGCGGCCTCTCGATCGTCACCGACCCGATCTATCGACCGATCCGCCGTATCCTGCCCGATACCGGCGCGATCGACTTCTCGCCGATGGTGGTGCTGATCATTATCCGAATTTTGCGCCTCTTCGTCTTGCCCTGGCTCTTTGGATTGATCGTCTACGGCTCGTGACGATCCGACGCGCGGACGGGATCGGGATCGCCGTCCGCGTGACGCCGCGCTCCGCCCGTAACGCGCTCGAGCCCGGGCCCGGCCATGGCGTCGCGCGGCTCAACGCACCGCCGGTCGACGGCGCCGCCAATGCCGCGCTGATCGACCTGGTCGCGGCGCATTTCGGCGTAGCGAAGCGCGATGTCCGGCTGATCGCGGGCGAGCGCGCGCGCCTGAAACGGCTGGCGATCCGCGGCGACGCCGAAGCGCTGGCGAAGATCGCCGCCGCGCTCTATCAGGCCGAGCCATGACGGCGAGTATCATCGACGGGAAAGCCTTCGCGCTGGGATTGCGCGAACGCGTGGCGCAACAGGTCGCGGCGTTCCGCGCGGCGGCCGGGCGCGCGCCGGGGCTGGCAGTGGTGCTGGTCGGCGAGGACCCGGCGTCGGCGGTCTATGTCCGCAGCAAGCACAAGGCGACCGTCGCCGCGGGGATGGAAAGTTTCGAGCACAAGCTGCCCGCCACGACCTCGCAGGAAGACCTGCTCGCATTGGTCGACCGGCTCAACGCCGACCCCGCGGTCGACGGCATCCTGGTCCAGTTGCCGCTGCCCGGTCATATCGACGAACGCGCGGTGACGACGCGGATCGACCCCGACAAGGACGTCGACGGCTTCCATCCGGTCAATGCCGGGCGACTGGCGACCGGCCTCCACGGTTTCGTCCCCTGCACCCCGCTCGGTTGCCTGATGCTGCTCAAGGATCAATTGGGCGGTCTCGCCGGGCTCGACGCGGTGGTGATCGGGCGCTCCAACATCGTCGGCAAGCCGATGGCGCAATTGCTGATCAAGGAAAGCTGCACCGTCACCGTCGCGCATTCCAAGACCAGGGACCTGTCGAGCGTGGTCAAGCGCGCCGACATCGTCGTCGCCGCGGTCGGCCGGCCGGAAATGATCAAGGGCGACTGGATCAAGCCCGGCGCGTGCGTGATCGACGTCGGCATCAATCGCACCGACCAAGGGCTGGTCGGCGATGTCGACTTCGCCGGCGCCCTCAGCGTGGCGGGCGCGATCACCCCGGTGCCGGGCGGGGTCGGACCGATGACGATCGCGGTGCTGCTGCGGAATACGCTGGTCTCGGCGCATCGCCGCGAGCAGGTGCCTCACGATAAGGACGCGTTGTGATCGCGTTACTGCTGATGCTGGCTGCGGCCGATGCGCCTAAAACCGCGCTCGATGCCGAACTGGCCTTCGACCAGGCAGCCGTTCGCGACGGCCAATGGACGGCGTTCCGTACCTTCGCGGCGCCCGACGCGATCATGTTCGTGCCGCAGCCGGTCAACGCCCAAGCCTGGCTCAAGGATCGCAAGGACCCACCGAAATCCGTTCGCTGGCAAGCGACCGCGAGCTACGTTTCCTGCGACGAAGCCACGACCGTCAACACTGGCAATTGGCAACGCGCGGACGGCAGCGTGGGCTATTTCACCACCGTCTGGCAGCGCCAATCCGACGGATCGTGGCGCTGGGTGCTGGATTCCGGCGATGCATTGAAGGCTGCGCGCGCGGCCAAGACTCCGACGGTAACGCACGCGAGTTGCGATGCTCCGGACATTCCGTTCATGACACCTCCACCCTCCCGCGGCGCAAAGAGCGGGCACGGGGCGTCGAAAGACGGGACGCTGACGTGGGATTGGGAGGTCCTTCCCGACGGGGCCCGCATGCTCGGCGTCAACCTGAGAACCGGCATGCTCGGCGGCAGTGTTATCGACGACCGAATCGCGGCCGAAAAGTGATCGAGCTCTATCTCTCCGCGCTCGTCACCTTCTTCGTCGTCATCGATCCGCCCGGTTGCGCGCCGATCTATGCCGGGCTGACCAACGGCGCGACGCCGGCGCATCGTCGGTCGATGGCGATCCGCGCGGTGATCGTCGCCTCGATCATCCTGTTCGTGTTCGCCGCGGTCGGCGAATCGCTGCTTCAGGCGCTGGGGGTCAGCCTGTCGGCCTTCCGCATCGCCGGCGGCATCATGCTGTTCCTGATCGCGCTGGAAATGGTGTTCGAGAAACGCACCGAACGCCGCGAGGACCGCGCCGCCAAGGTCGCCAGCACACCCGAGGTCGAGGACATCTCGATCTTCCCGATGGCGATGCCGATGATCGCCGGCCCGGGATCGATCGCCTCGGTCATGCTGATGATGAGCCGCAATCACGGGATCGAAAAGGTAGCGGTGGTGCTCGCCGCGCTGGCGACGATCCTGGCGCTGACCCTGGTCGCGCTGCTCGCCGCGGGACCGTTGATGCGGCTGCTCGGCGCGCGGATCGAGGCGGTGATCACGCGCATTCTCGGCGTGCTGCTGGGCGCACTGGCGGTGCAATTCGTGATCGACGGGATCCGGATCAGCATGGGGCTGACATAGGCGGTCATCACTGTCTTGATCGGCCCCCGCTCCCGAACCGTCACCCCAGCGAAAGCTGGGGTCTCAAGCCGGATCGCGCCTTCGCCCGAGACCCCAGCTTTCGCTGGGGTGACGAGATGAGTTCCGCTGGGCTGGCGAAAAGGGGCGCTGGGACGCGCTCTTACTTGATCCTGAACAACCGCAACGGCGAATTCGCCGGCAGCGGCAACGGCTGCAGGAACGGAAACGTCTCGCCCTTGGCCATGCGATCGTAGAACCCGCCCGGGTTGCGCACGCGATAGATGGTCGATTCGGCCATGTTGGGGCAGATCAGCAGCAACGTCGCGCCATGCCTTTTGGCGATCGCGCGGAATTGCTCGGGGCTGCCGCCGAACGCATGCTGGACGTCGAGGATCGCATCGCCATTGCGATGATACGGCCCCGCCACCGCCTTGTGGTGCGTGATCGTGATGATCCGGGGACCGAGATCGACGAAGCTGAAGATCGTCGCCGGCGGATATTTGTTCAACGGCAACAGGCTGCGGATATAGGGGCAGCGCGCGCCCGCGCGGTTGATCGTCGTCATCCGCGCGTCGGGCTTGTCGATCGGCAGGAATTGCAGCGACAGCCCGCTGAACATGCCCGACGCCGTCAGCACCACCACGACCGGCCCCAGCACGCGAACGAACAGATTGGAGCTGTCGAGCAAGAGCGGCACCGCGATCCAGATCAGCGCCGCCGCCCCCGGCACCGCGAGCATCTGCGCCGCCGGCCCGGCACGCGCCTGCCACAGCAGCATCAGGCAGGCGAACAAGGTGAACAGCGTCACCGCCGCCCAGCCGACCATGTTCGAGGCGCGAGCGTCGAGCGCGCGCTTGGCGGCGATCATCGCGCCCAGCAGGCCGATGATCGGCAGCGTCACGATCGGAAACGCCTGGCGGAACGGGTGGAGATAGATCGGCTTGGCCTCGCGGACATTGTCGAGCCAATTGCGCGCGAGTTCGGGCGAGACCTGCTCGGGGCGGCCGAGGCATTGCGGGAACAGCCAGGCGAACCCGGCGACGATCACCGCGCCCGCCGCGACCGCGAGGCCCAGCCGCGCCCAGCGCGACGCCGGGCTGAGCCAGGCGAGCACAAACAGCAGCCCGCCGGCGACCAGCATCACCGTCAGATAGACCGGGGTCAGCGCATCGCAGCGCATCACCGTATTGGCATAGGAAGCGAACGCGCCGTAGCCGAGCGCCGTGCCGCTCGCCAGGCTGACGCCATAAGCGGCGACCCGCCGCGCCTCGCCGCGATCCCAGATCCATTGCAGCGCGATGATCGCGCCGGCCATCGCCGCATACGGCAGCATTTCGAGGCCGATCGAGATGCTGACCGCGCTCGCCAGCCCGACGATCACTCCGCCGCGCGCGCCCCTGGGATCGCACAGGCCGGCCACCGTCAGGCTCAGCATCGCCAGTTGCCAGCCGTGATGGTCGATACGATCGGGCGCGAACATCAGCATGGTCGGCGTGCAGGCGCAGACTAGCAATGCCATCGCCAGCGGCCAGGCATAAGGACTGACCAGCCGCCGCACCGTCGCGCCCAGCCCGACGAAGGCGATCGACAGCGGCAGCAATGGCGCGATCCCGCAGGCGATCCGCTCCGCCTCGGGCGTGCCGAGGAACGGCCGCAGCGCCAGGATCAGCCCGGCGATCGGCAAGTCGACGATGCGGCTCCAATGGATGTCGAAGCCGCCCGGCGGGTTGAGATAATAATTGCGCAGGTCGTACCAGTCCTGCCCGTTCAGCAGCGCGCGGACCTGCATCAGCCGCATATTGTCGTCGGTATCGCCCAGGCCGAGCGCCTGAATCTGCCCCCAGCGATCGAACAGATACCAGAGCGTCACGCACAGCCACGCGAGCAGGGCGTAGCGAATCCAGTGCCGGTCCAGCTCGGCGACGAGATTGGACCACCAGATCTCGGCCTTGCTCGGCGCGGCCCCGGTCCGGTCGAATTCAGCGTCCGGCCGCAGCCCCCGCTTGTCGGTCTTGCTCAAAATGCTTCCCTCGCGCCTGGATGCGCATTAGGGCCTGCACCCGCGCCCGGCAACGGCCACGACGGAGCAGATGGCGCGCATTTCCAGGGCGAATGTGTGACGGCAATTCTGAAACAAATCGATACGTGGCGAGCGAGCGGCATGATCGGCCAGCTGATCCGCTTCGGTATCGTCGGCGGTATTTCGACGGTGATCTATTCGGCGGTGTATCTGCCGCTGGCGAGCTGGGTATTCCGCGGCAACATGGCGGTGGTCGCGGTGCCGCCCGCCTTTCTGGTCGCGGTCATCGCCGGGTTCTTCATGCACTCCGCCTGGAGCTTCAAGGGGCATGGCACCCGCGACAATAGCGGCAAACAGCACGCCAAGTTCGTATTGGTGCAATTCTTCGGCCTGCTGCTCAACGCCGCCTTCACCTGGATCATCACCGGGCCGCTGTTCCACGGCCCGGTCTGGGCCCCCCTGATCCCGATCGTCACCATCACCCCGCTCGCGACCTTCGCGCTCAACCGTCAATGGGTATTCGGCTGATATGGACCGTATCGTCTACGACCGCATGGCCGAGCACGACTCGTCGCATTGGTGGTACGTCGCGCGCCGCGACATCCTGCACGATTATGTCGCGCGCTATGCCGACCTGCCCAAGGACGCGCGCATCCTCGAGATCGGCTGCGGCACCGGGCACAATCTGCCGATGCTCCAGCAATTCGGCACCGTCGAGGCGATCGAGATCGATCCCGCCGCCGCCGCGATCGCCAGCAAGCGGCTCAGCAAGCCGGTCGGCGACGCGCCGCTACCGACCCTGCCGGGGATCGAGCGCAACAGCTACGACATGATCGCGGTGCTCGACGTGGTCGAGCATATCGGCGACGACGTCGCGGCGCTTCGGGCGATGAAGGAATGCCTCAAGCCCGGCGGCAAGATCCTGATCGCGGTGCCCGCGCATCAATGGATGTGGTCGGCGCACGACGTGGTGAACCACCATCATCGCCGCTATTCCAAGGCCAGCCTGAAGAAGGCGATCGACGCCGCCGGGCTGACGACGCGCAAGTTCGGCTATTTCAACTCGCTGCTGTTCCCGCTCGCCGCCGCCGCGCGCGTCGCGGGCCGGCTGACCGGCCGCGACGACAGCGACGATTCGCCGCCGCCGGGGCCGGTCAACAAACTGTTCGGTGCGATCTTCCGCCTCGAGAGGCACTTGGTCGGCCGCGTGCCGATGACCCCGGGCGTATCGATCCTGACGCTGGCCGTACCGAAGGGGTGAACTAACTGCTCCCCGTTTACGGGGAGGGGGCCAAGCCGCGTAGCGGATTGGTGGAGGGGGTGAGCCACAAGCGAGTCGGAGGAGGAAATCCCCCTCCACCACGCGACTGCGTCGCGCGGTCCCCCTCCCCGTAAACGGGGAGGATTGGGGTCAGCCCTGCTCCCGATCCTCTGCCCGATAGCCCAGGCTCGCCTTGCCCTGCACCGGGCCCGCGACGTCCGACACCAGATACAGCGGCCGCCGCTTCGATTCGACATAAAGCCGCCCGAGATACTCGCCGATCATCCCGAGCACGAACATCTGCACCGCGCCCAAGAGCACGACGATGAACGCCAGCGACGTCCAGCCCGGCACCGCGCTCCCCGAGATGAACCCGACCGCGATGTAGATCAGCAGCAGGAACGACGCGCCGGTCAGCGCCAGGCCGACATGGCTGGCGAAGGTCAGCGGCTTGGTCGAGAAGCCGGTCATCGCGTCGAACGCCAGGCGCAGCATCTTCGACAGCGGGTAATTGGTTTCGCCGGCGAAGCGCTCGGCGCGGTCATAGGGAAACGGCACCTGGCGGAAGCCGACCCAGGCGACCATGCCGCGGATGAAACGCGCCTGTTCGGGCAAGCTCAGGAACGCGTCGAGCGCGCGGCGCGACATCAGCCGGAAGTCGCCGGTGTCGAGCGGGATCGGCGTGTCGGTGACGCGATCGAGCAGACGATAGAAAGCCGCGGCGGTGGCTTTCTTGAAGAACGTCTCGCCTTCGCGCTTGCGGCGCACGGCATAGACCACGTCCGCTTCCTCAGCCGCCATCATCCGGCGCATGTCGCCGAGCAGTTCGGGCGGGTCCTGCAGGTCTGCGTCGATGATCAGGATCTGCTCGCCCGCGCACAGATCGAGCCCGGCGGTCAGCGCGAGCTGATGGCCGTGGTTGCGCGACAGGTTGATCGCGACGAGGCGCGGGTCGCTTTCGGACAGCCGACGCATGATCGGCCAGCTGTCGTCCTTCGACCCGTCGTTGATCAGCACGAGTTCGTAATCCTCGCCGACCTCCGCCTTGGCGGCGGCGGTGACGCGCGCGTGGAGCGTCTCGAGGCTCAGCGCCTCGTTATAGCAAGGGACGACGATCGAGAGCTTGGGACGATTCATGGCGGAGGTGCTTAGTCGTCCGCGCGGTCCGCGTCATCGGCTTTCGTGGTGCTTACCTCGGCGGCGCCCCGCGCCCGCGCCTTGCGACGGTGCAGATTGGCGCGCAATTGCGCGGCGAGGCGCTCGGCGCGCTCCTGTTTGTCGTCCTTCGCGGTCATGTCGGTGAATTGCTTACATCTGTTTCAGCAAAGCTGAAACGGTAACGGTGCCGGCCCGCTCCCCCACCCGGCCGCCCATAGAATAGCTGGTTGGGCGGCCGGGTGGG
>NZ_JBQCCN010000041.1:0-7505 GCF_051962185.1 Sphingomonas sp.
TCCTATGCCAAGGTCGACCGGCTCGCCGACAAATATCGCGGCAAGGCGCATCTGACGGGCAACCCGGTCCGCGAGGATGTTCTGGCGCTGCGCGACAAGCCCTATCCGTTGCTCGAGGAGGACAGCATCTTTCGCGTCCTCGTGACCGGCGGCAGCCAGGGCGCGAGCATCCTGAGTTCGGTGGTGCCCGAAGGCCTGTCGATGCTCCCGGTCAATTTCCGCCGCCGGTTGCAGGTCACGCACCAGGCGCGGGTAGAGGATATCGACAAGGCGCGAGCCAAATATGCCGAATTGTCGATCGCGGCCGACCTCGCCACCTATCTGCCCGATCTGCCCGAGCACCTCGCCTGGGCGCATCTGGTGATCGCGCGCGCCGGCGCCTCGACCATCGCCGAACTGACCGCCGCCGGGCGCCCGGCGATCCTGGTGCCGCTGCCGAGCGCGACCGACGACCATCAGACCGAGAACGCGCGCGAGATTTCCGAAGCCGGGGGTGCGCGCACGATCGCGCAGAGCCAGTTCACCCCGGTCGAGCTCGCCAAGCAGATGCAGAAGCTCGGCCTCGACCCAGCCGCGCTGCAGAACGCCGCGGCGCGCGCCAAATCCTGTGGCCATCCCGACGCGGCGCGCGATCTCGCCGATCTCGTCGAGAGCCTCGATCATCCCGCCGGCGACCTGCCCGTCGGCAAAGTTCAGACCGCCACGCCGGGCGGGGAGGCCGCTTTCGCATGACCGGGTTGAAGACCGATATCGGCGCGATCCACTTCGTCGGCATCGGCGGGATCGGCATGTCCGGCATCGCCGAGGTGATGCACAATCTCGGCTACAAGGTGCAGGGATCGGACGTGGCCGAGGGCTATGTCGTGCAGGGGCTGCGCGACAAGGGTATCGAGGTGAAGATCGGTCATCAGGCAGACAATCTCGGTGACGCCGCCGTGGTCGTGGTGTCGACCGCCATCAAGCGCGCCAATCCGGAGGTCGAATGCGCGCTCGAACGCCGCATTCCCGTCGTTCGCCGCGCCGAGATGCTGGCCGAACTGATGCGCCTCAAGTCGACCGTCGCTGTCGCCGGCACGCACGGCAAGACCACCACCACGTCGATGGTCGCGGCGCTGCTCGACGCGGGTGGGGTCGATCCGACCGTGATCAACGGCGGCATCATCAACCAATATGGCTCGAACGCCCGGCTCGGCGACAGCGAGTGGATGGTGGTCGAGGCCGATGAGAGCGACGGCAGCTTCCTGCGGCTCGACGGCACGCTCGCGGTGGTCACCAATATCGATCCGGAGCATCTCGACCATTACGGCAGCTTCGATGCGATCAAGGACGCGTTCGTCCAGTTCATCGAGAACGTGCCCTTCTATGGCGCGGCGTTCCTCTGCCTCGACCATCCCGAAGTGCAGGCGGTGCTGCCGCGGGTCCGCGATCGCCGCATCGTGACCTATGGCTTCTCGACCCAGGCCGACATTCGCGGCGTCAACGTGACGCCGATCCCCGGCGGCAACCGGTTCGAGGCGATCATCCGCAGCCGCGACGGCACGACGCGTTCGATCGAGAACATCGAGCTGCCGATGCCCGGCCGCCACAATGTCCAGAACGCGCTGTCGGCGATCGGCGTCGCGCTCGAACTCGGCGTCGACGATGCCACCATCCAGCAGGGCTTTGCCAAGTTCGGCGGGGTCAAGCGCCGCTTCACCAAGGTGGGCGAGGTCGGCGGCACGGTGGTGATCGACGATTACGGCCACCATCCGGTCGAGATCCGTGCGGTGCTGTCGGCCGCCCGCGAAGGCGTCGCCAATCGCGTGATCGCGGTGGTCCAGCCGCATCGCTACACGCGCCTCGGCAATCTGATGGAGGAGTTCCAGCAGGCGTTCAACGACGCCGACATGGTCTATGTCACCCCGGTCTATGCCGCGGGCGAGCAGCCGATCGAGGGTGTCGACGCGCAGGCGCTGGTCGACGGGTTGAAACGCCGCGGGCATCGTTCGGCCTCGACGGTCGGCTCGGCCGAGGAACTGGCAAAGGAACTGGCGCCGGTGATCCAGCCGGGCGACATGATCGTCTGCCTGGGCGCGGGCGACATCACCAAATGGGCGGCCGGGCTCGCCGACGCGATCGAGGCCGCGCGGTGACGGTCTGTTACGCCATGCCCCCGGTCCGCGGGAAACTGACGCACGGCGCGCCGCTGGCGCCGCTGGTGTGGTTCAAGAGCGGGGGCGCGGCCGAATATCTGTTCGAGCCGGCCGATATCGAAGACCTTGCGACCTTCCTCTACGCGCTCGATCCGTCGGTCCCGGTGATGGGCCTGGGTCTGGGCTCGAACCTGATCGTGCGCGACGGCGGCGTGCCGGGCGTGGTGGTCCGGCTGGGCAAGGCGTTCGCCAAGGTCGAGCGGCTCGACGAAACCGCATTGCGCTGCGGCGGGGGAGCGAGTGGCATCCTCGTCTCGTCGAGCGCGCGCGACGCCGGCATCGCCGGGCTCGAATTCTTGCGCTCGATCCCCGGCACGGTCGGCGGCTTCGTGCGGATGAACGGCGGCGCTTACGGTCGCGAGGTCAAGGACGTGCTGGTCGAGGCCGATGTCGTGCTGCGCTCTGGCGAGCGGAGGACGCTGGTGCTCGGCGAGCTCGGCTATACCTATCGCCATTCCGACTTGCCGGTCGGCGCGATCGTGGTCGGCGCGACCTTCCGCGGCCATCCCGGCGAGCCGGCCGCGATCCAGGCCGAGATGGATCGCATCGCCGCCGCACGCGAGGAATCGCAGCCGCTCCGCAGCCGCACCGGCGGCTCGACCTTCAAGAACCCCGACGGCCACAAGGCCTGGCAATTGGTCGACGAAGCGGGGTGCAGAGGGCTTCGCAAAGGCGACGCGCAAGTATCGGAGAAGCATTGCAATTTCCTGCTCAACCTGGGCGACGCCACGAGCGCGGACATCGAAGAGCTGGGCGAAGAGGTGCGGGCGAAAGTGAAGGCCAAGTCCGGCGTGATGCTGGAATGGGAAATCCAGCGCGTAGGGGTGGCGAAGTGAGTGCGGCTATCCAAATCCTCCCCGGTACGGGGAGGGGGACCAAGACGCGTAGCGGCTTGGTGGAGGGGGCCCATCCCGAGGCCGCCTCCTGGTCTGTTGTTGGTTGCTCGCGGGCCCCCTCCACCACCGGCCTTACGGCCGGCGGTCCCCCTCCCCGTGCCGGGGAGGAATTATGAACTCGCCCCTCCACGTCGCCGTCCTGATGGGCGGTTGGTCGGCCGAGCGCGAGGTCTCGCTGATGTCTGGCAAGGGCATCGCCGAGGCGCTGGAATCGCTCGGGCATCGCGTCACCCGGATCGACATGGATCGCGATGTCGCGGCGAAGCTCGCCGCGGCCAGGCCCGACATCGTGTTCAACGCGCTCCACGGCACGCCGGGCGAGGATGGGTCGGTCCAGGGCATGCTCGACCTGATGGGGCTGAAATACACCCATTCGGGCATGGTGACCTCGGTGATCGCGATCGACAAGGCGCTGACCAAGCAGGCGCTCGTCCCGCATGGCATCCCGATGCCGGGCGGTCGCATCGTCAAGTCGGCGGATGTGTTCGAGGGCGACCCGCTCAAGCGGCCCTATGTCCTGAAACCGGTCAACGAAGGTTCATCGGTCGGGGTCGCGATCGTCACCGACGACGGCAATTACGGCAATCCGATCGGCCGCGACGTCGCGGGGCCGTGGCAGGAATTCGAGGAATTGCTCGCCGAGCCCTATGTCCGCGGGCGCGAGCTGACGACGGCGATCCTCGGCGGCCGCGCGCTCGGCGTCACCGAATTGCGGCCGAAGTCGGGCTGGTACGATTATGACGCCAAATATACCGACGGGATGACCGAGCATGTCTTCCCGGCGCAGATCCCCGACGCGATCACCGAGGCGTGCAAGCGTCTGGCGCTCGAGGCGCATCACCTGCTCGGGTGCAAGGGCGCTTCGCGTTCCGATTTCCGCTGGGACGACGAGCGCGGCGAGGACGGGCTGTTCCTGCTCGAGGTCAATACCCAACCCGGCATGACCCCCTTGAGCCTGGTGCCCGAACAGGCGAGACATCTCGGCATCTCCTATCCGGAGCTGGTGCAGATGATCATCGACGAGGCACTGGCATGAGCCGCACCCCGACCAAGGGCCGGCCCACCGCGCGCAAGACCCCGGCACGGCGCAAGCAGAAACAGAAGAAGCCGTCGATCGTCGATCGCATCCTCGCCTGGCTGCCGATCAGCCAGCACAATCTGCAGCGCATCGCCACCTGGTCGATCTTCGCGCTGATGCTGGGCGGCGCGCTGGCCGTCGCGCAGATATTCGGCATTCCCGGCATGGTCGGCACCGCCTTGGCCGAGGAAGCCGGCAATGCCGGCTTCCGCGTCGAGCAGATCGAGATCCGCGGCGTCAAGCGGATGGACCAGATGACGGTCTATGCCGTCGCGCTGGAGCAGAAATCGCGCGCGATGCCATTGGTCGATCTCGACCAGATTCGCGGCAAGCTGTTGCAATATGGCTGGGTGCAGGACGCACATGTCTCGCGCCGGTTGCCCGACACCTTGCTGATCCGCATCGTCGAGCGCACCCCGGTTGCGGTGTGGCAGAACCAGGGCGCGCTGAGCCTGATCGACCGTGACGGCATCTTTCTCGAGCGTGTTTCGGCCGACGCCATGCCCGACCTGCCGCTGGTGATCGGGCCGGGAGCCGACCTGCAGGAGCCCGCCTATCAGACGCTGATGACGGCGGCGCCCGCGCTCAAGCCCAAGGTGCGCGCCGCGACCTGGGTCGGCAATCGCCGCTGGGACCTGTTGTTCGACACCGGCGAGACCTTGTCGCTGCCCGAGGGAACCGATGAGGCTGCCCGAGCGCTCCGATTGTTTGCGGAGCGGGACGGCACGCTTCGCTTGCTGGGCAAGGGATGGTTGAAGTTCGACATGCGCGATCCGGACAGAATGGTCATGCGCAAGCCAGACGGATCGAGCCTGATCGGGGCGCCGACCAGCTCGACGACCAATGCGCCGCCGGCGGCGGCGGATCGCGCGGCATCGCGCGATCAAGTGTAACGGGGGGCTAGAGTCATGGCCAAGACACCGCCGGAAGGACTGATCACGGCACTCGATATCGGGTCGTCGAAAGTCTCCGCGATGATCGCGCAAAAGGGCAGCGGCGGCGAATTGATCGTGCTCGGCACCGGCCAGCGCGAGAGCCGCGGCGTGCGGCGCGGCTGTATCGCCGACATGGCGGCGACCGAAGTCGCGGTGCGCGAAGCGGTCGAGCAGGCCGAGCGGATCGCCCAGACCAATATCGAGAATGTCTGGGTCGGCTTCTCGGCGGGCGGCCTGGTCAGCGACGTCGCCTCGATCGAGTTCGAGATGGGCGGGCATCGCATCGAGCAGGCCGATATCGACGCCTTGCTCCGCGCCGGGCGGGAATCGATCGACCCGGCCGGGCGCATGGTGCTCCACGCCCAGCCCGCGCTCTACACGCTCGACGGCATCACCGGGGTCAAGAACCCGCTCGGCCTCCATGCCGACCGGCTCGGCGTCCATATCCATGTCGTCGCCGCCGACGGCTCGCCGGTGCGCAATATCGGGCTGTGCGTGGCCAAATCGCATCTCGAGGTGAAGTCGATCATCGCCGCGCCGGTCGCGACCGGTCTGGCCTGCCTCAGCGCCGAGGAGCGCGAACTAGGCACCGCGCTGGTCGAAATGGGCGCCGGGATCACCAATGTCTCGCTGTTCGCCGGCGGCATGCTGGTCGGGCTGGTCACCATTCCGATGGGCGCCGCCGACATTACCGACGACATCGCCTCGACCTTCGGTGCCAGCCGGACCCAGGCAGAGCGGATGAAATGCTTCCACGGCTGCGCCAACGCGACGCCGCGCGACAATCACGAGATGCTCGAGATCGCGCCGCTGAGCGACGACGGCGCGGGCGAGGGGCCGCGCATCACCAAGGCGCAATTGATCGCGGTGATCCGTCAGCGGCTCGAGATATTGATGGGCGAGATCGGCAAGGCGCTGACCGCGATGAAGTTCGAGGGCAATGTCGGCCGCCAGGTCGTGCTGACCGGCGGCGGCGCGGAGCTCAAGGGCATTGCCGATTACGCGCAATCGGCATTGGGCCGCTCGGTCCGGGTCGGCCGGCCGCGCGGGCTCGCCGGGCTGCCCGACGCGCATTCGGGGCCGGCGTTCGCGACGCTCGCGGGCTTGGTCCATCACGCCGCCACCGACCCGATCGACTTGCGATCGCTATCGTCGGGCGAGCATCAGACGGTGCACAAGCCGTCGCCGATATCGATCTTCCGTCGTCTGATTCGAACGGCTCGGGCGAATTATTAAAGAAATGCGTCACGGGACCCCATTTGTTGTGGATAGTCCCGGGGCGATGGTGCAAGAAGTTGTGGGCATAAGTGTTCCGGTCACCGGAGCATTTCGGAGAACGAGTAATGGTTGAATTTCTTCCTCCGGACGTGGACGAGCTGACGCCGCGGATCGCGGTGATCGGTGTCGGCGGGGCGGGCGGCAACGCGATCGCCAACATGATGAAGAACGACGTGCAGGGCGTCGACTTCCTGGTCGCCAATACCGACGCGCAGGCGCTCAAGCAGAGCCAGGCGGGGCAGAAGATCCAGCTCGGCGTGAAGATCACGCAAGGGCTGGGCGCGGGCGCGCGGCCGGAGATCGGGCGTGCCGCGGCGGAGGAAGCGATCGATCAGGTCGCGCGGACGCTCGACGGCGCGCATATGTGCTTCATCGCGGCGGGCATGGGCGGCGGGACCGGTACCGGTGCGGCCCCGGTCATCGCCAAGGCGGCGCGCGACATGGGCATCCTGACCGTCGCCGTGGTGACCTAGCCGTTCGCGTTCGAGGGCAATCGCCGCGCCAAGGCGGCCGAGGCCGGCATCGAGGAACTGCAGAAGTACGTCGATACGCTGATCGTCATCCCCAACCAGAATCTGTTCCTCGTCGCCAATGCCAACACCACCTTCAAACAGGCCTTCGAACTGGCCGACGAGGTGCTGCAGCAGGGTGTGCGCGGGATCACCGACCTGATGGTCATGCCGGGTCTGATCAACCTCGACTTCGCCGACGTCCGCTCGGTGATGCAGGAAATGGGCAAGGCGATGATGGGCACCGGCGAGGCCGAGGGCGACAACCGCGCCATCGAAGCCGCGTCGAAGGCGATCGCCAACCCCTTGCTCGACGGCGTCAGCATGAAGGGCGCCAAGGGCGTCATCGTGTCGATCACCGGCGGCGAGGACATGCGCCTGCTCGAAGTCGACGAGGCCGCGAACCATATTCGCGAATTGGTCGACGAAGACGCCAACATCATCTGGGGCTCGGCGTTCAATCCCGACCTCGAGGGCAAGATCCGCGTGTCGGTGGTCGCGACCGGTATAGAGGCGGACAGCTCGGCGGTGGCCGCAGCCGCCGCTGAGCCGGCCACGCGCGCGTTCAGCTTCGGCCGCAAGACCGAATCCGCGGTCCCGGTTTCGCCGGTCGCGCC
>NZ_JBQCCN010000042.1:0-4887 GCF_051962185.1 Sphingomonas sp.
ACGGCCGCTGGCCGACCGGATCACGCGCGAGGACCATTTCGCCTCGCGCCGGGTCGCGCACGGCGATCGCATAGTCGCCGTCGAAGCGGACGAGCGCGCCTTCATCCCAACGCTGCCAGGCGGCGTAGATCAGCGTTTCGGGAGGCGTGTCGCGCGTCAGGCCTAGCGCGTCCGCCAGGGCATCGGCCTGCTCCAGCCGGATATCGCCGACAATCATGCGGTCGCCGTCGCCAAGGACTATGATGGCGGCGATGGGCTTCACGTTGCCGATCGCGCGTCAGCGGACAAGCGCATCGAGAAGCCGTGCCGAATGATCATGGTTGCTGGTAACCGATGGCGGCGAAAAAATAATCACTGAACCATGTCGATTTCCCGGAAGCTCGTTCGTCGTCATGACGAGACGCTCAGAGGCGTTGGCAAACAGGAGACGGACGCGATGACGATCACCATCACAGCTTTCGAGCGATCGCCCGACGGCGGCATGGGCCTGGCGCGCGACACGCGCGTCCGCTGGGCACTCGAGGAGGTGGGGCAACCTTATGCGGTTCGCCTCGTCTCCTTCGCCGCGATGAAGGAGCCCGAGCATCTCGCCCTCCATCCGTTCGGCCAGATTCCGACCTATGAGGAAGGCGATCTCTCGATATTCGAAACCGGGGCGATCGTGTTCCACATCGCGGACAAGTATCCGGGTCTGTTGCCGGAGGCGGGTGACGCCCGCGCTCGCGCCATCACCTGGATGTTCGCCGCGCTCAACACTGTCGAACCGCCGATCCTCGATCTGACGACCGCTCGAATCTTCGAAGGCGACAGGCCGTGGCGCGATGAGCGCTTGCCCTTGGTCATGGATCGGATTCGCGCCCGGCTGGACAAGCTCGCGGTCCGCTTGGGCGATGCGGACTGGATCGATGGCGCGTTCAGCGCGGGCGACCTGTTGATGGTGTCCGTACTGCTCCGCTTGAGAATGTCGGGGATGCTCGACGAATATTCGACCCTGGCCGCGTATGTCGCGCGCGGCGAAGCGCGTCCCCCCTATCGCCGTGCGTTCGCCGCGCAACTCGCGATCAACGCGCCGGCGAGCAATTGAAGGCGCGATGCGGCGGGCATGATCGCCAATGGTGATGTTGGGGGGCGGGCGTAAGCGATCGGTGCTGCCGCGCGGTGGCGGTGGTGACCCCTACGGGACTCGAACCCGTGTTTCAGCCGTGAAAGGGCCGCGTCCTAACCACTAGACGAAGGGGCCGAACGTGCCGGCGCGCGGTGGCGGTTACGGAAAGCGAAGCGTCCGGTCAAGCACCCGGCGCATCATCGTCGCGATCAATCCGCCCAGGCGGCGTCGTCGAGATGGAGTTCGGCGGCCGGGCGGGATGCCCAATCGTCGATCTTGGGACGGCCGACGAGCCACAATTTGCGGTCGCGCGGCGCCTGCAACAGGGTCTGGCCGAGCGGTGTGTCGGCGGAGCGAAACGCCATCGCCTTCAGGCTGCGACCGTCGTCTCCGGCCACGATAGCGCGGACATGGCCGTTGCCGACGACGTCGACGCGGACGATGCGGAACGGGCCGGCGGCGACGCGCGGCGCCGGCCAGCCCATGCCGTAGGGGCCGCCCGATTCCATCGTCTCGCACAGATCGGGCGTGACTCCGCCAGGCGCGAGCAAGGCGTCGACCAGCAACGCACGATCCTCTCGCGCCCGGGCGACATTGGCGGCCAGCCGTTCTTCGAGGAAAGCGGCGAATTCGGGGATGCGGTCGGCATCGATCGTGAGGCCCGCGGCCATTGCGTGCCCGCCGCCCGCGGCCAACAGGCCGATTTCCTTCGCAGCGAGGACCGCCGCACCCAAATCGACACCGGTGATCGACCGGCCCGATCCCTTGCCGACACCCGCTTCGTCGAGCGCGATGACGATCGTCGGGATGCCGAGCTTTTCCTTGAGCCGCCCGGCGACGATGCCGATCACGCCGGGATGCCAGCCCTGGCCCGACACGACTGCCACGGCATTGCCATGGGGAAGCGATTCGGCTTGTTCCTGGACGATCGATTCGATCGCGCGGCGTTCCTCGTTGAGCCGGTCGAGTTCGGCGGCAATGGTGCGCGCTTCGTCGCGATCCTCGGTGGTCAGCAACCTGACGCCGAGGTCGGCGCGCCCGACGCGACCGCCGGCGTTGATCCGCGGCCCGAGTGCGAAGCCGAGGTCGCTGCAGGTCGGCGCGCGCGTCAGGCGCGACGCTTCGACTAGTGCGGCGAGACCGACGTTGCGACGCTGCGCCATGACCTTGAGGCCTTGCGCCACGAACGCGCGGTTCAATCCCTTCAATTGCGCGACGTCGGCGACCGTGCCGAGCGCGACGAGATCGAGCAGGTCGAGCAACCGGGGCTCGGCGCGACCATCGAAGAAGGAGCGCGCGCGCAGCTCGCGCAGCAACGCGGCGCCGAGCAGGAAAGCCACGCCGACCGCGGCGAGATGGCCATGGGCAGCGCCGTCGCCCTCGTCGAGTCGGTTCGGGTTGACCAGCGCATGGGCGTGGGGAAGGGCGGCCGCGCATTTGTGATGGTCGACGACGATCACGTCGACGCCAGCCTCGCGCGCCATGTCGAGCGCCTCGAATGCCTGGGCGCCGCAATCGACGGTGACGATCAATTGCGCGCCGCCGCTCGCGATCCTCACCAATGCCTCCCCCGACGGGCCATAGCCTTCCATCAGGCGGTCGGGGATATAGGCTTGGGGGCGCAGCCCGAGGTCGCGCAGCAAGCGGATCATCAGCGCGGCCGAGGTCGCGCCGTCGACGTCATAGTCGCCGAACACGGTGACTTGCTCGCCCGCCACGACCGCGTCCGCCAGGCGACGCGCCGCCTTGTCCATATCGTTGAAAATCGACGGATCGGGCATGAAGCCGCGGATGCTGGGGGTGCGGTTCGCTTCGATCGCTTCGCGCGCGACGCCGCGCGCGAGCAGCAATTGCGTCACCAGGTCGTCGGGACGGAAGCCGGGAACGCGTGCGTCGGCCGACAGCGCGCGCCACCGCCACGGCTGGCCAAGGAACGATCGGGTGATGCCGGCGACGGTCTCCATCGCCACCGATTAACCGTGACGGATAGCCTATCGCAATGGGGAAGGCGCGTCGCTATGGCGCCCGGAAACTGGGAACGCGGGTGGTCGGAGGATTGCGATCCAGTTTCCAGCCCGAAAGCGTCCAGATCATCGGCCGGCGACAGCCGGCGCACTCGCCGACATAGCGCCCGTCCTCGGCGCGCGAACTGGCGGGGTCACGATGGTGCATCCCCATCGCGCAACCCAATGTTTGCCACAACATGACATTGCTACCTTATGCCGCTCGATCAGCGAACGGCCCGAACCCGACGTGGTTCCGCACTGCAGCAAAACGGTACGGCGCTTCGTGCCGGAAAAGGTGCGACTGGTCGCCGGCCGTGGCCGCATTGCGTCAGGGAGCGCTCGTCACCTCGTCGGCGATCAGCGTTTCGATCGCCAGCGCAGCATCGCGCGCGCCATGCTCCGCTGCGACAACGGCGCCGATCCGCTTCGCCTCGGCGATATAGGGTCGCTCGGGATCGAGCAGTTCGGCGATCCGGGGCGCCGCGCGTTCGGCGGTGAAGCGACGGGCCCTGAGCACGCTGCCCAGGCGCATCTTGCGGATGCGTTCCGCATTGTCGGACTGATCCCCCATGTGCGGCACGACTAGCTGCGGCTTGCCCGCGCGCAACGCCTGGCCGACGGTGCCGATGCCGCCGTGATGAATGATCGCCGACGCATGTCCGAACAAGGCCGAATGCGGCGCGTAATCGCGCACCAATATCTGATCGTCCGACCGGAGCGAGCTGCCAGGTCCGGTCAATAGCACGGCGCGCTGGCCGAGGCGCCGTGCCGTCGCCGCCGCCTCGGCGTAGAAATTGCCCGGGGCATGCACCGCGAACGACCCGAGCGTGAAGACCAGTGGCGGGGGCCCGGCGGCCAGGAACGCGGCGAGCTCGGCATCCGGCTGCTCGGCGGCGCCGCTTTCGCTGTCGAACATCGGGAAGCCGACGATCGCGGTGTCCGCGGGCGCATCCTTGGGCAGCGGACCGAACACCGGCGAATAGCACCCCAGCACGAGCGAGGTCTGTTCGCCGATCTCGAACAGGCAGGGATCGGTGGTCGGTGCCAGGCCGTGGCTGG
Organism: Sphingomonas sp.; assembly: GCF_051962185.1. Taxonomy (GTDB): domain Bacteria; phylum Pseudomonadota; class Alphaproteobacteria; order Sphingomonadales; family Sphingomonadaceae; genus Sphingomonas. The sequence goes on from NZ_JBQCCN010000042.1 coordinate 4,171, forward strand.
CGCGCATGCGATCGATCGCCGGCGTGTAGCGGCGGCGTACCATCTTTCGAATCAGCGAGAAGGCGAGGCGGTTCCAACCTACTCCGATCGACGTTTTGGGATTGCCTTTGATCATCCAGAAATCGGGGGTGTGGGGCGGGCGATGGACCGACAGTAGCGCCATCGGCTGCAGGATCACCGACACCAACGGGATGTCGTTCATTTCGGCGACGGTGGGACTGCCGAACACGAACAGTGAGGCCACCAGCAGGTCGGCGTCGGCCGATACCCGGGCGAGCGCCTCGGTGCTCGAATCGAGCCAGGGCAGCACGACTTCCTCGAGCATGTAGACCTGGTTCGACATGGCGCGCTTGACCGCCGCGGCCTCGGCCAGACCCATGCGCTCGCGGATCGTGTCGAAGCTGGGGAGAATGGCCACCGCGTCGAGCCCGGCGGCGCGCACCTTGGTCAGATGATCTTCGGACACCGCCATAAGCGGCCGATGGCCGCGCCGCTTGAGCGCCTGGCCGATCGCGATGAACGGATGCAGGTCGCCAAGCGTCCCTACCGTGGCGAGGACGATTTTCGCTCCCCCCGAGCGCTCGTCGGATCGGGTTGCGTCCTGCTGCATGTGGTGCCGGCCTTAGACCTATCTGAGACGATCGCAAGGGTGGAGACTGGCGCGCTATTCGCGCCGAATGGCCCGTTACCTCAATAGATGGTCCAATTATTCTCCCG
>NZ_JBQCCN010000043.1:0-2117 GCF_051962185.1 Sphingomonas sp.
CGGTGATCCGGCCGTGGAAGAGCCGATTGGGGCTGCTCTATGTCGAGCATCGCGACCTCGCGACCGATTTGCGGTTGCTGTGGTTGACCGCGCTGGCGATCCTCGCAAAACCGATGGCGCTGCGTGGCGTCGACGCGATCCTGGCGCGCTGGCACACCGATCCCGCGCTTCGCAGCATTTGTGCGCGGGCCGCACCGCTCCCCACCGCGCTACCACCGGAACTCGCGGCATGATGGTGGTATTCGGCATCGAGCCGGGCGCGCCGCAACCGCCGTTGCGGACGTTGCCCGAGGGCATGATCCTGCGCGTCTGGCAACCGGCTCGGCACGGCTTCCCTCCACGCGGATCGCGGACGCGGGACAATATCGCCTGGTGGCTGCTCAACCGGCTCGGCGTCTTCGCGACCGACGAATTCACCGAACTGACCGTGTGGCAGGGCGACACCCGCATCCATCGCCTGATCGTGTCGCCGCGCTGGCACCGATCGCCCTTCATGGCAGGCGACGATCTCGAGGTCGGCAATATGTGGACACTGCCCGAAGCGCGCGGCCAGAAGCTCGGCCATATCATCAGCGGCGAGGCGCACCGCCTGTTCGACGACCGCGAGCGGCGCTGGTGGGGGTGGACCGAAGCGGACAATGCGCCGTCGATCGCGATCGCCGCACGCTGCAATTACCGATCGATCGGGACGGGATACAAGACGCGGCCCTGGGGCGTCGGTCTGTGGGGCCAATATATCTTCGTGCCTAAAGACGGCTGATCGTCACCGCCGCGATCCCGCCGGATTGTCCGCCCGACCCGCCGCCCGGGCGCAGGGTGAGCGTCAGCCATTGCCCGATGCAGCCGCTCGCCACCACGAAATCGGTCGAGGCTGCGGCCCCGGCACTGCCCGGCTGATCCAGCGTCGCGAGCATCGCTCCGCCCTGCTCGCCACAGCGGAGCGACCAATAGGGCGTGGCATCGCCCGACGACGCGGTCCGGGACGCCAGCCGGTATTTGCCGGGCGCGAGCATCAGCAATTGCGCGGCGACCTGGCCGCCCCGACCCGGCTCGGCGCGCCACATGAGCGAGGAGCGACCATTGGTCTCGCCGCGCTCGGCGCCGATCTCGCCACGCTCGACCAGGCTCCAGCCGAATGGTGGCGCCGCGATATCGCCGAACGCCCCATCGGCGAGCATCGGCCGTGGACCGGCAGAGGGCGCGAAGGCATCGCGCAATCGGCCAGCCAGCGCGAAATCGCGCGCGCCGACCAGCCGCGCGATCAGCGCCTGGTCGATGCCGTTGGCGGTGATCGTCTGGCGGTCGCACATGGCCAGCAGCACCGCCGCGATCCCTCTCGCATCGCCCTGGGCCACGGCGTGATCGAGGAACATCACGCGCCAGTCGCTCGGCCGGTCGAGCATCCGGGCGATCGGTCGAACCAGGCCCGGATCGGTGGTCGCGCCGGCGAGCACGGGAAGAAGCACCGAGGGCGCAGCCGACGAGGTGCGCAGCGCCAAGTCGAAATCGCGCAACGCGCCGCCGACGTCACCGCGATCGACCGAGCGCTGGATCAGCCATAGCCGCGTCGGCAGGCTGCGCCGGCTGATCGCGTCCGACAGGTCGATCAATTGCTCCGCACGCGCCCGATCGCCCTTCCCCTCGGCCTCGACCGCGCGGAACTCTATCGCGGCGGTCTGGGTGAGGTCGCGCGACAGGGCGGTCGCCGCCAGCGCGCGAATCGCCGGGCCCGTCGCGTCGCCGCCATCGTCGACCAGCTTGCGCGCCGCCGCCATCGCGATCCGCGCGTCGTGCGGCGCCAGCCGCGCGGCAAGCGCGGGGTCGCTCCGACTGAGTCGTTCCGCCAAGCCTGCCTGGACAATCCCGGCGGCGGCGAGCAGCGCGACTATGACGATCGCGCTTCGCTGGATGACCGGCGACGGCATTATCGGCGCAACCTGGGGTAGGTTTTAGCGGCCACCCCCTTCTCGTCATCCCCGCGCAAGCGGGGACCCATCTCCGCCGCTGCCCACCAACCCGCCGGACCGTTCGGCTACGCGGCCGGGATATGGGTCCCGGCTGGCGCGGGGATGACGAGAAGGGGGTGGCCGCTCACACCTACCCCAGGTTGCGCCGAT
>NZ_JBQCCN010000044.1:0-4488 GCF_051962185.1 Sphingomonas sp.
GCCCGACGAGATGGGCATCGGCCCGGTCTTCGCGATCCCGAAATTGCTCGAGCGCACCGGGCTCAAGATGGACGATATCGGCCTGTGGGAGCTGAATGAGGCGTTCGCGGTGCAGGTGCTGTACTGCCGCGACAAGCTCGGAATCCCCAACGAGCTGCTCAACGTCAACGGCGGCTCGATCTCGATCGGCCATCCTTATGGCATGACCGGCGCGCGCTGCACCGGCCACGCGCTGATCGAAGGCAAGCGTCGTGGCGCCAAGTACGTCGTGGTGACGATGTGCGTCGGCGGCGGCATGGGTGCTGCGGGGCTGTTCGAAGTCCTCTGAGCTCTCTGCGATGCAAAAAGGGGCCGGTGGAGTGATCCGCCGGCCCCTTTTTCTTGCGCCACCTACCGGCGCAAGGGCAGGTACTCGCGCTTGACCGGGGCGCCCGGCAGGCGCACCCTTTCGGCATGCAAAGCGGCTATTCCGCGAACAGGCTCGGCGTGCGGCTAGCCTTTTGGCCGCTGCGGCACGCACTCATATTTCGCGGTCGATCTACCCGAAACGAAGTCGTGTCGTTCTGGCTGCTGAGCATGGCGGCTCAGGCTGGCGAGCTGATCTTCGACGGGCCGTCGTCCTTCTTATTCGACGTGCTGAGCCTCGCGTGGACTTCACTCTGGACGTGGCCTTGGATTCCCCTGCTCGTCCGGCGATTGCACGACCAGGGACGTAGCGGATGGTGGGCATTGATCCCGCTGTCGCTCGGGCCGGTCTGCGCTTTGCAATGGTTTACCGCGCCGGTCGGCCATGCAGCATCGATGGCATTTCATTTCGGCCCTCTCCAGGCCGATAAGCATATCGCAGCGACACCATGGACGATCTCGCTCATGGTGGTCCTCGTTACGCTGATGGTCGCGAACGTGCTGCTGTTTCTTTGGCAGCCGACGCGGGGCGCCAATCGGTTCGGCCCTGATCCCCGGCTGGGCGACGAAACCGACAGGACGGACGCGATCCCGGTCGAGGCCTGATGCTGAAGTCGAACTGACCGGGCCGCGGAAACTCTCCGCGCGCGGCTCGTTGTGGGTTCGAGACCCTTACAGGAGAGACGCCATGGCCGACGCCGCCGAGATCAAGCAGCATTTCTGGAAGAAGCTGGCCGACAGCCCATTCGTGATGATCGGGATCGAAGGCGACGGCCAGCATAGCGAGCCGCTGACCGCGCAGCTCGACGAGGATCAGGTCGACACGATCTATTTCTTCATCGGCAAGGACAATCGCCTGGCGAAAGGCGGCAGGGCGATGGCGCAATTCGTATCCAAGGGACACGATTTCTTCGCCTGTCTGTCGGGCAACGCCCGGCTCGACAATGATTTCGGCATGATCGACAAGCTCTGGAACAATCAGGTCGAGGCCTGGTTTCCCGGCGGCAAGGACGATCCCAATCTCGCGCTGCTGCGCTTCGACGTGAGCGATGCCGAGATGTGGGAAACCGACATGTCGATCGCGGGGAAGGTCAAGATGCTGTTCGGCGGACGGATCAAGGCCCGGGATGAGGGGAGCCACGCGAAGGTCGGGACGACGGCCTGATCGATCTTCTCCCCTCACCCGTCGTGCGCAGCAATCCATTCCTCCAGCACCGGCGCGATCTGGGTGCGCCATTTGCTGCCGTTGAAGATGCCGTAATGGCCGGCGTCGGCGACCAGATGCTTCTTCTCCGACGCCGGCAGATTGGTCGCGATGGTCAGCGCCGCTTTGGTCTGTCCGAGCCCCGAAATGTCGTCGCGCTTGCCCTCGATCGCCAGTAAGGCGATGTCGGTGATCGCGCCGGGATCGACCTTGCGGCCGCGATGCGTCATCTCGCCCTTGGGCAGCGAATGATGCTGGAACACGACATCGATCGTCTGTAGATAGAATTCGGCGGTCATGTCGCAGACCGAGCGATATTCCTCGTAGAAATCCTTGGTCGCCTCGGCGCCCTCGTCGTCGCCCTGGACGAGATGTTTGAACATCTCCCAATGCGAGATCATGTGGTTGCCGAGGTTCATCGTCATGAACCCGGCGAGCTGCAGGAAGCCCGGATAGACGCGACGGCCGGCACCCGGATAATTCAGCGGCACGGTCGCGATGACGTTCTGCTCGAACCAGGCGAACGGGCGCTCGGTCGCGAGCGTGTTGACCGCGGTCGGCGCCTCGCGGGTGTCGATCGGCCCGCCCATCATCGTCAGCGTGCGCGGGCGGCAGGGATTCTTGTCCGCGCTCATCACGCAGGCGGCGGCGTAGCACGGCACAGAGGGCTGGCAGACCGCGAGCATGTGCGCGCCCGGCCCAATCGCCTCGAGAAACTCGACGATATAGTCGACATAATCGTCGAGATCGAAACGCCCTTCGGACAGCGGCACTTGCCGCGCGTCGCGCCAGTCGCTGATGTAGACGTCGGCGAACGGCAGCATCCGCTCGACCGTGCCGCGCAGCAAGGTCGCATAATGGCCCGACATCGGCGCCACGATCAGCAGCTTGGGGCCGCCATCAACGCCCTTGCGGACGAAGCGCTTGAGCTGGCCGAACGGCTTACGAAGCACGATCTCCTCGACGACGTCGATTTCCTTGCCCTGGATCGTCGTGCGGTCGAGCCCGAACTCGGGCTTGCCGCGCGGGGCGGAAGCGTGCGCGAATACTTCGAGCGCGGAAGCGAGTACCGGTCCGCCGCCGAAATAGGCGAAGGGGTTGGCAGGGTTGCTGAGCAGTTCGGCGCTGAAATTGGCCCAGGCGCTGGCACCCGCCAGCATCGACCGCTGCATTTCGTAGGCGTTGTAGAGCATTTGCCCCCGATACATCTGAAACCGTTTCCCCGGTATGAACCATTAGGAGCGTGTTGCACTGCACACAACGCCCTTTGCGACGGATCGTTGCGAGATCTGGTATGCTGGCCGGGGGCTGGCCGGCAACACCCCGACGGCGCGGCATTGCTGCCCTGCGGTATGGAGGGCATTGCCGCTGACGGGCGCACGTCCTAGGGCGGCGATACCATGACGGATACACCCAGCGATACGCCCAAGCCCGGCCGCCGGCTGGGCAGCCTGACGATGGTGTGGTTCTACGCGCGCCGCTACCCCGTCCAGCTCTCGATCGCGTTGCTCGCGCTGCTCGTCACGTCCGCGTCGACCATCTTCATTCCCTGGGTCCTCAAGCCGCTGGTCGACCGCGGCTTCGCGCACGGCGCCGACATGGCGCACGTCAACAGCGTCTTCTACCTCCTGCTCGCCGTGGTCGGCATCCTCGGGCTTGCGACCGCGGTCCGTTTCTATTTCGTTTCGTGGCTCGGCGAACGCACCGTTGCCGATGTCCGGATCGCCGTTCAGCGGAATCTCCTTCGACTCGCGCCGCGCTGGTTCGAGGAAAACCGGCCGTCGGAAATCGCCTCGCGCCTGACGGCGGACACCACGCAGATCGAGATGGCGGTCGGGACCACGGTGTCGGTCGCCTTGCGCAACGTGATCACGGGAATCGGCGGCACCGTGTCGATGTTCGTGCTGTCACCCAAATTCGCGGGCGCGATCCTGGTCGGCATTCCCATCGTGCTGATCCCGATCGTCCTGCTCGGACGGCGCCTGCGGGCGACCTCGCGCACTAGCCAGGACCGGATCGCCGATATCGGTGCGATGGCGGTCGAGGTCTTCTCGGCAATGAAAGTCGTTCAGGCATTCGGACAGGAGGGGCGCGAGAGCCGCCGCTTCGCCGACACCGTCGCCCGCGGTTTCGCCATCGCCAAACGGCGTATCTTTCTGCGCGCCCTGCTGACGGCGATGTTCATCACACTGATTTTCGGCGCGGTGGTATTGCTCCTGTGGGCCGGCGCCACCGATGTCGCGAGCGGCCGCATGTCGCCCGGCGCGTTCACCGCCTTCATCGCGACGGCGATGCTGACGACGGGCGCGTTCGGCGCGCTGAGCGACGTCTATGGCGATTTGTTGCGTGCCGCCGGCGCCGCCGAACGGCTCAGCGAGTTGCTCGCCGAACAGCCCGAAATTGCCGCTCCGGCGCATCCCGTGACGCTGCCCGAGCCCGCTCGCGGGGCGATCACCTTCGATCATGTCGTTTTCCGCTACCCGACCCGACCCGACGTCTCCGCGCTCGCCGACTTCTCGCTGGAGGTCGCCCCTGGTGAAACCGTCGCCGTGGTCGGGCCTTCGGGCGCCGGCAAGACCACCCTGTTCCAACTGATCCAGCGTTTCTACGACCCGCAATCGGGCGACGTGCGGATCGACGGCGTCCGCCTGCCCGACGCCGACCCTGCCGACATTCGTCGCCGCATCGCGATGGTGCCGCAGGAAACCGTGATCTTCGGCGCCTCGGCGCGCGACAATATGCGCTATGGCGAATGGGATGCGAGCGACGACGCGATCTGGGCGGCGGCGGAAGCGGCCAATGCCGCCGAATTCCTGCGCAAGCTGCCCGACGGGCTCGACACGTTCCTCGGTGAAGGCGGCGCACGGCTGTCCGGCGGC
>NZ_JBQCCN010000045.1:0-4781 GCF_051962185.1 Sphingomonas sp.
GAGACGCCGCGCGAGATGAACCCGATGAGCCCGAAATACCGGCTGCAGGTCGCGGTCTGGAAGAAGCTGCCGCTCTGGCTCGCCAACACGATGGGGCCGGTGATCGCCAAAGGCCTAGGCTAAGGTCCAATGGGCGATATCCTGTTCCTCGCGCATCGATCGCCGTTCCCGCCCGATCGCGGCGACAAGATCCGTGCGTTCAACGTGCTCAAATATCTCGCCGCGCGGAAGCGCGTGCATCTGCTCGCCTTCGCCGACGATCCGCGCGACCTCAAGCAGAGCAAGGGGCTGGTGTCGCTGACCGCGAGCCGCTCGATCATCTGGCGGTCGAAATCGCGGCCCAAGGCGCTGATCGAGGCGCTGGCGCAGCGCAAGGCCGCGTCGCTGACCGCGTTCGACAATCGCGTCATGCACGATGCCGTCGCCGACATCCTGGCGCGCCGTTCGATCGACACGATCTACGTCTTCTCCAGCCAGATGGCGCAATATGTGCCGGCCAAGACGCGGGCACGCGTCGTGATGGACTTTTGCGACATGGATTCGCTCAAGTTTGCCGATTACGCGCGCGGATCGCGCGGTCCGATGCGCTGGCTGATGCAGCGCGAGGCGAACCTGCTGTTCCAGTTCGAGCGGCAGGTCGCGCGACGCGTCGATGCCAGCCTGTTCGTCAGCGAGGCCGAGGCGGCGCTGTTCCGCACGCGGACCGGTGCCGCCAACGTCCAGGTGGTCGAGAACGGCATCGATACCGATTTCTTCGATCCCGCCGCGTCGTTCCGCCATATCGACACCACCGGCAGGCTGATCGCCTTCACCGGCCAGATGGATTACCGCCCCAATGTCGAGGCGGTGACCTGGTTCGCCGAGACGGTCCTCCCGCATATCCGTCTCGCGCATCCCGACGCGGTGTTCGCGATCGTCGGGCGCAATCCGACCGATGCGGTCAAGGCGCTGGCCAAACAGGATGGCGTCAAGGTGACCGGCGAAGTCGCCGACGTGCGGCCCTGGCTCGACGCCGCGGCCTGCGTCGTCGCGCCGCTCAAGATCGCGCGCGGTATTCAGAACAAGGTGCTCGAGGCGATGGCGATGGAGCGCCCGGTGGTGGCGAGCAATGCCGCTGCCGAAGGGATCGATCATGACGGCACGATCCTGAGCGGCGACAGCGTGGCGGAGGTCGCCGCTGCGGTGAACGGCCTGCTTGCCGATCCGGCCGCCGCGGCGGCAATGGGGCGCAAGGCGCGAGAGAGGGTCAAGGCGCGCTATGGCTGGGACGCGCGGCTGGCGGCGCTCGACAGCTTGATCGCGCCGGCATCGAAGGGCGCACCTCCGACGACCCGGCGAAAGGCGGCGGCATGACCAGCGTCGCCGGTTCCGCCCCGCAATTGCCGATTGCGATCTTGCCGGCCTGGCGCCGGCCATTGGTTGCGCTCGCCACGGCGATGGCGCTGATCCTGCTGATGTTCCGGCACGACGTCGCGGCGCTCGCGACGCTCTACTGGACCAACACGACCTTCGGGCATTGCCTGTTCATCGCGCCGGTGGTCGGCTGGCTGGTGTGGATCCGGCGCGCCGAACTGGCGCGGTTGACGCCCCAGGCCTGGGCGCCGGGATTGCTGCTGGTCGCGGCCGGCGGGTTCGGCTGGCTGCTCGGCGATGCCGGCGGGGTGTCGTTCGCGCGGCACCTGGGCGTCGTGATGATGTTGCAGGGTGCGGCGATCACCTTGCTCGGCTCCAATGTGACGCGCGGGCTGCTGTTCCCGATCGCCTATGCCCTGTTCCTGGTGCCGTTCGGCGAGTTCATGGAACCGCCGCTCCAGACGATCACCGTGTGGATGACGATGCATCTGCTCCACCTGGTCGGCGTCGCGGCGACGGTGAACGGCGTGCTGATCACCGCCGGCGACAAATATTTCGAGGTGGCCGAGGCCTGTTCGGGCTCCAAGTTCGTGATCGCGATGATCGCGTACGGCGTGCTGGTCGCGAACCTCTGCTACCGCACATGGCCGCGGCGGATCGTGTTCATGACGATGGCGATCATCGTGCCGGTGCTGGCCAATGGCGTCCGCGCGTTCGGGACGATCTATGCCGCGGTGCTGACCAGTGTCGAGCAGGCGACCGGATACGACCATATCGTGTTCGGCTGGATCTTCTTCGGGCTGGTGATGGCGATGGTGCTGGCGATCGGCTGGAAATGGTTCGACCGCGCGCCCGATGCGCCGGCATTCGATCCGGCGACGCTGCAAGGGCCGGTGCGCTGGCCGCTCGATACGATCGTGGCGGCGTTGCTGGTGCTCGCGGTGGCAGCGTCCTTCACGGCCTGGTCGTCCGCGATCGCCAGCCGCGCTCAGGTCCTGCCGCAGCATATCGATCTGCCCCAGGTCGCGGGCTGGAACCGTGCGCCGGTCAGCACGCGCGCGCCGTGGACGCCGACCTATCCGGGCGCCGACCATCAATTGTTCGGCCGCTATGTCGACGATCAGGGCGATGCCGTCGATCTCGCCATCGCGGTCTATGGCAGCCAGCATCAGGGCAAGGAGGTCGTCGGCTTCGGCATCGGCGTCATGCAGCAGGACGATCGCTGGGTGCGGATCGAGGATCTCGACGATCTCGATGGCGGCACGGTCATGCGGATCACCGCGCCGGGCCCGGTCGAGCGCCAGGTCGCGACCTGGTACCGGATCGGCAATGTCCTCACGTCCGATCCCAAGGTCGTGAAGCTCCAGACACTCAAGGCCAAGCTGTTCGGCGGGCCGCAGCGCGCGGTGGCGATCCATCTCTCGGCCGAGGCGTTGCCGGGGCACGATCCACGCGCGGCGATGGCGAAATTCCTCGCGGCTTTGGGGCCGCTCGACGTGTTGGCGGATCGCAGCGCGGGAATGGGGCAGTGACTTCTTCCGTCATCCCAGCGAAAGCTGGGATCTCAAGCCGTATCGCGATGAGGCGTGAGACCCCAGCTTTCGCTGGGGTGACGGGGAATGTCGCGGTGACGGACGCAGGGAGCATCTAACACTATGTGCGGCATTGCCGGGGTCTATCACCCGGGGACCCCCAAGCCGGTCGAGCGCGCCCGTGTGCTGGCGATGGCCGACGCGCAGGCGCATCGCGGCCCCGATGGCGCCGGCGTGTGGACCGCGCCCGGCGTCGGCCTGTCGCACCGCCGGCTCGCGATCATCGACGTCGCCGGCAGCCCGCAGCCGATGCAGGACGGCGAACTGACCGTCACCTACAATGGCGAGATCTACAATTTCGCCGAGGTCCGCGCCGAGCTACAGAAAATGGGCGCCAAGTTCGTCACCCATGGCGATACCGAGGTGCTGCTCCATGGCTGGCGGCAATGGGGACCGGCGATGCTCGACCGGCTCAACGGCATGTTCGCCTTCGCGCTGCACGATGCCGGGCGGCAATGCCTGTTCCTGGCGCGCGACCGGCTGGGGGTGAAGCCGCTCCATTACGCCGAGCTGTCGGATGGATCGATCGCCTTCGCCTCCGAGCTGAAGGGCGTGCTGGCGCATCCCTTGCTGCGCCGTGCGCCGGACCTGTCGGCGATCGAGGACTTCATGGGGCTGGGTTATGTCCCCGACGATGCCTGTGTCGTCGCCGGCGTGAAGAAGCTCCCTGCCGCGCATTATCTGCTGATCGAGCGCGGCCGGCCGGCGCCGCGGCCGCAACGCTGGTGGGACCTGGACTTCACCTCGCGCGCCAACGGATCGCTCAAGGATCTCGAAGCCGAACTGGTCGAGCGGATGCGGCTGGCGGTGAAGCTGCGCATGGTGTCCGACGTGCCGCTCGGCGCATTCCTGTCGGGCGGGGTCGACAGCTCGGCAGTGGTTGCCTTGATGGCCGAATTGTCGACTGGCGCGGTCAAGACCTGCACCATCGGCTTCCAGGAGGCCGGGCATGACGAGCGCGCTTATGCCGATGCGATCGCGGCGCGCTATCATACCGATCATCGCGAGCGCGTGGTCGCTGCCGACGATTTCGCCTTGCTCGACCGGCTGACCCAGGCGTTCGACGAGCCCTTCGCCGACGCTTCGGCGCTGGCGACCTATCGCGTGTGCGAGTTGGCGCGCGAGCAGGTGACGGTAGCGCTGTCGGGCGACGGCGCCGACGAGGCCTTCGCGGGGTATCGCCGCTACAAGTTCCAGGCGGCCGAGGAGCGCGTCCGCTCGCTGCTGCCGCGCGAGATGTCGGCCAATGTGTTCGGCACCCTGGGCCGGCTCTATCCCAAGGCCGATTGGGCGCCGCGGCCGCTCCGCGCGAAGACGACCTTGCTGGCGCTCGCCGAGGATGGCGGCACGGCTTATGCGCGCTCGGTCGGGGTGACGACGCCGGCGCTGCGCGAGAAGCTCTTCAACGCCGCGGCGTGGCGCCAGCTCGGCGGGCATCGTGCCGAGGATCGCTACATCGCGACGATGCGCGACGCACCCGCGCGCGATCCGCTCGACCGCGCGCAATATGCCGATATCCGCCATTGGCTGACCGGCGACATCCTGACCAAGGTCGATCGCACCAGCATGGCGGTCAGCCTGGAAGCGCGCGAGCCGTTGCTCGACTATAAATTGATGGAGTTCGCCGCGACGCTGCCGGTGTCGCTGCGCCTGAAGCGCGGGCAGGGCAAGTGGCTGATGAAGAAGGCGATGGAACGCTATCTGCCGCAGGATATCCTCTACCGGCCCAAGATGGGGTTCGTGACCCCGATCAGCGCCTGGTTCCGTGGTGCGCTGGCCGACGAAGCGGCGGCGCTATCGCGCTCGCCAAGATTGCTGCAATGGTTCGACGGTCCG
>NZ_JBQCCN010000046.1:0-9654 GCF_051962185.1 Sphingomonas sp.
TTGGTGGAGCGCCGAGGTGTAATAATAGATGCCCCAGCTGTCGTTGGGATCGTCGACCGTGAGGTCGGCGATATCGGCGAATTCGGTCAGCCGCTCGGCGAGCCTCGGGTCGCCCGGTTTCAGCTCGAGCACGCGATAGGCCATCATCGCGGCGATCTTGCCGGGCAGGAACTTGTCGCCGCTGTCGAACACCCTGACGCCGCCCAGTTCCATCGCGCGGCGCTCCCTGAGCAGCCGGTCGAGCAAGGCGTCGACCTGGGGCATGATGCGATGCTCGACCGTCTCGTCCATCGGCGCGACCGTGGCGTAATACGGGCCGCGCTCGGGCGCGGTCGATGGCGCGACCGTCGGCCTGTTGCCGACCAGCGCGAGCGTCGCGACCGCCAGGATCATCCGCCTTCTCATCGCGCGGGCCGCCGCCGCGCGAGGTCGTAGAGCGCGGTGCCGGCGAGCACGAACGCTCCGGCGCCGTAGAATTGGGTGTCGGTACGCGCGACCGCGTCGGGCCGGTCGCTGACTTGCTGCACCCAACCGATCATGCCGTCGGGCTGGACCGCACGGCCCAGCGCCGCCCAGCCGCGCAGCGCCGCGGCCAGATAGGTGTCGCGGTCGAGCAGGCCGAGGTCGACGCCGCGCGCCAGCGCATAGACGAAGAAGCCGGTCCCGCTGGTCTCGGGCGGGACGCCGGGGCCGTCGCCTTCGAGCAAGGAGGGCGCCCAATAGCCGTTGGGCCGCTGCAAGGTGACGACGCGCGCCGCCATCTCGCGGAACAAGGCGACGTAGCGCGCCCGCACCGGGTCGCGGCGGTCGAGCGAGTCGATGATACGGATCAGCCCGGCCATCACCCAGCCGTTGCCGCGGCTCCAGAACAATTTGCGGCCATGGTCGTCGCGCCGGTCGATGAAGCGGCTGTCGCGGAAGAACAGATGCTCGGCGGGATCGAACAGATAGGCCTTGGTCGCGGCATAATCCTCATGCGCCAGCCGCGCGTACCGCGGATCGCCGGTCGCGCGCGACAGCCGGATCATCGTCGCCGGCGCCATGAACAGGGCGTCGCACCAGCACCAACGCGTCGTACAGGGCGGATCGCCTCCAGCTGGGTTGGGAACGAAGGCCAGCCCGCCCGCCGGGCGATTGGCCAGCAGATTGTCGTAATAAGCGCGCATCGGCTTCAGCGTCGCCGGGCCCGCGCCATGCCGCGCCGCCCACAACCAGACCTGGCCGATCAATTGGTCGTCGGCATGGAAAGGACGATCGCCCAGCCGCCATTGCTGCGCGCGGCCGAGATCGAGCAGCGTCGATCGGTAGCGCGGGTCGCGATCGGCGAGCTCGGTCATAGCCACCCAGAAGGTCGCCTGTTGCCAGTCGCGCGGATTGCGCAGACTGGGCCGGTCGGTGATGACGCGGTCGAGGCCGTCGCGGTGCGCGATCTGCCAGTCGGCGACGCGCCGGGCCTGGGCCAGAATGTCGGCCGGACGCGGCAGCGTGGCGCGCGCGTCGGCGGCGGCCACCACAAGCATCGGCGCGCTCAGCAGCATGATCGCTGTCTCTCCCTAAACGACCCGGAGTCTTTGGCTACCGGTGTCAATAACGATAATCCGCCAAAGTTGTATGTCAACCCGAGCGCCATTTTCAATCTGGCCAGTGCGCCGCTCGCTTCTCGAACGACGGAGCAGCGCGACGGGGCGCCGTCGCAATGGTCGCCAAAAAATTACGAAATATCGTTATATTATATGCAATTGTGGACCACAATCGCGGAAGACGCGGTTTCGACGAAAGCGCCTCCTGACGCCGGGCCACGGCTCGTGGCGCGGTCGAGACGGCCATCGCCGGGCAATAAAAAATTGCCATTTTCGTCGCGACTTGTGAAAAGATGTAATACAACTTTGCCGATTTTTGTTGACAGCGCGGGGCGCTCGGCGATGATTGGAACCTGACACCGGTAGCAAGACGCCCATTCCAACGCGGCACGGCACCGGGCGAAAAACATGGGGAGGATCATGACCAAGATCGCATTGCGTACCGGCACCGCCATTTGCGCCCTGCTCGTCACCGCACCGGCCTGGGCGCAGCAAACATCGACCCCGCCCGGCGGCGATCAGGCGACGGCGGCACCCGACACCGCCGCGCCGCAGGAGGACGAAGGGGCGAAGGGCGACATCGTCGTCACCGGCTTTCGCCAATCCTATGCCGATGCGCTGAGGACCAAGCGCGACGCCGCCCAGATCACCGACTCGATTTCGTCCGACGGTCTCGGCCGCTTTCCCGACCTCAATGTCGGAGAGGCGATCCAGCGCATTCCCGGCATCCAGATCAACCGCGAGGCGGATGGCCGCGCCGCGACGATCAGCCTTCGCGGTCTGCCCGGCACCTTCGCCCGCACGACGCTGAACGGCGCGGGTTTCGCCGATCCGGTGCTCAACGGCTCGACCCCGCTCGGCGCCTTCAATTCGGACATCTTCACCTCGATCACCGTGATCAAGTCGCCCACCGCGGCCGACCTGGCCGGCGGCCTGTCGGGCAATATCGACCTGCGCATCGCCCCGGCGCTGACGCGCAAGAACGGCGGCTTCGTCAAGGCGTCGTACGAATATGACGATCTCGGCAAGTTCGCCACGCCGTCCTTCACCGTCGGCTACAACGGTCACCTGAGCGACAATTTCGCGGTGTTCGGCGTCTTCGCCTACAAGCAGGAGAAGTTCCGGCGCGATTCGATCACCGTCAACAGCTGGAACAACAAGCTGGGCTCGATCCAGGTCGGCAACCAGAAGACGCCCGGCTCGAACCCGGTCTATGACGCGCTGATCGCGCAATATCCCGGCGGCGTCTATTATCCCAGCCAGACGCGGCAGCTGGTCCGCTACAATGCAGGCAACCTCTTCACCGGGGCGACCGGCTTCGAATGGAAGCCGACCTCGACGCTGAAGATCGGCGCGACCGGCTTCTATACCCAGCGCAATCTGGACAAGTCGTTGAACTTCCTCCGCTACATCGACGCGGGCGCCGGCAACAACAGCAATACCGCGCTCTCGGCGACGTCGGCGGTCGCCCATATCACCGCGCTGGGCACGCCCTACCTGGCGCAATCGCCGAGCGGGCAGCGCGCCTATATCAACAGCTTCTCGGCGGAGAATATCAACACGTTCGACTCGATCCGTTCGGAACCCGGCAAGCAACGCACCTGGGCGATCACGCCCAATATCGAGTTCGACGACGATAGCTGGCGGGTGAACGTGCAGGGCACCTATTCGCGGGCGAAAGTCGTTTCCAACCAGATCGAGCTCGACATCGTGCAGAACCCCTACCGCAATCTGGGCGCGGCCGGGCTCAACGGGATCACCACCTCCGTCTACACCGGCGGCACCGATCTGTCGGGCTATACGGCGGTCCTCAACACGCCGAACGCATCGCATATTCCAACCGGCGGCTATCCCCTGCCGCCCCCCGCGAACGCCGCGACCCAGGCCGGCGCGCAGCTACCGGGCGCGGCCGCGGGGACGCTCGGCGACCGGTTCGGCGCGACCGGCACCAACGGCTCGAGCGAAAATCAGCTCGACGCCTTCCAGATCGACCTGGAACGCAAGTTCGATGGCGTGCCGATCCTGACCAGCCTGCAGGCGGGCTTCCGCTACGAGCGGCGCAATTACATCTCCACCGGGTCGCGCAACACCGCCCTGGGCGCCAATACCGGCGCCATCACTCCCGCCATGTCGCAACCACTGCCCTATGCCAGCGACTTTTTCGGCGGAAACGCGCCCGGATACAGCGCCAACTGGCGGACGCTCGACATCAATCAGCTGTTGGCGACGATCACGCCGGTCAATACCGCCCCGCGTTCGTCCAGCAATCCCAACGGCCTGCCGGCGCAATTCGCGTTCGACCCGTCACTCGGCGTGTTCCTGACGCCTTATGGGCTGGTGAACAATTATTGGGACCCGAATTACTACAACAACAATTTCAACAACGAGAACAAGATCTGGTCGGTCTATGGCATGGCCAATTTCGACTTCAGGCTGGGCGGCGTGCGGGTGCGCGGCAATGCCGGCCTGCGCTACGAGAATACGAAGAATCAGGTCAACGCGCTCGACTGCGACAATTGCAGCTCGACCAACTCCAACGCGCCGCTGCCGATCAACCACCGGCTGCTGACGCGGACGTTCAACCAGAAATACGACTATTGGCTGCCGTCGGCGATGTTCGCGGCCGAATTCACCAGCAAGCTGATGCTGCGCGGCGCCTATTACAAAACCTATGTCCGGCCGCAGCCCCGCGACACCAGCCCGATCACCTTCGTCCAGGAACCGGTCGCGCCTATCCCGCCATCGCCGACGCCCACCGCATCGCCGTCTTATACAGTGTCGATCGGCGCGCCGTCGCTCAAACCCTATTCCGCCAATTCCTACGATCTGTCGCTGGAATGGTACAATCGCCCCGGCGGCATCATCGCGATCGCCGCCTATCAGAAGGACATCAAGGGCTATATCGGCCCGATCACCGACCGCAACGTGCTGTGCCCGGCCGACGGCCGCTTCAACGGCGTCGACTACGGCCTGGGACCGTTGCAGGTCGTGGGACCGAATTGCCGAACCGTACGGACCTTCACCAACCCGGCCGGCGCCCAGGAAACGGCTGTCGTGCTGGCGTCGGGCACCACCAACCAGTCGCCGATCCGGGTCCGCGGGATCGAAGTCTCGATCCAGCAGAATTTCGACTTCCTGCCCGGCTTCCTGAAGAATTTCGGGGGCGGCGCCAATTATTCGTACACGACCATTTCCGGCACCGACCCCAGCGGCGCCAAGATCACCCTGCCCAGCGTGTCGAAGAACAACGTCAACGTGATCGGCTATTACGAGACCAAATTGTTCGGCATCCGCCTGGTCTACAACTGGCGCGGCAAATACGACCTGGCGGCGGGCAACAGCTTCGTCGGCGACGCTCGCAGCGTGAAGGCGCGCAGCCAGCTCGACGCCTCGGCGACGCTCAACATCACCAAGAGCATCTCGCTGTCGGTCGATGCGTTCAACCTGACCAACGCGACGCGGTCTGAATATGAATCCGATCCGATGCTGCCGCGCCGGATCGACTATGACGGCCGGACCTATCAAGCCACATTGCGCGCGTCGTTCTGACGGCGCCCGGAAAAAAGGGGTGGCCGATGCCCCCGGCGGCCACCCTTTTCGTTTCAAGCCTATGGAAATTACCCCCATCGAAGTTGTATGACAGCTTTGCCGGGAAGGGATATCGGATGCTGAAGATTACGAGTGCGAAGGTCGTCGTCACCTGTCCGGGGCGGAACTTCGTCACCTTGAAGATCGAGACGAGCGACGGCGTGCACGGCCTGGGCGACGCCACGCTCAACGGTCGCGAGCTGGCGGTCGCGAGCTATCTGACCGACCATGTCATCCCGTTGCTGATCGGCCGCGACGCGCACACGATCGAGGATATCTGGCAATTCCTCTATCGCGGCGCCTATTGGCGGCGCGGACCGGTGACGATGGCGGCGATCGCCGCGGTCGATACCGCGCTCTGGGACATCAAGGCCAAGGTCGCCGGGCTGCCGCTCTATCAATTGCTCGGCGGCGCCAGCCGCGGCGGCTGCATGGTCTATGGCCATGCCAATGGCGCCGATATCGACAAGACGATCGAAGCGGCCCTGGTCTATCAGGCGGAGGGCTATCGCGCGATCCGGCTGCAATCGGGCGTGCCCGGTCTGTCCTCGACCTATGGCGTGTCGAAGGACCGCTATTTCTACGAGCCGGCCGACGCCGCCTTGCCGACCGAGAATATCTGGTCGACCGAGAAATACCTGCGCACCGTCCCCGAGCTGTTCCGGCGGGCACGCGAGGCGCTGGGCTGGGACGTCCATCTGCTCCACGATGCGCATCACCGCCTGACTCCGATCGAGGCGGCGCGGCTCGGCAAGGACCTCGAACCCTACCGCCCGTTCTGGCTCGAGGATGCGGTCGCCGCCGACAACCAGGCCAATTTCCGCCTGATCCGCCAGCATACCACGACGCCGCTCGCCGTCGGCGAAGTGTTCAACTCGATTTGGGACGCCAAGCAGCTGATCGAGGAGCAGCTCATCGACTATATCCGCGCGACCGTGGTCCATGCCGGCGGCATCACCCATCTGCGTCGGATCGCGAGCTTCGCCGACCTGCACAATGTCCGCACCGGTTGCCACGGCGCCACCGACCTGTCGCCGGTGTGCATGGCGGCCGCGCTCCATTTCGGCCTGTCGGTACCCAATTTCGGCGTGCAGGAATATATGCGCCACACCGAAGAGACCGACACGGTGTTCCCGCATGCGTACAGCTTCGATCGCGGGCTGATGCATCCCGGCGACGCGCCGGGGCTCGGCGTCGATCTCGACGAGGCGCTGGCGGCCCAGTACGAATACAAGCCCGCCTACCTTCCGGTGAACCGTCTCGAAGACGGCACGATGTGGAACTGGTGACCGCCGCCACGCGGATCGCGCCGGCCGAGGCGAAGGCGCGCGCCAGCCTGACGATCAACGACGTCGCGCGGATCGCCGGCGTGTCGAAGAAGACCGTCAGCCGCGTCATCAACCGTTCGCCGCGGCTCAATGTCGAGACCCGCCGCCACGTCGAGGGAGTGATCGCCGAGCTCGGCTACAAGCCCAATCCGCAGGCGCGCGCGCTCGCCCGCGGGCAGAACTTCCTGATCGGGCTGGTCCATGGCAATCCCAATGCGCAGACCGTGATGAACGTCCAGCACGGCATGCTCGAAGCGCTGCGCGACACCGATTTCGAGATGGTTGTGCGCCCGCTCGACCGCGCCTCGCCGACCTTGCTCGACGATCTGCGCGACTTCATCGAGCGCCAGCGCCTGTTCGGGGTGATGCTGATGCCGCCACTCAGCGAGAATGACGCGGTGGCGCAAGTCTGCGCCGCTCTCGGCTGCCGTTACGTGCGGATGGGGTCGACCCTGCTCGACACGCCCGAGCGCAGCGTCGCGTCGAACGACCGCGAAGGCGTGCGCGAGGCGACCGCGCATCTGATCGCGCAGGGCCATCGCCGCATCGGGCTGATCGCCGGCCCCAGCGGCTTCCAGTCGGCGATCGAGCGCCGCGCCGGGTTCGAGGACGCGCTGCGCGCCGCCGGGCTGCCGCTCTATCTCGAGATGGTGACGGGCGGCGATTATCTGTTCGACTCGGGCGTGCGCGCGGGCGAGGAATTGCTCGGCCTCGCCGTCCCGCCGACCGCGGTGTTCGCTTGCAACGACGAGATGGCGGCGGGGGTGATCCATGCCGCTTGGCGGCGCGGGCTCGACGTGCCGCGCGACCTCTCGGTGATCGGGTTCGACGGCGCGCCGATCGCCGAGCATCTGTGGCCGCCGCTGACCACGGTGCGTTGGCCGATCGCGTCGATGGCGCGCGCCGCGACGCTCAAGCTGATCGCGGCGGCGGACGATCTTGGCGCGGCGGCCGGCGAGCCGTCGCATTTTCCCTCGACCCTGGTCCGCCGCGCCTCGGTCGCGCCGCCGGTCGCCGCTCCATCCGCCTGACGAGGACGACCATGCGCGCGCTGCTGCTCCTTCCCGCCTTGCTGCTCGCCTCGCCGGCGACGGCCGCGGACTATGCGTTGCTCGGGCCGCGCTTCGCCGCCGGCAAGCAGGATGACGCGGTCGCCAGGGCGGTGATCGCCCGCGCTCGCGCCGCTTTGGCACGCCGGCCCGGCGCGATCCCCAAGCTCCACACCGAAGGCACCCTCCCCGGCAAGGGCATTCGCGAGATCAGCCTGAAGGCCAAGGCGGATCAGCCGATCATGCTCGATCTCGCGATGGCGTGGCGGCTGACCGGCGACCGCGCGTTTCGCGACCAGGCCGGGCGCTATCTCGGCGATTGGGCGCGCATCTATCAGCCGTCGTTCAATCCGATCGACGAGACCGGGTTCGACCGCATGGCGATGGCCTGCGATCTGGTCGAGGCAGACTTGCCGAAGGACATGCGCGACCGGCTCGACGCTTTCTGGCGGCGGATGGCGGTCGGCTATCTCGACGCGATGGATGCCGGTCCGACGCATGGCGTGACCAATTGGCAGAGCCACCGCGTCAAGCTCGCGACCATGGCGGCGTTCCGCACTGCTGACGCGAAATTGATCGCGCGCGCCCGCGCCGCTTATCGCGAGCAGGTCGCGGCCAATCTGCGTCCCGACGGTTCGACCTTCGATTTCGAGGAACGCGACGCGCTGCATTATGTGACCTACGACCTCGAGCCGCTGGCGATGGCGGCGCTGACCGCCAAGGTACATGGCGAGGATTGGTATCATTGGGCCGCGCCGAGCGGTGCCAGCCTGCCGAGGTCGCTCGACTGGCTGGTACCCTATGCCGAGGGGACCAAGACCCACATGGAATTCGTCCATTCCAAGATCCAGTTCGACCGCGACCGCGCCGGCGCGGGGCAGGAGGAATATGCCCCGCATTTGTGGAAGCCGGGGGCCGCGCTCGACCTCTACCGGGTCGCGAGCCTGCTCGACCCGCGTTATGCGGGGCTGAGCGAGGCCCTCGCCGCGCAGAGCAAGCGGGGGCCGGAGGCTTGGGCCAACTTGTTCGCGGCGATGCGCTAAGCCCGCTCGCCGGCGTCGGGTTGTGAATCCTTACGGCGCGCTACCCACCGTCGTCACCCCGGCCTTGTGCCGGGGTCCACCGGGAAGCCCGTCCGGGAAAAGAGGATCAACGGGCCGGGAGTGAGGCACGGTCGATCCCGGCACAAGGCCGGGATGACGACGGAGTTTTGGCTAGTGCTGGTCCGTCAATGCAGCCAAGTTCGAAGGGTGAGACGGGAAGCCGCCCCCCTCACCGCCGCGGATCGAAATCCGGCTTCTGCGCATCGACGTAGGCCTGCCAGGCCGCCTTGCTGTGGAAATCCAGGCCTTTGCTCCACGCCGCCCCCTCGTAATAGACGAACGGCTTGCCCGGCGTGACGCGGACCAGGACGAGGTAATTGTCGTAATCCTGGCGGAATTCGACGATCGACGCGGGATCGACCATCACCGCGATGCCCATCGCGCCCTTGACCGGATCCTCCGGCCCCCACCAGGTCATCCGGCCGGTCTTGCGGTCGGTGACGATCGTTCCGTCGGCGGTGCGCGAGGTCGGGTGCTTGGCGATGCCGATCCCGACGATCAGCTCGCCGCGCTTGTCCGACGACAGGGTCGAGACCATGCGCGTGAAATTGCTCCCCATCGGCAGTGCGAATTGCCGCGTCTCGCGAACATTGCGCACGACGTCGACCGGCCAGGGCGCATAGGTCACTTCGAATTTCGCGACGTCGGGGCCGTTCTTGAGGATGCGATAGCCCCGATAATTGCGCGAGACCCAGAGCTTGTTGTCGTACCAGATGCCGAGCCCGCCATCGCCGCGCGTCGTCCCGACATCGTAGAAATCGAGCCCCTCGCCATGATAGCGATGCTGGTCACCGGTGTGGAGTTGGCGCTCCATGAACGGCCAGCGCACGTTCTTGCCCCAGGCGTCGATTCCCGAGGATGACGGCGGCTCGTCCGCCTCGAGCGCATGGCCGTAGATGCGGTGGGCGATGCGATCGTTCTCGTACAGGATGTCGTCGAAGCGATAGGAGGCCATCGACACCGCAGCGCGCGGGGTGCGGGCGTCGCCCTGGGGCGGGGTCATCGC
>NZ_JBQCCN010000047.1:0-7760 GCF_051962185.1 Sphingomonas sp.
AGCTTCTGCATGTGCCCGGGCGGCACGGTGGTCGCGGCGACGTCCGAGGAAGGCCGCGTCGCGACCAACGGCATGAGCCAATATTCGCGCAACGAGCGCAACGCCAATTCGGGCTTCGTCGTCGCGATCGACCCGGCGCGCGACTATCCCGGCGATCCGCTCGCGGGCATCGCGCTACAGCGACATTGGGAAGAACGCGCGTTCGTCGCGGGCGGCTCCAACTACAAGGCGCCGGCGCAGAAGCTCGGCGATTTCCTCGAAGGAAAAGGATCGACCGAGTTCGGCGAGGTCCTTCCGTCCTACCGCCCGGGTGTGCAGCTGACCGACCTCCGCCAGTGCCTGCCCGATTTCACGGTCGAGGCGATGCGCGAGGCGATCCCGGTGTTCGGCCGCCAGATTCCGGGCTACGACCATCCCGATGTGATCATGACCGGGGTCGAGACGCGCACATCCTCGCCGGTGCGCTTCACCCGCGGCAAGGATTTCCAGAGCCTCAACACCGCCGGTCTGTATCCGGCGGGCGAAGGTGCCGGCTATGCGGGCGGCATCCTGTCGGCGGCGGTCGATGGCATCAAGGTCGCCGAGGCGGTCGCGCTGAGCATCGAGAGTACAGCGGGAGCCCGTGTTTAGGATTACACGCGACGCTCCTGCGAAAACGGACTCAGGGGTCCCAAAGTGCCGAGGCCGGATTGATTTTCAACGCTCCCCTTTCGTCATGCCGGGCTTGTCCCGGCATCCACCGCGCCGTTGAGCCTGGCCCCAGACCTCTTGTCCTACGCTTGCGGCCCGGTGGACCCCGGCACAAGGCCGGGGTGACGGTTAGCAATTAACCGCCATGCCGTGCCCAATTATCTCGGGTTCCTGCTTTCGCAGGAACTCAGGGTAATCAAGTCCAACGCCGAATATTGTATGTCGACCCGACCTGGACCAAAGCCATCGCATGTCGCGCTTGGTCCTGTTCAACAAGCCTTATGGCGTGCTGTGCCAGTTCACCGATCGCGGCAATGAAGGGTCGGCGCGGCCGACGCTGTCGCAGTTCGTCGATCTGCCCGGCGTCTATCCGGCGGGCCGGCTCGATCTCGACAGCGAAGGATTGCTGCTGCTGACCGATGACGGCCGGCTGCAGGCACGGATCGCCGACCCCAAGTTCAAGATGGCCAAGACCTATCTGGTCCAGGTCGAGGGAGAGATCGGTGACGAGGCGCTGGCGGCGCTGCGCACGGGCGTGGAATTGAAGGACGGCCTCACCCGCCCGGCCGAGGCCGAGCGCATTCCCGACCCCGACTTATGGCCGCGCGACCCGCCGGTCCGCTTTCGCAGGAGCGTGCCCGACGGCTGGATCCGCCTGACCATCCGTGAGGGCCGCAACCGCCAGGTCCGGCGGATGACGGCGGCGGTCGGCCACCCGACGCTCCGGCTGGTACGCTGGCGGATCGGCAACTGGTCGCTCGACGGCATCGCACCGGGGGAATGGCGTTGCCTGGACGCGTGAAGGTCTTTTTCGACGGCGGCTGGCGGCCGGCGACCGGAATGGAAACCGCAGTGGTGGTCGGCGGGCGCGAGCATGTGCGGCGCGATCTCGGTCCGGGTAGCAGCCTGGAGGCGGAATGGCGCGCATTGCTTCACGCGGTGGAGATCGCGTCCGCGCTCGGGCTGGACGATCCAGTCTTTCTCGGCGATTCGCTCGCGGTCATCGGCCAGGCGCGTGCCGGCGTCGCATGCCGGGCCCTGCGCGCCGGGCAGGTCATGGCATTCGCCGTGCCGGGTCGGCCGCTGCGCCTTCGTCATGTCAAGAGATCACAGAATCTCGCCGGCATCGCGCTGGCCAGGCTGCACGCGCGATAGAACTGGTGCGATGGGTCGCTGTCGCCATCACGACGGCCGAGACTTATATCTAACGTTATACTAACAGCTAACTAGATACATATTATGTATTACGTTAATTCTAAAATGTTTCCAATTAAGTAAACTTGGTGTTTACTTAGATCACGCGGAGAATATCCTCTCTTCACGATCGGGTTGCGATGACGAGTCGCGCCGACTGGATGACGTTGCTCATCGGTCGGCATTTTTGTTGGAGGGAGTGTTATGAAGAAGTTCGTTGTTCTTGGCGGCAGTGCGATCGCGCTCGCCGTCATGGCGTGTCCGAATGTCGCCGCGGCGCAAGTCACCGGGACCGATCCGGAACTCGATGCCAAGTGCATGGCGTTGTTGAAGCCCGCCGCCCAGTCGGAATTCACCGCGATCGCTATCGACATCACCACGAGTTCGACCAGCACGACCGAGGATGACGGCATCATCTCGACCGTCGGCATCGGTACGCCGACCTACAAGTACAGCAATTTCCGCGGGGCGCATGTCAACGGTCAGAGCGTCAACATCTTCGCTTATGCGGATTTGTCGGTGGTCTATGCCGCCGGCGCGCTCGAGACCATTCGTACCAAGATCACCACGATCACCACGCGGACCGGCACGTGTCACGTCCACAAGCCGACCAACGGCGCCGACAACGATCCGCTGCACCCGGGCTATTCGATCGCGCCTCCGGGCCTTCAGATCGACGAGCCGGTGACGGCGACGTCGACCACCGTGACCTACGGCACGCGTACGGAAACCATTCCTGGCCCGTGGACCGATCCCAACGCCAGCACCGTCGGCGGCGAGGTCGTGATCTGCAATTCGCCGGGTCGCAATCCGGGCACCTGGCGCGCGCAGAACGGTTACGACGGCAGCCTCGGTCAGTGCAGCACCGCCTGGTACAACACGCTGGGTTCGACGCCGTCGGTCTCGGTGCCGCCGACCTGACCCTACCCTGGGGAGGGATGAAGGGGCGGTGGGTTCACCGCCCCTTTTTTTGCTCGCTTTCGCTCAAAAGACCTTGCGGAGCGAGATGCTGACGGTGCGGCCGAGCGGATCGAGCAACCAGGGCTGATAGCCGTTCGGAGTCGCACCGCTGCGGTCGGTCACGCGTTGCTTCGAATCGAAGAGGTTATCTACGGCGAGCGTCAGCCGCATGTTCTTGACTAGCCCGATGTGCGGCAGCAACGGGCCCAAGTTGGCGAACAGTCGCGCTCCGATAGTCGTGCGCGGCGCGAAGACGATGTCCGAAGGACTGGCGACCGGCCCGGCATTGATCCGCGACGCGCTTTTCCACGACCCCGAAATCTGCAGCCCGACACCGTCGCGCAGCAACCCGCCGGTGGCCTGCAGCAGGTGCCGCGGCTGTCCGCCGCCATAGCCCAGCGCACCGCCGTCGAGCATGTCGATCTCCGCCAACCCCGATCGTGCCAGCCGCGTATTGATCAGCGCGAGCGTGTAACTGAAATTGGCATTGAACCGCCAGCCCGAGCCCAGTTTGGCCGGTCCGCCGGCCGTCCCGGGAGCACTCAGCCGGGGGGCGCCGATCGCCTTGCTGAAATTCCCGCTCCAGCGGATCTGCTCGCGCCGGCTCAGCGCAAACGCGACCGGCCGCGCGTCGACCAGGATCAACTGGCCCGACGCGTCACGCACGAAGCGGTCGCCGAACGCCGCTTGGACATCGGCGTTGACCGGCGGCAGCGCGGCGAAGACGCCGCGACCGACGATCTTCTGATATTCCATATTGAAGGTCAGGTCGGTCGCCGCCAGCGGGCGCAAGGTACCGGAGAGCGTGGTCGTGGTGCGCCGCTCGACCGGCAGACTGGGATTGCCGCCGGTGATATAGGTGACCAGCACCGTCTCGTTGCGGATGAAATCGTAGGTCCGGACGTTCTCGATCGTTACGATCGGGTCGGTGAGCGCGTTGGGCAGCGGCGCGACTTCCTCGCGCGAGGAATAAGCGCGGAGTTCTAGCACGTTGCCGAAGCGCCAGGTCAGCCCGCCGCCATAATCCTTCAGCCACCCGGCGGCGGTGACGTGACGCGCGGCGGCGAAAAACTCGCCGCCTAGGTCGCCGACGCCGCGCACCAGCGGCGCGCCGAGCAGGGGGAAACGTAGCGAGCCTTGGGCCACTTCCTCGTCGCGATCGAGCAGGCTGGTGAAGACGTTGCTCCCCGATAAGGTCCGCGAGCGCGAATGGTCGAATCGCCAGCCGAGCCTCAGGGACGCGGTCACCATCCCGGTCGGCAGGCGCAGCACCGACCCAGTCGCCAGCGCCTCGGCCGAGCCGTTGTTGGAGAGCGATCGTGCAGTATCGACCGGTACGCTGCCCAACAGCCCCGGCGGGAGGGGCGCGAAGGGATCGACCATGCCCGCCAGCACCGCCGCGTCGAGATCGCCGATAGAGATCGCCCGATCGCTCGAATTGTGGGTGATCAGATGGTAGAAATTGCTGCTGACCGACAATCGCCACCGGCCGATATCTGTGTTGAGCGTGCCCGCCAGGCTGAGGTTGGCCGAATGCATGCGCTGGCCGAGCGGCGGCCCGAAATAGCGCGCGATGTCGACGTCCTGCGAGAAGGGCGAGAAAGGCGACGCCGACGGCAAGGTGAGCAAAGCTGGGCTCAAGCCGTAATAACCGAGCGAGCTAGCCCAGGTGCCGACCCCGGTCAGCGACAGCGCCGTCTTCGACGACAGGCGCTGGGTGAAATTGGCGTTGGCGGTATAGGATCGCTGACGCGACACCAAGGTGCGGAAGGCGCCGACATCGCCTTGGTTGGCGCGCCCTGCGGTAGCCGCGAAATCGCCAAGCGAAGGCGACGCCAGTCCGGCCGGCACGCCGGCGACCGTAACCAACCGACCGGCGGCGGCACTCAGCGCCGGATCGATCTCCCCGCCCGGCAGCGGGGACGAGACGATGTTACCGACAATGTCATAGGGCAGGTCGAGCGGATCGTCGATCACCGGGCGATCGGACTCGAACAGCGGGTCGACGATATTGGCCTTGATCGCCAGGCTGCGCCGGTTGCCGCCCTGGAGCCGCAGCAGGTTGAATTCCCCCGCGGCATTGAACCCGCGGCCCGCGGTCGCCAGCCCGGAGGTCAGGTTGGTGGTGACCTGGCGATGGTCGGACTTGATGACGATATTGACCACGCGCCGGCTCGGGCTCTGGCCATATTGCGTCGCGGCTTGCGGACGCAGCACCTCGATCTTGCTCACCACCTCGGTCGGCAAGTCGGACACGTCCTTCAAGCCGTTGGCAGGACGGCCGTTGAGCAGTACGACCGGCCCGTCCGAGGAATTGTCGACTTGCGGCAGGACCTGGTCGATCAGGTCGCCGACGGTGTCGAGCCCGTAAGCGGCGATGTCGTTCTGATCGAGCTCGGTCTCGATGCTCGGGTCGGGCCGGTCATATTGCTGATCGCGGCTGCCGTAGATGACGATCTGGTCCTTGTCGCCGGGCTTCTGCGCCTGACCGTCCGCGGCATGCGCCCCACCCGCCAACGCGAATTGCGTCAGCGCGACGATACTCGCACGCAAAGCCAGCCTTCCCCGCCCCATGCCGTAACTATAACCCGAGTTCGCCAACTTGAAATGGATTTATGGCGCCCGCATCGGTTCTTTTTGGCATTTATATATCGATGGATATATTCGACGTAATTACGGATTTCTTCTATTCCTGCAGGCCGTCGCTATAGTCATGGCCGATGTACCGACCGAATTACTTGGCGCGCCTGTCGTCGGCCTTCGCGCTCGCCGTCGCCATCATCACGCTTGTCGCCATCGCGCGCGGCAATGCCGGAATCCTCGCCTTGTTCGGCACGCTGTGAACGGACGAGCGTCGCATCAATCGACGTGCTCGAGACAGACCGGACAAACAGGCGGCGCTCGACGCCGCGCCGGTCTATTGGGCGGCGTCCTTCACATCGCCCTTGCCCATCGCCGAAACCAGTACGCTACCCGAGCCGGTGAAGTTGGCGGCGGGAAGCGCGGCCACCTTGTTGCCGACGCGGACCAGCACCTCTTGCACCTTGCCGCTCGCGGTCGACCGGACCGACTGGACCGTGCCGATCGCACGGCCTTTCGCGTTGGTCACCACCATGCCCGGATTAACCGGAAAGGCGCCGGCATTCGCCATACCGCTGCCCGCGAGCGCCAAATTGCCGGCACCGCCCACGTCGCCGCCGAGCGCCGACAGGCTACCCGATCCAGATCCGGCGGCGTTGCCCGTGCCGCCGATCCCGCCGCCGAACGACGAGAGGCGCGACGCGGCGTTACCTGCCCGACCTCGCGCGCCATCCACGGCATTGCCCGTCGCGTCGCGCGCCCGGCCGGCGGCATTGCCCGTCGCGGTCCGCGCCCGATCCACGCCGTTGCGCGCCGTATCGCGCAGATCGTCGGTGCCGAGCAATCGAGCGTCGATGCCGCCGCCGGCGCTGCCCGATGCCGACCCGCTGCCCGTCAATTGACGCTTGCCGATGCGTGTCGCCGAATCGAACGCGGTGTCGTTGTCGGTCGCGCCGGACGCGCTGACATTGCCTTTGCGCGCGTCGACCCTCTTGCTCGCACGAGTCGATCCGCGCGTCCGCGCGACCGTGTCGGTGTCGGCGCTGGGAAAGCGATCGATCGTGCCGCCGAACGTGCCGCCCAGGGCGCCATTGCCCGATCCGCCGAGCGTGCCGCCGGCCCCGTGCAGCGTTCCGCCGAGTGTACCGCCGAGCCCGCCGCTTCCGCCGAGCAGCTGCGCCGACGCCGGCGAGGCCGCCACCGCCAACGCAACGATCGCCGCGCCGAAAAGACTCTTCATCATGGTCGTTCTCCCTTGGTCGTTGTCGGGAGAACGGGCGCCGAGATCGGTTTAATCCCGACGGTGCGAATTATTTTCGTGTGTTACGGCGCGGGCGTGCGGCAATCGTCGCACAACAATCCCCGCCCATAGAGCTTGTCGGGCCCCTTCGCGCCGAGGTCGCGCGCGACCGCGTCGACCCGCGCCAGCGCGGCGCGCGGATCGCCCGGCGTCGGGTAGAAGCGCGCGATCACCGCGGCCGCCAGCGGAGCGGCGAACGACGTGCCCCGGACGCGGAACGGACGCCCTCGCAGTCCCGCCGCGAGCATGTCCGCCGCTGGAGCCGCATAATCGAGATGCGTCGCGCGTCCCGCCTCGATCAGCACCCGATTTTTCCGATCGACACCGGTCACCGCGATCACCCCGGGATAAGAGGCGGGATAGCCCGGCGGCGCGGCCGGACCGTTGTTGCCCACCGCCGCGACGATCACCAGGCCGCGCGCTTGAGCCGCGGCGACGACGCGCGCCAGTATTGGATTGGCCGGACCGACCAGGCTGATGGTCACCACCGGCACGCGCTGCTCGACCATCCAGCCGATCGCCTTGGCGATCGCGGTGGCGTTGCCGCCCGCCGGGTCGCTGCCGTACACGTCCGCCGAAGCGATCCGCGCGCCTGGCAAGCCACCGCGAACGTTGCCCGACCCGGCGATCAGCGACGCCACCGCGGTGCCGTGGTCGTTGGCGCGCGGCGCGCCGCTGGCGAACCCGGCCGACAGCGTCGCGCCGGAGACTCCCCCGTCGATCACGCCGACCATCGGTCCGGTGCGCGGGTCCGGCGGCGCCGGGCTGCCCGCCACGGCGCCGCTGGCGAAATGGAGCTGATCGGCGCTGACTTCGCCACCCAGCTTGCGGATTTCGGCGATCGCGGCTTTCAGCGACTTGCCGTCCGGCACCGACAATCGCGCGAAGGAAACACCCAGCACGTCGTCATGCTCGATCAGCCGGTATCCTCTTGCCGACGCGGTACGAAGCAATGCCTCGTCCGGGGCATCGACGACGACCTCTCCGGCGCGCGCCGGAAAGCCTTGCGGATCGAGGGCGACGCGGCCGGGATTGT
>NZ_JBQCCN010000048.1:0-6227 GCF_051962185.1 Sphingomonas sp.
GAGGGGGCCCGCGACGAACGAACGACGAGCCGGTGGGTCAGCGGGTAGCGGGCCCCTCCACCACGCCGCTACGCGCGCGGTCCCCCTCCCCGTTCCGGGGAGGATTTAGCCGGCCGCCAGCGCGCGGTACTTGGCCCTTAGACCCACCTTGTCGATCTTCTCCGTCCCCAGCCGAGGCAGCGGATCCGGGGCGATCCAGATCTTGGCCGGCACCTTGAACGCGGCGATGTGCGCGCCGAGGAAATCGCGCAGCGCGGCTTCGTCCAGCACCTGCCCGTCGTGGAAATGCACCACCGCGCCGGGCACTTCGCCCAGCCGCTCGTCGGGCAGGCCGAACACCGCCGCTTCGGCGATCAGCGGATGTTCGTAGATCGCCGCCTCGACCTCCAGGCACGAGATGTTCTCGCCGCCGCGGATGATGATGTCCTTCTTGCGGTCGACGATGAACAAATAGCCGTCCTCGTCGAGATAGCCGATGTCGCCGGTCAGGAAATAGCGATCCTTGCTGAACGCCGCGGCGGTCGCGTCGGGGCGATGCCAATATTCGCGGAAATTGCAGATCGAGCGGATCGCCACTTCGCCGCGCGCGCCGGCCGGCAGCTTGTCGCCGGCATCGTCGAGGATCGCGAGATCGACCAGCGGAGCCGAGGCGCGCCCGGTCGAATTGGGCTTGGCGAGGTAATTCTCGCGCCAATTGCCGCAACCGACGCCATTGGTCTCGGTCAGCCCATAGCCGATCAGCGGCGCGCCCCCGCCCATTTCCTCCTTGATCCGGCGGACATGCTCGATCGGGCGCGGCGCGCCGCCGGCGGCGAAATCGGTGACCGTCGAGAGATCATATTTGGCGCGGTTGGGATGCGTCAGGATCTCGAAGCTCATCAGCGGCACGCCGACGAAATAGCTGATCTTCTCGCGGTCGATCAGCCGCATCGCCTCCTCGGCATCCCATTTCGGCATCAGCACCAATTTGCGCCCCATCGCGAAGCTCTGGAGCATGACCGGCACCTCGGCGGTGACGTGGAACAGCGGCACGTTGAGCAAGGTCGACGGCTGGCCCTGCGGCGGATTGCCGTCCTCGGTCGCGAAGCCGAGCATCATCAGCGCCTGGGTCAGGTAATTGAGCACCGCCTGGAGCACCGCGCGGTGATCGCTGAGCGCGCCCTTCGACTGGCCGGTCGACCCGCTGGTGAACAGGATCGTGGCGAGATCGTCCGGACCGAGTTCGGGTAAGGCCGCGTCGCTGTCGGTCGTGACCGGCGCCAGCGCCTCGGCCAGCGGCTTCATGTCCTGGATCACCTTCACCGTGGCGGTGAGATCGCCGATCTGCGCCAGCCGCTCGCCGCGCGGCGGGCAAGCGAACACGATCGAACATTCGACTTCGCGCAAGGCTGCGGCGAATTCCTCGGTCTGCCACCAGCCGTTCAGCAACACGGCGATCCCGCCCGCCATCAGGATGCCCATATAGAGCGCGATCCAGGACGGCGAATTGCGCATCGCGATGCCGACGCGATCGCCAGGCGTCACACCGTCCGCGACCAGGGTGCGCGCGACCCGCTCCGCCTGCTCGTAAACCTGCGCGAAGGTCAGCCGCTCGTCGCCGGCGACGAGGAAGACGGCGTCCGCGTGCTGGGCCGAGAAATGCGCGAAATAATGGGCGAGACTGGGCGGCGCGGCGGCGATCGCGGGATAGATCCGCCCCCCGACCTCGACCTCGCTCACCGCCATCGGGGCCCCGGCCTCCGTCAGCTTTCCGATCCCGTCGTCCATCCGCACATCGAGCGCGCTGGGCATCGCCATTCTCTCCGCCAGGTCTTTTCGCCTCCGGGACCGCGCTCGCTCGTCAAGTGCCAATTGAGTACGGGCCCTTCCCCCCTTATGGGAGCGGGAAAGCCCGGGGAAAAGCCTTGATCCTGCACGCACTGACCGCGATCGACTTCAACGACCTGCACCTCAACCCGGTGCTGCTGCCGATCTCCTGGGGATCGCACCATTTGCTCGACATCAAATGGTATTCGATCGCGTACATCGCCGGGATCGTCGTCGGCTGGATGTACCTGATGCGGCTGCTGCGCGCGCCGGGAGCGCCGATGGCCAAGCGCCACGTCGAGGATCTGGTGTTCTATGCGACGATCGGCATCATCGTCGGCGGTCGCGTCGGCTATGTGCTGTTCTACGACCCCGCCTTGTTCCTTTCCTGGAACTTCTTCGCCTTGTGGGCCGGTGGCATGTCGTTCCACGGCGGCGTCATAGGCACCTCACTCGGCATCCTGTGGTTCGCGCGGCGCAACAAGCTGAGCTGGCTGCGGATCCACGATTACGTCGCCTGCTGCGCGCCGTTCGGGCTGTTCTTCGGCCGCCTCGCGAATTTCGTGAACGGCGAGTTGTGGGGCAAGCCGGCCAACCCCAATTTGCCCTGGGCGATCATCTTCCACGGCACCGGCAACGACGTCGCGCGACATCCCAGCCAGCTCTACGAAGCGGGGCTGGAAGGGGTCATCCTGTTCGCGATCCTGTGGTTCGCCTTCTGGCGGACCAAGGCGCGCTACGATCCGGGCAAGCTGGTCGGGCTGTTCCTGGTGTTCTACGGCCTCGCGCGCTTCACCGTCGAATTCTTCCGCGAGCCCGACGCGCAATTCCGCGGCACCATCTTCGACAATGGCTATCTCCATATGGGCCAGTGGCTATGCGTGCCGATGATCCTGGGCGGCCTTTGGCTGGTGTGGACCGCCAAGAACCGCCGCAACCGCGTCACCCCGATCGCGGGGGATGAGAGCGTCGCTTAAAAGTCCCCCTCCCTTGCGGGAGGGGCCAGGGGAGGGCATGTCGGTTTCATCGCAATGATTTCAACAGACCCTCCCCCCACCCCTCCCGCAAGCGGGAGGGGAGATTTGCCCGATCGCCTGGCGCGCGCGATCACGATGGCGGGACCGATTCCGCTGTCGCAATATATGGCGGCGGCGAACGCCGAATATTACGCCACGCGCGATCCCTTGGGCTCGGCCGGCGACTTCACCACCGCGCCCGAAATCAGCCAGATGTTCGGCGAGCTGATCGGGCTGTGGGCGGCCGATCTGTGGCAACGCGCGGGCGAGCCCGATGTGCATTGGGTCGAGCTGGGGCCTGGGCGCGGCACATTGTCGGCCGATGCGTTGCGCGCGATGGCTCGGGTGGGGCTCGAGCCGCCGGTCCATTTCGTCGAGACCAGCCCGACCTTGCGCGCCCGCCAGCGCGCGGCGGTGCCCTATGCCCATTGGCATGACGACATCGCGCAATTGCCCGACGACCGCCCGTTGCTCCTGGTCGCCAACGAATTCTTCGACGCCTTGCCGATCCGCCAGTTGGTCAAGGCAACCGACGCCTGGCGCGAGCGGCTGATCGCCTGCCAGGACCTGATGTTCCTGCCGATCCCGGGCAAGGACGTGCCGGACAGCGTCATTCCCGAGGAATTGCGCGATGCTGCTCCCGGATCGGTTATCGAGACCTCGCCCGCCTCGGTGGCGATCGCGCGCGGCGTGGCGCAGCGCCTGGCGGCGCGCGGCGGCGCGGCGCTGGTGATCGATTATGGCTATGGCGGCCCCGCGATCGGCGACACGCTGCAAGCGGTGAGCGGTCATCAATTCGCCAATCCTTATGAGGAGCCGGGCAGCCGCGACCTGACCGCGCATGTCGATTTCGGCACGCTGGGCGCCGCTGCCGGGGTCGAGGGCGTGCGCGTCGACGGCCCGGTCGGGCAGGGCGCGTTCCTGACCGCGCTGGGCATCGATCCGCGCGCCGAGGCGCTGACCCGGGCTACGCCCGGTCGCGCCGAGGCGATCGCGGCGGACCGCGCGCGGCTGGTCGAGGACGACCAGATGGGCAGTTTGTTCAAGGCGATGGCCTGGACTGCGCCCGATTGGCCGACGCCCGCGGGGTTCCTGTGATCGACTATCGCGACGCGACCGCCGCCGATGGTATCGCGCTCGACGCGATGGCCCAGGCGATCTGGATCGAGACCTTCGCGCACGGCGTCTCGGCGCAGGATGCCGCAACCTATCTTGCTGAGGCCTATGGTCCGACCGGCAAGCTGATCGCCGACCTGGCGAGCGGCGCCGCACGCTTCCGCCTCGCGCTCGCCGGCGACCGCGTGGTCGGCTACGCCAAGCTCAATCCGCCCTGGCTGCCCGATGCCGAGCCCGGCGCGATGCAGTTGAGCCAGATCTACGTGACCGGCGACCAGCATGGCGCGGGCGTCGGCAAGGCGCTGCTCGACTGGACGATCGCGACGGCGCGCGAAGCCGGCGCGACCGCCCTGCTGCTGACAGTGTGGGAAGAGAATCACCGCGCCGCCGCTTTCTACCGCAAGCACGGCTTCGAGCATGTCGGCGACTATGCCTTCGCGGTCGGCAACCAGGTCGACACCGACCATATCATGCGACTGGCGCTGTGAGCGCCGCGATCGCCTATCGCGACGCGGTGACGACCGACGGCCCCGAACTCGCCGCGATGGCACGGCGCAGCTTCACCGACACGTTCGGCACGCTCTATCGCCAGGAAGACCTCGCGCTCTTCCTCGACCAGGCGTTCGGATCGAGCGGCCTGCCCGCCGATCTGACCGACCCCGCCTATCGCGTCCGCGTGGCGACCGAGGACGACCGCATCGTCGGCTATTGCAAGATCGGCCCGGTCACCTTTCCCGGCGACTGGCCCGACAGCGCGATGGAATTGCATCAGCTCTACATCCTGGCCGACCATCACGGCGCCGGGCTCGCCCCGGTGCTGATGGACTGGGCGCTCGACGCGATGCGCACCCAAGGCGCGAGCGAGGTCGTCCTGTCGGTCTTCGTCGACAATCATCGCGCCCGCCGCTTCTACGAACGCTACGGGTTCGAGGAGATCGGCCGCTATGTCTTCAAGGTCGGCGACCATGAGGACGACGATCGCTTGATGAGGCTGACATTGTGAGCGTCGAGGTCAATCGCGCCCGCGCGCTCGAGGGCGTCGCGCACGGCTTTCTCGGGCGGCGCGGCGGCGTGTCGACCGGAATCACCGCGGGGCTCGATCTCGGCCGCCGCGGACAGGTCGAGATCGGTCCCGAGCTCGCCGAGAACCGCCGCCGCGCGGTCGAGGCGGTGTTGCCCGGTGCCGAACTCGTGACGCTCTATCAGGTCCACTCGCCCGATTGCGTTATCATGACCACCCCCTGGCCCGATGCCGAGCGCCCGCATGCCGACGCGATGGTGACCGACCGGCCGGGCTATGCGCTCGGCATCCTGACCGCCGATTGCGCGCCGGTCCTGCTCGCCGATCGCGAGGCGGGCGTGGTCGGCGCGGCGCATGCCGGGTGGAAAGGCGCGATCGGCGGGGTGACCGATTCGACCGTCGCGGCGATGGAAAAGCTCGGCGCGCGGCGCGACCGCATCGTCGCGGCGATCGGCCCCTGCATCGCGCGCGCCAGTTACGAGGTCGACGAGGCCTTCCAACGCCGCTTCGAGACCGATGACCCGGCGAACGAACGCTTCTTCGCCGCCGGTCGCGAGGGGCATGCGCAATTCGACCTCGAGGCCTATGTCGCGCATCGTCTCGCCACGGCGGGGGTCCGAACCGTCGAGATGATGGGGCTCGACACTTATACCGATGCCGATCGTTTCTACAGCTTCCGCCGCGCCACGCATCGCGGCGAAGCGGATTATGGGCGATTGGTCTCGATCATCGGCATCAAATAGTTTCGTTTGAAACCAGTCCCCGCTAGAGCGTTGGCCAAAGGAGTAGATGATGCCCAAGAAGCCGACCGAGACCGAAGCCGACCTGACCGCGGTCGCGGCCCCCAAGCCCCGCAAGACCGAACCCGCACAGATCGGCGGTCGCCAGCTCAAGCCCTCGACCCTGATGATGGGCCATGGCTATGACCCGATGCTGTCGGAAGGGTCGCTCAAGCCGCCGATCTTCCTGACCTCGACCTTCGTCTTCCCCAATGCCGCCGCCGGCAAGCGCCATTTCGAGGGCGTCACCGGCAAGCGCCCGGGCGGTGCCGAGGGGCTGGTCTATTCGCGCTTCAACGGCCCCAACCAGGAGATTCTCGAGGACCGTCTGGGCATCTGGGAAGGCGCCGAGGACGCGCTGGCCTTTTCCTCAGGCATGTCGGCGATCGCGACCTTGTTCCTGGCGATGGTCAAGCCCGGCGACACGATCGTCCATTCGGGCCCGCTCTATGCCGCGACCGAGACCCTGATCGCGCGCATCCTCGGCCG
>NZ_JBQCCN010000049.1:0-15851 GCF_051962185.1 Sphingomonas sp.
GAAATCCGAGGATCACCGCGTCGGGACCGGCTCCGCGCCCGAATAATCGTAGAAGCCGCGGCCGGTCTTGCGGCCGTACCAGCCGGCTTCGACATATTTGACCAGCAAGGGCGCCGGGCGGAACTTGGGGTCGCCGGTGCCCTCGAACAGCACGCGGGTGATCTCGAGGCAGGTGTCCAGCCCGATGAAGTCGGCCAGGGTCAGCGGCCCCATCGGGTGATTGAGGCCGAGCTGGCAGGCGAGGTCGATGTCGCGGATCGTCGCCACGCCCTCGCCGAGCGCGAAGCACGCTTCGTTGAGCATCGGCATCAGCACGCGGTTGACGATGAAGCCGGGCGCGTCGTTGGCGCGGACCACCTGCTTGCCGAGCGCGGCGGCATAGGTCTCGATCAGATGGACGGTGTCGTCGCTGGTGGCGAGGCCGCGGATGATCTCGATCAGCCCCATGACCGGCACGGGATTGAAGAAATGCACGCCGATGAAGCGCTTGGGATCGGGCGTCGCCTGGGCGAGGCGCGTGATCGGGATCGACGAGGTGTTCGAGGCCAGCACGGCGTGCGCGCCGAGCACCTTGCCGACTTCGGCGAAGATCGCGCGCTTGATCTCCTCGCGCTCGGTTGCTGCTTCGATGATCAGGCCGCATTTGCCCATCGCCGAGGGACCTTCGATCGTCTCGATCCGCGATAGCGTCTGGTCCATCGCCTCGGCAGTGATCTTCTCCTTCGACACGGCGCGCGCGAGTTGCGCGGCGATTCCGGCCTTGCCGGCGTCGGCGCGTTCCTGCGACACGTCGGCGAGCAGCACATGATAACCGGCCTGCGCCGACACTTGCGCGATGCCCGCGCCCATCTGTCCCGCCCCGATCACCCCGACGCTCTGCATGTCACTTCTCCGTGAAATCCGTTGTCTCGCCCCTAGCCGCGCGGGCTGCGTGACGTCCAGCGGCGAGCGTCTGGCGGTGCTGCACCGCCCGGATTAGGTTGCGGCTATGCCGATGCTCCTCCTCGCTGCGCTTGCGGCTGTCACCACGCCCACGCCCCAGCCGGGTGAGATCAAGACTTTCAAGGATTGGGTGGTCGCGTGCGACAACATCTGGTCGTGCGTCGCGGAAACGCAGATGTCGGACAATGAGGATGCGGAAGGCGAGGATGGTCGTCTGGAGGACTATCATCAAATCGACCTGACCCGCACCGGGCGTGCGAATGCGCCGATCGTGATCGAGGTCTCGGTCGAACCCGAAAAGGGTGCTGCTGTTTTGATGGTGGATGGGACGGCAGTGCAATCATTGGGCAGTGCGACGCGGATGGGCGTGTCGGGCGCGTTGACGCCGGCCACGCTCGCGAGGATGGCACAGGGGAGCCGGCTAGAGATCCGCGTCGCAGGTAAGATTGCTGCCAGCGGTTCGCTCGCGGGGTTCAGCGCGGCGATGCGCTATTGCGATGCGGCGCAGCGGCGCGATGGTAGTCCAGACGCGATCATCGCCAGAGGACCGACCGTGCGGTCGATTCAGCCGCCGGCCGCGCCGCGCATTGCAGCCGCTCGAGTGCCGACAATCGAGGTACCGGCGCTCGACGAGGCCACGACTGCAAAGCTCGAGAAGCAGTTCGATTGTGAGTCCGGGCTGACTGGTCGGGGGCGCGCTGAGGCTTATGCTCTGGGTGGCGGGCGAACGTTAATCCTGGTGCCATGCCAGGACGGGCCGTATAACACATGGTCAAGGCCGGTGATTGCGGTTGGCAAGACCTACACCCTCGCGCCGTTCGACCTCGCACCCGAAAATGACGTGCTGGTCGATGGCGGTTTCGACGCCAAGACCGCAAGCTTGACGAGCTTCGAACGGGATCGCGGCGGCGGAGCTTGTGGTCGCGGGCAGGAGTGGGTGTGGGATGGTGCGCGTTTCCGGCTAACCGACATGGATGAGATGCCGGACTGCACCGGATCGAGCGACGCGATGCGGACCTGGACCGCTACGGTCGTTCGTTAGGGCTTACTCGATCCGGCGGCAGTCATAGGCCTTGGTAAGATAGGGGAAGGCGACCCGCTCGCGGCCGGCCAGAGCCGGCGTGTCGGCGATCATCGCGCGGACCTCGGCGACGGCGACGGCGCGGCGGTCCTCGGGCAAAGCGGCAATGAAGCTGGTGGAGAGCGTGCGGCCGACGATCACTTCCTCGGCCGTGCCGGCATGATCGTAGCGCATCACCGTCTCGTGGAGCGGTGTGAAGCCCGGCGCGGGGAAGACGGCGCGCCAGGCCTGAGACTTCTGGCGCGGGGCGTCGTCCTGATAGCGGTCGGTGATCTTGGACAAGCGCCGGACCCAAGGCACGCCTACGTCGCGGACATTCCAGATCAATCCGAGTGCGCCGCCTGGCCGCAGCACGCGGCGGAATTCGGCAACGACCTGTGGCGTCGCGAACCAGTGGAAGGCGGTCGCGCAGATCACCGCATCGACCGAGCCGTCGGGAAGCGGCAGCGCGTCCGCGGTGGCGACCGCGGTCGCCGCACCGGGCAGGGTCGAAGCCAGATGCGCGAGCATCTCGGGCACCGGGTCGGTCGCCACGACGCTCGCGCCGGTGTCGACCAACAGGCGCGTGAAGAGGCCGGTGCCGGCGCCGACCTCGACGACCTTGCTATCCGGTCCGATCGCGAGGCAGTCGCGGAGCCAGTCGAGGACCTCCGCCGGGTAGCCCGGCCGGCTCGCCGCATAGATGTCGGCGCCATCCGCGAACCCGGTCGCGGCGGCGCGGTGGACGCCGTCGCTCATGGCGCCGGGCGCGGTGCCTGGGCTTCGGCGAGGTACAGCGCGAACTGGTCGTCGGGGTCGGTCCATTCGGCGACCGGCGTCCAGCCGCCCGAGCGCAGCAGCAGGCGCGCGTCGCGCGCGCCGTATTTGTGGCTGTTCTCGGTGTGGATCGTCTCGCCCGCGGCGATCTCGAACGGCCGTCCCTCGATCGTGAACAGCACGTCGCGCGTCGCTTCCAGATGCATCTCGATCCGCGCGCGCTCGTCGTTCCAGATCGCGCGATGGCGGAAGGCGTCGACCGGGATCGTGCCGTCGAGCTCGCGGTTGATCCGCTCGAGCAGATTGAGGTTGAACGCGGCGGTCACCCCGGCGGCATCGTCATAGGCGCGTTCGAGCACGGCCGGATCCTTGATCCGGTCCATCCCGATCAGCAGCATCGCGCCTTCGCCGAGCGACGCGCGCATCGCACGGAGCAGGTCGGTCGAGGACAAGGGGATCATGTTGCCGATGGTCGAGCCCGGAAAAAAGCCGAGCTTGGGCGCGGCGCGGACCTGTTCGGGCAAGGCGATGGGTTTGAGGAAATCCGCCTCGACCGGGAAGACCGGCAGCCCGGGAAAGCGCTCCGACAGCGCCCGCGACGACTGGCGCAGGAAATCGCCCGAAATGTCGATCGGCACATAGGCGCTCGGCTCGACCGCCTGGAGCAGGATCGGCGTCTTGGTCGACGATCCCGAGCCGAATTCGACCACTGCTCGACCAGGCCCGACGCGCTTGGCAATGTCGCCGGCGATCGATCGCAGCAGGGCGGTTTCGGTCCGCGTCGGATAATATTCGGGCAATTCGGTGATCGCCTCGAACAATTCGGAACCGCGACGGTCGTAGAACCAGCGCGCCGGGATGGCGCGCGGCCGCCGCGTCAGTCCGTCGATCACATCGGCGCGAAAGGCGGGATCGGCGAAGCTCCGGGTGCCATCCTCGATTTCCTGCTTCAACATAACGTCTCGGCCTTTCCTTCCCGATGAACCGGGTCCAGTTTCGAGCTGCCGTCGGGCAGCGGTGAATTCCCCCAAATCAAACGCATCGCCGACGAAATCCCGACCTCGGCCGACGCGACCGCAACGAAAAAAAGCTAGAGATCCTTCGCCAGCCGCACGCCGGTGAATTGCCAGCGCTGATGGGGGTAGAAGAAGTTGCGGTAGCTCGCCCGAGCATGGCCGCGCGGGGTCGCGCACGACCCGCCGCGCAGGACGAACTGCCCGCTCATGAACTTGCCGTTATATTCGCCGACCGCGCCTTCGGCCGCGCGGAAACCGGGGTAGGGGCGATAGGCGCTGCCGGTCCACTCCCAGACGTCGCCGAAGAACGCCGGCCCGCCCGCCGACGGGCGCGGCTCGACCGGCCCCGCGGCGTCGAGCTGGTTGCCGCCGTCGGGATCGTGGCCGCTCGCGGCCGCTTCCCATTCGGCTTCGGTCGGCAGCCGAGCGCCGGCCCAACCGGCATAGGCATCCGCCGCGAAGAAGCTGACATGCGTGACCGGCGCGGCAGGATCGATCGGCCGCCGCCCGTCGAGCCCGAACCGGGTCCAGGCGCCGTCGCGCTGCTCCCAATAGAGCGGCGCTGTCACGCCTTCGCGTTGCACCCAGGCCCAGCCGTCGGACAGCCAATGGCGCGGGTCGCGATAGCCGCCGTCGGCGATGAACGCGGCCCATTCGCCATTGGTCACCGTGCGGTCGGCGATCGCATGCGGATGCAGCAGGGCGGTGTGCCGCGGTCCTTCGCAATCGAACGCGAAATGCGGGCTGTCGTGGCCGATTTCGACCATCCCGCCGCCATGCTCGATCCAGCCGATCGCATCCGGCATCGCCACCGGTATCTTGCGCGCGCCGGGCCAGATCGCCGGCTCGATCGGGTTTTCGGAAACGAGGTGGAGGATATCGGTCAGCAGCAATTCCTGATGCTGCTCCTCGTGGTGGCAGCCGAGCCGGACCAGGTCGCGCGCCGCCTCGGGCAGATCGGGCAGCGCGGCGATCAGCGCGGCGTCGACCGCGGCGCGATAGGTCAGCACCTCATCGAGGCTCGGGCGCGTCACCATGCCGCGACGCGCGCGGCTGTGGCGGCGCCCCTCGGCCTCGTAATAGCTGTTGAACAGGAAGGGGAAGCGCTCGTCGTGGAGCCGGTAATCGGCCACGAAATCGCGCAGCACGAACGTCTCGAAGAACCAGGTGGTGTGCGCCAGATGCCATTTGGCCGGCGATGTATCCTCCATCGACTGGACCGTCGCGTCGGCGTCGGACAAAGGCGCGATCAGCGCCACGCTGAGCGCGCGAACCGAGCCATAACGAGCGCCAAGCGCTTCCGGCGTGGGGCGGAGGCCTAAACGTGTTCTCATTATGTTCCACTTTCGGTCGTTTCGCCGACGGAGTCAATCGCTCAGATAGGAAATACGAGCCGAAACCCAAGATGGATGATCAGCGAGACGCCCCGGGTACCCAGAGAACGTCGCTGGCGCCCGAATTGTTCAATCGTCGCGCCGCGACGAACAGCCAGTCGGACAGACGGTTGATGTAGGTCAGCGCCTGCGCACTGAGCGCGGTCGCGGCCGCCGCGGCGACGGCGCTGCGCTCGGCCCGGCGGACGATCGCACGGGCGAGATGGAGCTGCGCCGCGCCCGCCACGCCGCCCGGCAAAACGAAGCTGGTCAGCGGCGCCAGATGCTCGTTCATGCCGTCGATCTCCCGCTCGAGCCGTTCGATCTGGTCGAGCGTGACTCGGAGCGTGCCGACGCTTTCGTCGAGCGGGGTGGCGAGATCGGCGCCGAGATCGAACAATTCGTTCTGGATGCGGCGCAGCGCCGTCGCCATGCCAGGATGGTCGATCGCTGCCAGCGCGACGCCGATCGCGCTGTTCGCCTCATCGACATCGCCGATCGCCGCCATCAGCGGGTCGGCCTTGGAAATGCGCCCGCCGCCGACCAGCCCGGTGGTGCCGTCGTCGCCGGTGCGCGTATAGATCTTGTTGAGCTTGACCAACCGTCAGCCGCTCAATGCGGATGGCCGACGAGCAGCAGCAACAGCACCGCGATCAGGATCGCCACCGCCTGGAAGATGATGCGGTACATCATCATCTGGTTCGACCGGATCGAGGTTGCGCTGGGCCCCTCGCCGTTCTTCACGTCGTCGCCGGCGTTCTTGAGGAACAGGACGACGCCGCGGACGAGCGCGACGACGGTCGCGATCATCGCGGCGATCAGCAGCAGGGCGAGGAAAGTGGTCATGGACGATATCTAGGCTTCGCCGCGCGCGAAGCCAATGGGGCGCGGACGAAGGGAGGACCGTCCGCGGGATGATCGGCACGCGACGGGTATTGCGCGCGAACGCGCCGTTCCTCCCCCAAGCGGCCGCGGGTCATCGGATCCAGCGGAAGCGGCGGACCATGGGCTTGCCGTCCTCTCCGACGACCGTCGCGCTTTCGGTCATTTCGCGACCCTCCGGCGATACCGTATAGACCCTGACCGATCCGAGATGGCCGCTTTTGCCCAATGCCATCACCAGGACTCCCGGGATCGGGCTGGTCATCGCGACGCTGTCGGCGTCGGTCTGGTCGCCGGCGATCGGGACGGCCTTGCCGTCGAGCCGCTCGCGCGAGGTCATGCGCCGCGCGCTCCCGTCCTTCGCGGTGATCACGTAAACGGTGTTCCAGACACCCGCCCCGACGTCGGCGAATTCGGCCGTTACGCTGGCGGGACGCGCGTCGACCGGGATCGTCTTCGAGCCGGTGTCGAGCGTCCACCGGCCGAGGATCGGCGATGCCGCCCATTGCGGCGCCGGCGCCGGTGCGGCTGTTGCCGCTGTTGAGACGAGGGCGATCATCGCGAGGGGTATGTTCATCTCTTGTCTCCATCCACATTGCGTTGAAGAAAGGCGCATGTGTCCTCGACGGGCGGTGAGGGCCCGGCTTTCAGGTCATACGCTGCATGGTAAAGCCCCGAGGAGTTACGTGACCGGCGTGCCGAGCGGAGCGCCGGC
This sequence comes from Sphingomonas sp., assembly GCF_051962185.1. Classification (GTDB taxonomy): domain Bacteria; phylum Pseudomonadota; class Alphaproteobacteria; order Sphingomonadales; family Sphingomonadaceae; genus Sphingomonas. Next base: position 6,766 of record NZ_JBQCCN010000049.1, read on the forward strand.
GAAAAGATGCGCCTGCCATCGGTAGAGATGCCAGGTCGCGAGGAGCTCGATCGCGAGCGCGGCCGCCGGCAGCAGCATGAAGGCCGCGTCGAGAAACAAGATGGTGGTGAACAGGAAGAGCGTGACCGTGGCGGCGCCGTTGACGCGCGCCAGGGTGGCTACGCGGGTCCAATCGCGCTCCAGAATGAACCATGGCATCAGCAAATGCCCCGCGACGATCCCCCAGACCAGGACTGCCAGCGGCGGGGAAAAACCGCGCTTCCAGGGCGTTAGCAGCGAATGGTGTTCGCCGCCTCCGGCGAGCCAGCCGGCCAGCCCGGCATGCCCCGAGGGCAGGAACGGAAAGCCCGACGCCGTCCCCAGCATCAGCAGCGCGGCAAGCGGGAGGAGGCCTAGAGCGACGGCATGGCTGGTCAGCGTGAACCGCCCCTCCTCGTGCTTCGGCATGTCGCGCAATGCGCTCATCAGACAGCCGAGCGCGAAGGCGAGCGGCTTACCGTCGTCGATGGCGACGTCCAGTTCGTTGCGCATCGCCAATGCCCAATCGCGGCGACGGTCGCCGAGGCAGGCTGCCGCCACCGTCACGATGGCACGCGCAAGGGTCGCCGTCATACCGGTACCTCCTTGAATCCCGTCGGGGGCGGATCCCCGGCCATTGTCCGTGCCAGCGCGAGGCCTTGCGCCGTCAGCCGATAGGCGTGCCGCGCGGGCCGTCCGGGTTGCGCCGGTTCGCGCCATTCCGCCTCGACCAGCCCCTGGTCCGTCATGCGCATCAGCAACGGATAGAGCGTCCCGGACAGAAGTCCGGTTTCCTTCATGATGTCATAGCCGTGGCGCCACTCGTGAGGCCTCACCGACAGCGTGTCGAGGAGCTTGAGCATCTGTTTGGAAGGGCGACGAGCGGCAGCCATGCCATAAATACAACATATGTAGATTTAGCAGTCAAGGCTAAATCGTGGCGACGTCGTGCCTGCGTCGCCCGTTCAAAGGCGACGCGATCAGCGATCGAAGCTGAACCCGGCGGGCAGGTCGCCGGCGCGCAACCGATGGGCGAGCGCGGTCCCATCCATCCCTTGCGCCCGCCAATCCGCCAGCGTCGGCGCCCCATGGCGTTTGGCGAGCCGATCGCCTTCGGCATCGAGGATCAGGGCGTGATGGCGGTAGACCGGCTCGGGCAGGTCGAGCACTGCCTGGAGCAAGCGATGCGCATGGGTCGAGGGCATGATGTCGCGGCCGCGCACGACATGGGTGACGCCTTGCGCCGCATCGTCGACGACCACCGCCAGATGATAGCTGGCGGGGCGGTCCTTGCCCTTGAGGACGAGGTCGCCGAGCATCAGCGGCTCGACCGGCGCGGTGCCGGCGAGCTCGTCGGTCCAGGTCAGCGGCCCAGCGCGGCGTGCCGCTTCGCCGGCGTCGAGCCGCCAGGCATAAGCTTCGCGTGCCATCCGTTCTTCGCGTGTCGCCGGATCGATCGCGCGGCAGCTGCCGGGATAGAGCGGGCCGTCGGGGCCGTGCGGCGCGTGGAGACTCGCCGCGACTTCGCGCGCGATTTCGGCGCGGCTGCAGAAACAGGGATAGGCGAGTCCGTCTTCGCGCAGCCGGTCGAGCGCGGCGTCGTACAGCGCCAGCCGCTCGGACTGGACCGACAATTCGTCCCAGCCGAGCCCGAGCCACGCGAGGTCCTCCAGAATGCCCGCGACATGCTCGGGTCGCGAGCGCGTGGCGTCGGTGTCCTCGATCCTCAACAGGAAGCGTCCATCATGCTGGCGGGCGCGGTCGTGCGCCTGGATCGCCGACCAGGCGTGGCCCAAATGCAACCCTCCGGTGGGACTTGGCGCGAAACGGCTGACGATCACCGCGCCGACTCTTGACCGCGAGTCGCGGCCTGTGCTGTCATCATGGCGTCATCCTGATGGGCTTTACGCCCGCCAGGAAAGCGAAGGGGGAAAGCGTGTTTCATCCCGACCTGATGCGACATCCGGACAGTTGCCCCGCGTTGGTGCTGAACGCGGACTATACGCCGCTCAGCTATTACCCGCTCTCCGTCTGGCCGTGGCAGACCGCCGTCAAGGCGGTCTTTTTGGATCGGGTCGACATCGTCGCGCATTACGAGCGCGAAGTGCGCAGCCCGACCCATGCGCTGAAACTGCCCAGCGTCATCGCGCTCAAACAATATGTCCGGCCGAGCCAGTTCCCGGCCTTCACCCGCTTCAACCTGTTCCTGCGCGACCGCTTCCAGTGCCAATATTGCGGCACGCACAAGGATTTGACCTTCGACCACGTCATCCCGCGCGCCTATGGCGGCCGCACGACCTGGGAGAATGTCGCCACCGCCTGCGCGCCGTGCAATTTGCGCAAGGGCGGCCGCACCCCGCGCGAGGCGAAGATGCCACTCCATGTCGAGCCGATCCGGCCGACCAGTTGGCAATTGCAGGAGCACGGGCGGAGTTTCCCGCCCAACCATTTGCACGATACCTGGCATGACTGGCTGTACTGGGACGTGGAGCTGGAGGCGTAAGCTCCTCGCTATCAACCCATCGTCATCCCCGCGAAATCGGGGACCCATCTCCGGAACGAGCCGCGCATCGCCGCGGTCGTGTTCGCCCTGACCGCGCCTCCAATCCAGCCGTCATCCCGGCCTTGTGCCGGGATCCGCCGGGCGGCTAGGTCTTGGACAAGAGGTTCGAGGGTCTTCCCGTGCGGCTCGGCAGACCCCGCACAAGGTCGGGGTGACGTTCGTGGGTGGCGACGGTTCCAGCCCCGATCGTCATGCCGGGCTCGTCCCGGCATCCACCGCGCAGCGCCGGACGGATCGAGCTGCTTGTTCCGCGCTCCGGCACGGTGGGGCACAAGGCCGGGGTGACGGTTGGGAAATTTGATGTACGCCCAATTGTTTCATGCACACGTATGCGCCCTCGTCGGGTGCAATCTTGGAATAAAATGCCATGAGCGGGTCCGATAACGACACTATTGACCCAACCCTCGCTGCAGTGCAGCAAGCGCCCATGGCCGACCTCCCCACCATCGCAAACAATCCCGACGTCCGTTTTCTCGGCAAGCTGTTGGGTGACGTGATCCGTGCTTATGGCGGCGAGGCGCTGTTCAAGCGGACCGAATATATCCGTTCGGCCTCGGTCGATCGTCATCGCGGATTGGGGGGAGAAGTCGATCTCGGGCTCGATCGGCTGACGCTCGACGAGACGCTCGACTTCGTTCGCGGCTTCATGCTGTTCTCGATGCTCGCCAACCTCGCCGAGGATCGCCAGGGCGTCGCCGCCGAGCCCGGTGCGGATGTCGCCGCCGCGCTCGAGCGGTTGGCCCGCGAAGGCATCGGCAAGGACAAGGTCATGCGGCTGCTCGACCACGCTTTGGTCGCACCGGTGCTGACCGCGCACCCGACCGAAGTGCGGCGCAAGTCGATGATCGACCACCGCAACCGGATCGCCCAGTTGATGGCGCTGCGCGACCGCGGGACGAAAACGACGATCGAGGGCGACGATGTCGAACAGGCGATCACCCGCCAGATCGCCTTGCTGTGGCAGACGCGGGTGCTGCGCCGCGAGCGGCTCTACGTCACCGACGAGGTCGAGACCGCGCTGTCCTATCTGCGCGACGTGTTCCTGCCGGTACTGCCCGGCCTCTACCAGCGCTGGGACCGCGCCTTGGGCGAACGCACGCCGAGTTTCCTTCGCCCGGGAAGCTGGATCGGCGGCGATCGCGACGGCAATCCCAATGTGGTCGCGGACTCGCTCACCACCGCGCTGGCGCGGTCGTGCGAGGCGGTCCGCGGTTACTATCTCGACGCGGTCCATGCGCTCGGCGCCGAATTGTCGATCTCGACCGACCATGCCCGGGTCAGCGACGACCTGCTCCAGCTCGCGACCGCGAGCGGCGACGATGCGCCGAGCCGCGACGACGAGCCGTATCGCCGCGCCTTGTCGGGCGTCTATGCCCGGCTCGCCGCGACGTATCGCGCGCTGACCGGCAAGCCCGCGCCGCGCGCGGCCGCGCTCAACGGCGAGCCGTATCCCGACCCGCAGGCGCTGCGCCGCGACCTCGTGACGATCGCGCATGCGCTGGCCGGCGACAAGGAAGGGCCGCTCGCGTCGGGCGGGGCGCTCGGGCGGCTGATCCGCGCGGTCGACACGTTCGGCTTCCACCTCGCCACGCTCGACCTGCGCCAGAACAGTGCGGTGCACGAACGCACCGTCGCCGAATTGCTCAAGGTCGCGGGCGTCGAGCAGGATTATGCCGCGCTCGACGAGCAGGCGCGGGTCGATCTGCTGCGACGAGAGCTCGCCAACGTCCGCCCGCTGGTCAGCCCTTATGCCGCTTATAGCCCCGACACCGCGTCGGAACTCGCGATCCTGCGCGCGGCGGCCGAGGCGCATCGCCGATACGGCCCGGCCTGCATCCGCCAATATATCGTCTCGATGGCGATGTCGGTCAGCGACCTGCTCGAAGTCCATCTGATGCTCAAGGAAGTCGGGCTGTATGTGCCCGGCGACCCGCCGAGCGCGGCGATCATGGCGGTGCCCTTGTTCGAGACGGTCGCCGATCTCGAAGCGGCGCCGGGAATCATGGGCGACTGGTTCGGCCTGCCGGAGATCGCCGGGCTGGCGGTCGGGCGCGGCGTCCAGGAAGTCATGATCGGCTATTCGGATTCGAACAAGGACGGCGGCTATCTGACCTCGACCTGGCAATTGAGCCGTGCCTCGGAAGCGCTCGAGCCGGTGTTCGAGCGCGCCGGCGTCGGCATGCAGCTGTTCCACGGCCGCGGCGGCGCCGTCGGGCGCGGCGGCGGCTCGTCCTTCGCCGCGATCCAGGCGCAGCCGCCGGGATCGGTCCAGGGCCGCATCCGCATCACCGAACAAGGCGAAGTGATCGCCGCCAAATACGGCACGCGCGACGGCGCCACCACCAATCTCGAAGCGATGGCCGCCGCGACGTTGCTCGCCAGCCTCGAGCCGTCCGCCATTTCCGAGGCCGATCGCCAACGATTCGGCGCGGCGATGGACGCGCTGTCGGCGTCGGCGTTCAAGGCCTATCGCTGTCTGGTCTACGAGACCGAGGGCTTCCGCACCTTCTTCCGGCAGATGACGCCGATCGCCGAGATCGCCAATCTCAAGATCGGCAGCCGTCCCGCCAGCCGCAAGAAATCTGACGCGATCGAGGATCTGCGCGCGATCCCCTGGGTGTTCAGCTGGGCGCAGGCGCGGGTCATGCTGCCGGGCTGGTATGGCGTCGGCCAGGCGCTGGCCGGGTTCGAGGACAAGGCGCTGTTGCGCGAAATGGCCGAGGCCTGGCCGTTCTTCGCCGCGACGCTCGACAATATGGAACAGGTCATCGCCAAGTCCGACATGGGCATCGCCGAACGCTATTGCGCTCTGGTCGAGGATCGCGCGCTGGCCGATGCGATCTTCCCGCGCATCCGGGAAGGATGGGAATCGGCGCGCGACGGCCTGCTCGACGCGACCGGCCAATCGCGCCTGCTCGAAAAGCATCCGGGGCTCGACGCCTCGATCCGCCTGCGCCTGCCCTATATCGAGCCGCTCAACCTGCTCCAGATCGAACTGATGAAGCGCCACCGCGCCGGCGAGGACGATCCGCGGATCGGCGAGGGCATCCTGTTGTCGATCAACGCGATCGCGACCGCGCTGCGGAATTCGGGCTAACCGACGAAAATCGCCGGCGAACAGCCGTCTTAACCGGGTACTAACCCTGATTTCGTACCCCGTCGCCCGTGAAGCGGCGGTGGGTTCTCCTCAGATTGCGCGCGCCCGCGGGTCTTGGCCTGTTGGCGATGGTCGCGTCGTGCCTGCCGCAGACCGCCGTGCCGCAGCGCGGCAATGCGCGGCCGATGGCCACCGTCACCATGATCAACCGCCTGGCGCTGGATCTGCCGGCCGATGTCGCCGCCAAACTCCCGGCGCTGGTCGACGCGAATTCGCCGAGCGCCGCGATCGTAGCCGCGCAGCCCTTGTTAGCACTGTCGACGACCCGCAGTCCGGACGACGCCGCCCGCGCGATCGAATGCCTGACCGCCGCGGTCTATTACGAGGCGCGATCGCAATCGGACGACGGACAGCGCGCGGTGGCGCAAGTCGTGCTCAACCGCGTGCGCGATCGCGCTTTCCCCGACAGCGTGTGCGGCGTGGTCTATCAGGGATCGATGCGGCGCACCGGCTGCCAGTTCAGCTTCACTTGCGACGGATCGATGGCGTTCCGTCGCGATCCCGCTTCCTGGGCGCATGCCCGCGACATCGCGGTCGCGGCGCTGTCCGGCCAGGTGTTCGCGCCGATCGGCTCGGCGACCTTTTATCATGCCAATTACGTGCTGCCGTGGTGGGCGTCGAGCATGGACCGCGTCGCGACGGTCGGCGCGCACATCTTCTATCGTTGGCGCGGCGGGCTGGAAGGCGCACTCGCCAACAGCCAGGCCTATTCGGGATTCGAGCCCAGCCTGACCGGCCGCACCACGCCCTGGCCCACCGGTGCCGGCGATGTCGGCGTCGGAATTGCCGCCGGAGGGTATGACAATCGCGAGGTCGTCGCCGGCGTCGTCGTTCATCGCGGCGCCTCGGGCGGGCCGGCGCCGGTCGCCGCCGCCGCGCTGTCGGCGCCGGTGCCCGTCGCGCCACTGCCGATGGGCAAGCACATCCGGGTCGGGGGCACGGTCAACCCGGTCAGCGGCGTCCGCGTCCATCGCGGCGAGAATGTGCCGATCTTCGCCGATGCGTCTGCCGACGTCCCGGCTAAAGATTGATCGCGGCTTCGATCAGGCCGATCGGCCCCATCCCCAACCGTCACCCCAGCGCAAGCTGGGGTCTCAGGCCGCATCGCGCCTTCGCCTGAGATCCCAGCTTGCGCCGGGATGACGGGGAGGATCAGACCGCTGCGCCCTCGAGCTCCAGCAGGAACGCCTTGCCCTCCAGCCCGCCGGCGAAACCGGTCAAGGCCCCGTCGGTGCCGATTACCCGGTGGCACGGCGCGACGATCGAGATCGGGTTCTTGCCGTTGGCGGCCCCCACCGCGCGAAACGCGGTCGGGCGGTCGAGTTCGCGCGCGATCTCGGCATAGGTCCGGGTCTCGCCGAACGGAATGCGCAGCAGCGCCGCCCACACGCTCTTCTGGAAATCGGTGCCGTGGAAATCGAGCGGCAAGTCGAAACGGGTGCGCGTGCCGGCGAAATATTCGCCGATCTGGCGCTTCGTCTCAACCAGCACCGGATGATCGGGCCGCTCGGTCATCGCGCCCAATCGGACGCGATCGGGATCGTCATTCTCCCACAGGATGGCGGCGAGCCCGGCGTCGCTCGCGACGAGCTTCAGGGTGCCGACCGGCGAGGCGTAATGGGCAAAGGCGAAGGTCATGGTTTGGTCCTTGGTAGCTTGGACCAAGGATCTAGGCGCGCCGCCGACCGCCGGCTTCCCGTGCCTTGCGCTCAATGCCAATTCAGCGCCCCACGCCCATGCGCTGCAGCTCGGCATGGCCCTGGAACTGGTGCTTCAGCGCACCCGCGACATGGAGCACGAACAGGACATAGACCAGCTTGGCGATCCATTCATGCGCGTCGCCGAAAACGGTGTGGATCCATTCCTTGGTGTCGGGCGCCATCGCCATGATGAAGCCCAGCCGCGGCCACTCGAACGTGCCGAAGAAATGCATCGGATTGGCGGCCGCGTCCTTCCACGCCGAATCCATCACCCAGCCGGTAATCGGCATCGCGAAGATCGCGAAATAAAGCCCCCAATGGACGATATGCGCGGCAGTCGCTTCCCACGGCCTGTAGCTCGCCGGGAAAGCCGGCGGCTTGTGGCTCAGGCGCCACAACAGGCGCAGGACGGCGAGGCCCAGGATCGTGACGCCGGTCGATTTGTGGACGTCGATCATCGGCCGGACATAGACCGCGATCGCGTCGTTATGGTCGCCGAGCGGCCAGATCCACGCCAGCGCGATATTGCTCAGCACCCCGATCGCGATGATCCAGTGCAGCCAGATCGCTGTTTTCGTGAACCGTTGGCCTTCCACGACGTACTCCTCAACGCATTGGCAATCAGGCTAGTGCGGGTCCGAAACGAACGCTAGGGAATAACCGGCCCCCAACCGAAGTCCTCTTTTTCATGATCCAGCGTACGCCGGCGGACGCGCTCGCCCAGTCCTTTGCCAAACTTTCCCCGCGCCTCAATCCGCGTAGCGTCGGCTGGGGGAGCCGTGCCGTCACGACCCTGGTGTACGTGGCGTTCGTCGCGCTGGTGGTTCAGGCGTTCCTGCGCCAGGGCATCCTGGTCTGGTCGGTGGGGGTGGGGTACATCCTCTACGACACCGCGCTGCTGATCTTCACCGCGCGACAGATCTGGCCGTTGCGCCATGGCGCGACACCGGCGGTGTCCGGTGACGCGCGCGCGACCCTTGCGGTGATCGTCGCCGCCAGGAACGAGGCGGCGGTGCTCGATGTCACGATCGAACGGCTCGCGGCGCAGGAGCGGGCGCCCGACCTGATCCTGATCGCCGACGACGGATCGGACGATGCGACGCCCGAGACGCTGGCGCATTTCGGCCTGGCCCAACCGGAGGTCGGCGCGATCAGCCCGCCGGCGCCCAATTTGCCGTCGCTGCGCTGGCTGCGGCTGCCGCATGGGGGCAAGGCGCGCGCGCTCAACGCCGCCATCCTCCATGTCGACGAGGAGATCGTCGTCACGGTCGATGCCGATACCTTGCTCGAACCCGGCGCGATCGCCGCGATGCGCGACGCCTTCGCCGTCGAGCCCGAATTGGTCGCCGCGACCGGCGTGATCCGGCCGATGTGCGGGCCGAGCCTGTCGGGCCGGCTGTTCGAGTGGTTCCAGACCTATGAATATGTCCGCAACTTCCTTTCGCGTTACGCCTGGGAGCGATTGAACGGACTGCTGCTTGTGTCGGGCGCGTTCGCCGCGTTCCGGACCAAGGCGGTGGTCGAGGTCGGCGGGTTCGATCCCGATTGCCTGGTCGAGGATTACGAACTGATCCACCGCCTGCACCGCGTCGCGCACGATAGCGGCCGTGACTGGCAGGTCCGCGTGGTCGGCGCCGCGCTCGCCTCG